>NZ_CP126741.1:970495-1293993 GCF_030246905.1 Microbacterium sp. zg-Y818 | reverse complement strand
CAGGCGATCACCGCGCACGTGCAGATCGTGATCCCCGTCGACACCCTCACCGGCGAAGGCACCGCGCCGGCCGAACTCATCGGGTACGGGCCCATCGACCCCGATACCGCCCGGCACCTCGCCGCGACCACGGACCTCTGGGAGCGGGTGTTCACCTCCCCGACCACCGGCGCCGTGCAGCACGTCGACACCTACCGGCCCAACCGGGCACAGCGCAGGCACCTCGACGCCCGCGACGAGCACTGCCGGTTCCCCGGATGCCGAAGGCCCGTGTACTACTGCGACCACGACCACACCCTCGACCACGCGCGAGGCGGACCCACCGCGTTGTGCAACCTCGCGAACCTCTGCGTCCGGCACCACACCCTCAAACACGCCAGCGCCTGGACCGTGATCCAGAAGCTGCACGGCATCCTGGAATGGACCAGCCCCACCGGGCGGACCCACCTCGACATCCCGCGACGCGTGCTCGAATTCACCGCCCTGGCCGCAGCCGAGGGCCCACCACCGTTCTGAGAACGCCTCGGCAACAGCCTGGCCGCGGGGCACCCGACAGGGCCGACCCCGGCCGCGGGCGCGTGTCGATAGAACAAACATCCGAAGGCGGCCGTAGGCTCGGAGCATGATCTCCTCCGCACGCGGTCGCGTGCTGCACCTCGATCCCGACAGCGTGATCGTCGACGTCAACGGCGTCGGGTTCTCGATCGCGGTGACCCCGCAACTGTCGCGGAGCTTTCACGTAGGCGACGAGATCGTGCTGCACACGCACCTCGTCGTGCGCGAGGACGCCCTGGCGCTGTTCGGGTTCGCCACCCGCGACGAGCTCAGCGTCTTCCTCCAGCTGATCAGCGTGTCGGGGGTGGGGCCCAAATCCGCCCTCGGCGTGCTGGCTTCGCTGACCGTCGACCAGATCGCGCAGGCGGTCACCGCAGAAGACGACGCGCCGTTTCGTCGCGTGTCGGGAATCGGACCCAAGACGGCCAAGCTCATCGTGGTTCAGCTCGCCGGCAAGCTGCAGGCCCTCGGGCTCGGCGGCACGGGCGGGGCTGTCGCGTCGGGAAAGGCCGACGAGAAGGTCGTCGCGCAGGTCGTGGCCGCCCTCGTCGGCCTGGGGTGGAGCGAGCGGATCGCAGCGGAGGCCGTCGGCCCGGTGGCCGAGGCGGCATCCGAGCGCCAGCGGGGCGACGTCTCAGCGCTGCTGCGCCTGACGCTGGCCCAGCTGGGCCCCTCCCGCAAGGAGCCCGCCGGTGGATGAGACCGTGAACCCCGCCGAGCCGCAGGACGAGATCGAGCTGGCGGTCGAAGGTGCGCTGCGACCCAGCTCGCTGGCCGAGTTCGTCGGGCAGCACAAGGTGCGCGGCCAGCTGCAGCTGCTGCTCGAGGCGGCGCGCATCCAGCAGCGCCCGGCCGACCACATCCTGCTCTCCGGGCCCCCGGGCCTGGGAAAGACCACGCTGGCGATGATCGTCGCACACGAGAGCGACCGTCCGCTTCGCCTGTCGTCGGGGCCTGCAATCCAGCATGCCGGCGACCTGGCGGCGCTGCTGTCCAGCCTGACGCCCGGCGAAGTGCTCTTCATCGACGAGATCCACCGCATGGCCCGCTCCGCCGAAGAGATGCTGTACCTCGCCATGGAGGACTTCCGCATCGACATCATGGTGGGCAAGGGTGCCGGCGCCACGAGCATCCCCCTCGAGCTGGCGCCGTTCACCCTCGTGGGCGCCACGACCCGCTCCGGCATGCTCCCCAATCCGCTGCGGGACCGGTTCGGGTTCACCGCGCACCTCGAGTACTACGAACCGAGCGAACTGGAACAGGTCGTGGAGCGATCGGCTCTCGTGCTCGGGGTCGGTCTTCCGGCACATGCGCGCGCCGAGATCGCGCGGCGCTCCCGCGGCACGCCCCGCATCGCCAACCGCCTGCTGCGGCGCGTGCGCGACTACGTCATCGTGCACGGCCAAGGCGGGCGCGCCAGCGCCTTCAACGGCGGGCCGGCGGCGACGCAGGCCGACGTCAACGCCGCGCTCGAGCTCTACGACGTCGACCCGATCGGGCTGGACCGGCTCGACCGCGCCGTGCTCGACGCGCTCGTCCGGCGATTCCGCGGGGGACCGGTGGGGCTCAGCACCCTCGCGGTGACCGTGGGGGAGGAGGCCGAGACGATCGAGTCTGTGGTGGAGCCGTATCTGGTGCGCATCGGGTTCATGGGGCGTACGCCCCGCGGTCGCATCGCCACCCCCGAGGCATATGCCCACCTGCGCGTTCCGCACGCCGAAGGGGCGCTGCGCATCGATGACCTATAATCGCTGAAGGCTTTCGCCGCAACCTCTGCTGGGGTGCCTCACGGCATGCCCGAACCGAAAGGTGACCTCACCTCCATGGAATTCGCTGTCTTCTTCGCCGAGTACGGCCTCATCCTGCTGCTCGGCGCTCTGCTCGTCTTCATGTTCTGGAGCTCACGCCGTCGCATGCAGCGCCAGAAGGCCGAGCAGGAGGCGAAGGCGCGCCAGACGGTTCCCGGCGCCGAGGTGCTCCTGCAGGGCGGCCTCTACGGCACGATCGTGGCCTACGACCCCGAGAACCTCGACCAGCCGGCCATCGTTGAAATCGCGCCGGGTGTCGACATCAAGGTGCACAGCCAGGCGATCCTGCGCGTCGTCGACCCGGCCGAGGGCGTCGTCACCGAAGACGAGTTCATCGAGTCCGAGGCAGCCGAAGACGAGTACGTCGCCGATGTCGCCGACGGCGACATCACCTCGGTCGACGATGACCGCAACCGCGCATCGGGCGGCACAAACGACACCGACCCGGGCACCAAGCCCCTGGCCTGATCCGTCTCGCCGCTGCGGCGGCGCGCGAGAAAGCTGACCACACGTGGCCACTTCCACCCCCGTCCGGCACGCCTGGCGCGCGTTGACCGGACTTCTGGTCATCACCGCCCTCCTGTTCGGCATCAACGCGCTCGGCGTGTACGGCTTCGGCAAGAGCTCGTGGGTTCCGGAACTCGCGCTCGACCTGCAGGGCGGAACGCAGATCATCCTCGAAGCGCAGACCGAGGACGGCGCCGACCCCAGCACCGAGCAGATGAACCAGGCTGTCACGATCATCCGCCAGCGTGTCGACGCCTCGGGCGTCGGCGAGGCCGACGTCACCACCGAGGGCGGCCGCAACATCGTCGTCCAGATCCCGGGCGAGGCAGACGAAGCCACGCGCGAGCGCATCGAGGCCTCCGCGCAGCTGCAGCTCCGCG
Source organism: Microbacterium sp. zg-Y818 (assembly GCF_030246905.1). Classification (NCBI taxonomy): domain Bacteria; kingdom Bacillati; phylum Actinomycetota; class Actinomycetes; order Micrococcales; family Microbacteriaceae; genus Microbacterium; species Microbacterium sp. zg-Y818. The sequence goes on along the minus strand of NZ_CP126741.1, from coordinate 1,290,743 downwards.
CGGTGCTGGCCACCGGCGCCCCCGCCAACACCTTCATCGGCGAGGACGGCAACGAGACGCCGTACCCGCAGCCCGATCCGTCACTGCAGGCGACCCCGTCCACGGAGCCCACCAGCGGCAGCGACCCGGCGTGGATCACCCCGGCACTCGAGGCGCAGTACCTCGCCTACGACTGCGCCGACCCGGCGAACGACCCCGCTTCCGCGCCTGCGGACCAGCCGCTGATCACCTGCGACCCGTCCGGCACCGTCAAGTACCTGCTGGGGCCCGTCGAACTCGACGGATCGTCGATCTCGGACGCCACCCACGGCATCGTCCAGCAGAACGGCCAGTGGGCGGTCAACCTCGTCTTCGACGATCAGGGCACCCGCGAGTTCGGTCAGATCAGCCAGCGGCTGTACGGCCAGAGCCCGCCGCTGAACCAGTTCGCGTTCATCCTCGACGGCTTCGTGCTGTCGGCTCCGTCGATGAACGCCGTCATCCTCGACGGCAAGCCGCAGATCACCGGAAGCTTCACGCAGGAGAGCGCCAAGGTGCTCGCCGACCAGCTGAAGTACGGCGCGCTGCCCCTGAGCTTCGAGGTGCAGAGCTCGAGCACGATCTCGGCGACGCTCGGCTCCCAGCAGCTGCAGATCGGCCTCATCGCCGGACTCATCGGCCTTCTGCTGGTGGCGTTGTACTCGGTCGCGGTCTACCGCGCGCTGGGCTTCATCATCATCGCGTCCCTGCTGGTGATGGGTGTGCTCACCTACATCTCCCTGTGCATCCTGGCCTGGCGCATGGGCTTCCGTCTGTCACTCGCCGGCGTCGCGGGCGTGATCGTGTCGATCGGCTTCACCGCCGACTCGTTCATCGTCTACTTCGAACGCATCCGAGACGAACTGCGCGACGGCAAGAGCATCACCAGCGCCGTCGAGGACGGCTGGTCCCGCGCCAAACGGACGATCTACATCTCGAAGTCGATCAACGTCCTTGCCGCTGTCGTGCTGTACATCCTCGCCGACGCGACGGTGAAGGGATTCGCCTTCACGCTGGGTCTGACGACCGTCATCGACGTGCTCATCTTCATCCTGTTCACCCACCCGACGCTGCAGCTTCTGGCACGCACCCGCTTCTTCGGATCCGGTCACCCGCTGTCGGGTCTGGACCCCGCCGCGCTGGGCGCCGTCTACCGCGGGCGTGCGCAGTTCCGCACGCCGATCGTCCCCGCCAAGGGGGGCGCCGGCAAACGCGCCGTCCGCGCCAAGGGTGAGGCCGAACGCCGGCAGACCATCGCCGAGCGCAAACAGGCCGAGCTCGCAGCCGCACGTCGCGGTGGCAATACCGACCGCACGAAGGAGGGGAGCAGCTGATGGGCGCCATGAGCAACTTCGGCAACGACCTCTACACCGGCAAGCTCTCGCTGCCTTTCATCCCGAAGCGGCGACTGTGGTTCATCCTCGCGGCGGCCCTGGTGATCGGCGCGGCCCTCGTGCCGCTGTTCCGCCCCATCCAGTTCTCGATCGAGTTCACGGGTGGGTCGCAGTTCACCGTGTCCAACGTGGCCGAGACCGATCAGGCCCTCGCCACCGACGCGGTCCAATCGGTCGTCGAGGGCGCCACCACCAAGGTCACCACCGTCGGCGGTGACGCCATCCGCGTGCAGACCGACCAGATGACCGCTAACGAGACGCAGGCGGTCACTGCGGCGTTGGCCGAGGTCTACGACGTCGCGCCAGCCGAGGTGACCTCGTCCTTCATCGGTCCCAGCTGGGGCGCCGACGTGACCCGGCAGTCGCTGTGGGGCCTGGCGATCTTCCTTGCCATGACCTTCATCATCCTCGCGCTGTACTTCCGCACCTGGAAGATGTCGGTCGCCGCGATCATCGGCCTGGTCGACGTGCTCATCATCACGGTCGGGATCTACTCGCTGTTCGGCTTCGAGATCTCGCCGGCGGCGGTGATCGGCTTCCTCACGATCCTCTCCTACGCCCTCTACGACACGACGGTGGTGTTCGACAAGATCAGGGAGAACACCACGGAGGACGGCGAGAACTCCGGCCGGCTCTTCGGCGAATCGGTCAACCTCGCCGTGAACCAGACGCTGGTGCGTTCGATCAATACGACGGTCGTGGCCATCCTCCCCACCGGCGCGATCCTCTTCATCGGCGCGCTGTGGCTGGGCGCGCAGACCCTCACCGACATCTCGCTTTCGATCTTCGTCGGCACGATCGTCGCGGCGTACTCGACCGTGTTCGTCGCCGCACCCCTGTACTCGCTGATGCGCGAGAACGAACCGGCCATCAAGGCACGCGACGAGCGGGTGCGTACCGCTCGCGAACTGGCCCTGACGGACGCCTGAGGCGCAGCCTGCCCGCACCGCGGGCGGACGTAGAATTGACGGGTTGAGACGACCGGAGGTGAGCGCATGACAGAGGCCGTGCCCGCCGCCCAGTCATCGTCGCTGCGCCGACTCGTCCCGCGCATCTTCTCGCGGGCGGCACGCCGCGACGACGTCGAGAAGCTGTTGCGGACGGTGCGCACCCACCACCCCAAGGGTGACCTGTCGATCGTCGAGCGTGCGTACGCCGCAGCGGACCGCGCACACGCGGGCCAGAAACGGCGGAGCGGTGAGCCCTACATCACCCACCCGCTCGCCGTCGCCCAGATCCTCGCCGACCTCGGCCTGGGGCCGCGCGCCATCGCCGCGGCTCTGCTGCACGACACGGTGGAGGACACCGACTACCGGCTCGACCAGCTGAGCGCCGACTTCGGCGACGAGGTCGCGATGCTGGTGGACGGGGTCACCAAGCTCGACAAGGTCAAGTACGGCGACGCCGCGCAGGCCGAGACGGTGCGAAAGATGATCGTGGCGATGTCCCGCGACATCCGCGTGCTGCTGATCAAGCTCGCCGACCGTCTGCACAACGCGCGCACCTGGGGATTCGTTCCCCCGGAGAAGGCCGCCAAGAAGGCGACCGAGACCCTCGAGATCTATGCGCCCCTCGCGCACCGCCTCGGCATCCAGGCTGTGAAGTCCGAGCTCGAGGACCTCTCATTCGCGGTGCTGCACCCGAAGCTCTACGCCGAGATCGACAGCCTGGTCACCCAGCGCACTCCGCAGCGCGAGCAGTACGTGCAGTCCGTCATAGAAGCGGTCGAGGCCGACCTGCGGGAGCTGCGCATCCGGGGCCGCATCATGGGCCGTCCCAAGCAGCTGTACTCCGTCTACCAGAAGATGGTGGTGCGCGGGCGCGAGTTCGACGACATCTACGACCTCATCGGCATCCGCGTGCTCGTCAACACCGTGCGTGACTGCTACGCCGTGCTCGGCGCCCTCCACGCCCGTTGGACGCCGCTCCCCGGCCGCTTCAAGGACTACATCGCCACGCCCAAGTTCAACCTCTACCAGTCGCTGCACACGACCGTCATCGGTCCCGGCGGCCGCACGGTGGAGATCCAGATCCGCACCCACGAGATGCACCAGCAGGCCGAGTACGGCGTCGCGGCCCACTGGAAGTACAAGGAGCAGATGGCCGGCGGCAAGTCCGGCGCCAAGTCGGTGGACGCCGACATGGCCTGGCTGGCGCACATCTCCGACTGGCAGGCCGAGACGGCCGACCCGGGGGAGTTCCTCGACTCCCTGCGGTTCGAGATCGGCGCCAAAGAGGTCTACGTCTTCACACCCAAGGGGCGCGTCATCGGCCTGACCGCCGGAGCGACCCCCGTGGACTTCGCTTACGCCGTGCACACCGAGGTCGGCCACCGCACCATGGGCGCGAAGGTCAACGGGCGCCTGGTGCCGCTGGAGTCCGAGCTCAAGAGCGGCGACGTCGTCGAGATCTTCACCTCGAAGAACCCTGACGCAGGCCCCAGCCAGGACTGGCTGAGCTTCGTCAAGAGCACCCGCGCACGCAGCAAGATCCGCGGCTGGTTCACCAAGGAGCGCCGCGAAGAGGCGATCGAGCAGGGCAAGGATGCCATCGCCCGCGCGATGCGCCGCCAGAACCTGCCGCTCCAGCGCCTCATGAACCAGGACTCGTTCTCGGAGGTCGCGCAGCAGTTGCGCTACGAGGACGTCTCGGCTCTGTATGCGGCGGTCGGCGAAGGCCACGTCTCCACGCAGTCCGTGATCGAGAAGGTCACCGCCCTCGTCAGCGCTGTCGACGACACCGCGACAGGTCCGATCAGCCTGCCGCCGGTGGGGCGGTCACGCCAGCCGCGCACCGGCGACTCCGGCATTCTGGTACGCGGTGCCCCCGACATCCTCGTCAAGCTCGCCAAGTGCTGCACGCCGGTCCCCGGCGACCAGATCGTGGGCTTCGTCACCCGCGGCAGCGGCGTCTCGGTTCACCGGGCGGACTGCACCAACGTTCAGTCCCTCATGACCGACCCTGAGCGCATCATCGAGGTGGAGTGGGCTCCGACGAGCAAGAGCATCTTCCTGGTGCACATCCAGGTCGAGGCGCTCGACCGCTCCGGCCTGCTCAGCGACGTCACCCGCGTGCTGAGCGAGAACCACGTGAACATCCTGTCCGCGAGCGTGTCGACGACGAACGACCGGCTTGCGATCAGCCGCTTCGTGTTCGAGATGGGCGACACCGTGCACCTGGACCGCGTGCTCAACGCGGTACGGCGCATCGACGCGGTCTACGACGTGTACCGGGTCACCTCGTCCTGACCGGCTGTGCCCGGCGGTGGCCGGGCGCTCGGCACGGCGTACGCCCGCAGGAACGCCACCGCCGCCCGTTTGTCGGGAACCGGTCCCGCCGCCGCCAGCCACGCCAGCGCCTCGTCCCTCAGGTGCGGAGCGATCGTCATCATGCGCACGGCGACGTCGCGGTGGGCGGCGTCGCGTGACCGGGCGAGGTCGGCGAGGGTGCGCGTGGGGGAGGTGACCGCGACGCCGCCGATCACGTCGGCGTCGGCGGCATCCAGCCGCACATCGCTGTAGCGCACCCGGGCGTCGAGCGACGGGCTCAGGCGGCGGGCCACGACGCGCTGCACGGCGTGCCGGGCGGGGGGCGTGTCGAGGACGCCGTGCACCCACGCGGCGCTCAGGTGTGTCGCAGCGAGCGTCTGCCCCACCAAGGGCGCGAGAGAGGCAGCCCGTAGCTCCCTCGTCTCGACCGCATCCGCGGGCATGTATCCCTCGCCGACCTCCACCAGGTCACCGTCCAGACGCGCAGCCGCGAGCTCGGCGCCCGACAGGCGACCGCCGGCGAAGTAGAGGAATGGTGACGGCATGCGCTCATGGTCGCCCATCCCTGCGGCCGTGTGAGCACGAAAGCCCCGACTGTGGACAGTCGGGGCTTTCGATGTGCAGTGCAGAGCGGGTCAGCCGCCCAGGGCGGACAGCCATGCCTTGCGGGCAGCCAGGGCCTCGTTGGCGGCTGCCTCAGCGCGGCTGTCGCCCGCGGCGCGCGCCGCCTCGAGCTCGGACTCGAGCTTCTCGATCGCGTCGTTGAGCTGGCGCGTCATGTCGTTCGCGCGCGCCTTGGTCTCGGGGTTGTTGCGCTTCCAGTCGGTCTGCTCGCGCGTGGAGAGGGCCTGCTCGATCTTGCGCAGGTCGTCGTCCAGCGAACGCTCGACGTCGCGGGGGAAGATGCGACCGAGCTCGTCCCAGCGGCGCTGGATGCCGGTGAGCAGCTGGCGCGCCTTGGCGATGTCCTTCTCGTCGGGGACGGCGGCGGCCTCGACCAGCAGGGCGCGGCGGGCCTCGATCTTCTCCTTGGAGGCCTCGGCGTCGGCATTCTCACGCTCGGCGCGGGCACCGTAGAGCGCGTCGCCGGCGGCCTTGAAGCGGGCCCAGAGCGCGTCGTCGACCTTCTTGCCGGCCCGACCGGAGCTCTTCCACTCGTCGAGCAGATCGCGGTACGCGGCGATGCCGTCCTCACCGCGCGGCGCGAGTGCCTCGGCACGCTCGACGAGGCGCGTCTTACGGTCGCGGGCGGCCTTGTGGGTCTCGTCCAGCTCGGCGTAGAACTCGCGGCGATGCTTGTCGACCGTGCCGCGTGCATCGCGGAACCGCTTCCACAGCTGCTGCGCCGTCGACTTCGGCAGACGGGGACCGTTCTGCTGGTGGGCCTGCCACTGATCGAAGAGCGACGTCATGTCGCTCGTGGCCTGCTTCCACTGCACCGACTTGGGGTCGCGCGCCGCGAGCGCCTCGGCCTGCTCGACGAGCGAGGTACGGTGGGCGATCGCCTGCTCGACGGCTTCGCGCGCGGCGGCGACCTCGGATTCCGACGCCGTCGCGAGCTCGGCGTCCAGCGCCTCCACTCGGGCGCTGAGCGAAGCGAGATCGCCGACGGCCATGGCGCCGTTGACCTTGTCGCGAACGAGGGCGACGGCCGAGCGCAGGTCAGCTGCGCTGGCACCGCCGCGGCGGTGGCGCACCTCGAGGAGAGTCACCTCGCTGACGAGATCGGTGTACTTGCGCTCGAAGTAGGCGAGCGCCTCGGCCGGCGTGCCGTCCGGGTACTGGCCGACGGCGCGCCAGTCGTCGCCTTCGCGGACGAAGACGGTGCCGTCGTCGTCGACGCGACCCCACGACGCCGACGGCGCGGCCGGCGGGAGCACGGGCTTCACGGCGGCCTGCGGGGCGCGCGGCATCGGCGGGCGCGGGCCGGGTGCGGGCGCGGGGGCGGCCACGGGTGCGGCGGGCTCAGCGGACTCGGTCGAGACAGCGGGCTGCTCGGTCGACTCGGCGGGCTCGGGAGCCTCGGCGGGCTGGTCAGCCGGCTCGGCGGGCTCAGGAGTCTCAGCGGGCTGGTCAGCCGGCTCGGTGGACTCGGTCGACTCGACCGGTGCGGTGGGCTCCTCGAGGGAGTCACCGGCATCCGTCGTCGTCTCTGCCGCGCCCGTGTCGGGTGCGTCGTTGGGCTGGGTCACGGCGTCCACCTCGTCGCCCGTAGCGGGCGTATCGGTCTCGGGCATGTCGGGAGTGGGCTCTGCTGCGGCGTTCACGGAATATTCCTCGTCGCGGCTTGCGCCGCCTTCGCTGGTGGTCGGCTCACAGCCTAGTACGGCAGGGGGCCCGGGTCAGGGGGTGGTGGTCGGTGTGGGGGTCGGGTCCGTCGTGGCATCCGGCTCGGGAAGCGGAAGATCGGGTGCCGGCGTGGTCTGCGAGGGCGTGGGGGTGGGCTCCGGCACGCCGGGTCCAGTCGTGTAGTAGAGCACCTGTCCGCCGATGATGGCCAGCAGCAGCGCGCTTCCGGCGATCCCCGCGATGAGGTTGTCGCGGCGACGACGCTGCTTCAGCCCGCGCTGGTAATCCAGGCGCGCCTGGTAGACCCGCGCACGCTCTCGTGCGACGCGATCGTCACGGCCCTTCGCCCCAGGTGCCACGGAACCTCCCTCGATCCCGGGTGCCCGGGTTGATGCCGAGCCTACGCGGCCGCGAAAGCGGGCCGCAAAACGCCGCCGCCGCGCCGGCGTCGGCGGCCGCGGCTAGCCTGGAAGGGTGACAACCCCCGCGGCGCTCTTTCAGGGCCAGACGCCCCTGCCCGTGCGCATGCGGCCGGTCTCGCTCGACGAGGTCGCCGGGCAGCGCCATCTGCTGCGTCCCGGGTCGCCGCTGGTCGCGCTCGCCTCGACCGAGACGCGTGGAGCCGCCGCCACCTCGGTGATCCTGTGGGGACCGCCCGGCACCGGCAAGACGACGCTCGCGCAGGCTGTCGCGCGCTCGTCGGGCCGTCGCTTCGTGGAGTTGTCGGCGGTGACGGCCGGCGTCAAAGACGTGCGCGAGGTGATGCAAGAGGCGCTGACCCAACGCGACATGTACGGGCAGTCCACGATCCTCTTCCTCGACGAGATCCACCGATTCACCAAGGCGCAGCAGGACGCGCTGCTGCCGGGCGTGGAGAACGGCTGGGTCGTGCTCATCGCCGCCACCACCGAGAACCCGTCGTTCTCGGTCATCTCGCCCCTGCTGTCGCGTTCGCTGCTGCTGACGCTGCAGCCGCTCACCGACGAGGACCTCGGCATGCTGGTCGATCGTGCGGTCAGCGACCCCCGGGGGCTCGCGGGAGCCGTGGCCCTCGATGACGATGCCCGGGCCGCGATCATCCGCCTCGCCTCGGGCGACGCCCGCCGCGCTCTCACCGCACTCGAGGCTGCGGCATCCATGGCCGACCCCGAAGCCGAGACGCCGGTGATCACCGCCGACCTCGTCGCGCAGGCCGTCGACCGGGCGCTGCTGCGCTACGACCGGCAGGGCGACGAGCACTACGACGTGATCAGCGCGTTCATCAAGTCCATCCGCGGCTCCGACGTGGATGCCGCCATGCACTACCTGGCCCGCATGATCGAAGCGGGGGAGGACCCGCGCTTCATCGCCCGGCGCCTGGTGATCTCGGCATCCGAGGACATCGGGCTGGCCGACCCGCAGGCCCTGACGATCGCGGTCGCCGCGGCCGACGCGGTCGCCTTCATCGGCATGCCGGAGGGCCGCATCCCGCTGGCCGAAGCGACGGCGTACCTCGCCACGACGGCCAAGTCCAACGCCGCGTACAACGCCATCAACGCCGCGATCGCCGATGTGCGCGCCGGCGGCTTCGGGCGCGTGCCGGTGCACCTGCGCGACGCCCACTACCCGGGGGCCAAGCGTCTGGGCCACGGCAAGGGCTACGTGTACCCGCACGACCTCGACGTGGGCGTGGCTACGCAGCAGTACTTGCCCGACGAGCTGCGCGGCCGCCGCTACTACGAGCCCACCGCCCGGGGTGTCGAGCGCGACATCGGCGCGCGCGTGGAGAAGATCCGCAAGATCCTCGGCGACTGACCGCACCGCGTCGGTGGCTGGTTGGAGTGGCAGTTTGTGCGGCCTCAGCTCCGTGGGCGCGGCTCGTGCGGTGGTGGTCGCCCTCCACCTCGACGACCGAGCCGGCCGGCGCGCCATCGGTGGAGAAGCGGGCCGATTCCACGCCCGTGCAGGAGGCGCCGACCCTCAGAAGGCTCACACCCCTCGTCTGGTACTCTTGATCGGCTCGAAACCCAGTTTTCGGGCATCCCCTCTTCTCTTTCACCACCTACCGGCATGCCCCGGCGTGCAGTCCGGACAGGGCGAGGAGAGGCGATACGTCCGTGAGCCGCGAAAGTCGCGGCCACGTCATCGGAAGGAACACTTCGTGGCAACGAAGTCCCAGGACCGCCGCAAGGTCCGTCTGTCGCGCGCCCTCGGCGTCGCACTGACCCCGAAGGCCGCCCGCTACCTCGAGAAGCGTCCTTACGCTCCCGGCGAGCACGGCCGCACCAAGCGCAAGCAGGACAGCGACTACGCCGTCCGTCTGCGTGAGAAGCAGCGTCTGCGCGAGCAGTACGGCATCCGCGAGAAGCAGATGCGCAACACGTTCAACGAGGCCCGCCGCAAGGACGGCCTGACGGGTGAGAACCTCGTCGAGCTGCTCGAGATGCGTCTGGACGCCCTCGTCGTGCGTGCCGGCTTCGCCCGCACCACCGCGCAGGCCCGCCAGCTCGTCGTGCACCGCCACATCCTGGTCGACGGCCAGACCGTGGACCGCCCGTCGTTCCGCGTGAAGCCGGGTCAGCTCATCCACGTCAAGGCCAAGAGCGAGGGCCTCGAGCCCTTCCAGGTCGCAGCCGCCGGCGGTCACGCCGAGGTGCTGCCGCCCGTTCCCGCCTACATCGAGGTCGAGCTCGACAAGCTGCAGGCGCGCCTCGTGCGTCGCCCGAAGCGCGCCGAGGTGCCCGTCACCTGTGACGTGCAGCTCGTCGTGGAGTACTACGCCGCGCGCTGACCCCCGGGTCAGACCGCAAGGTCGTGTGGAGGGCGCCGGGGCAACCCGGCGCCCTTCGCGGTTTGCACCTAACATTGAACCGCGCCGCCTCTGCGGCGCATCAGATCGAGGATGTGGTGACGTGAAGAAGCTGGTGTGGTTCGTCCTGGGGATCGCCGGTGGCTTCATCCTCGCCCATATGGTCGACAAGGACCCGCGTGGCCACGAAGTGCTCGCCGACCTCGACGCCCGCATCACGGAGTTCACCGATCGCATGGGCGACGCCTATCGCGAGCAGGAGGCCCGCCTCTCCGAGGTCGTGGCCGCGGTGACTCCCACCGACGACTGATTCCCCCCACCCGTCCGGCCCCGTCACACGGTGCTGGACCATGCCTTCGAGGACACCCGAATGAAGACCGCTGAGATCGCCCAGCGCTACCTCGACTATTTCGAGCGCAACGGCCACGTCATCGTGCCGTCCGCCTCGCTGGTCAGCCCAGACCCGTCGGTGATGTTCACCATCGCCGGCATGGTCCCCTTCATCCCCTACCTCAACGGCACGGTGCCGCCGCCCTACAAGCGCGCCGCCGACGTGCAGAAGTGCATCCGCACCAACGACATCGAAGAGGTCGGCAAGACCGCCCGGCACGGGACGTTCTTCCAGATGCTCGGCAACTGGTCGTTCGGCGACTACTTCAAGGAAGGCGCCATCGGCTACGCCTGGGAGCTGCTGACGTCGTCCGAGGCCGACGGCGGCCTCGGATTCGCCGAGCGCGACCTTTGGGTCACCGTCTACGAGGACGATGACGAGGCCGCGCAGCTGTGGCAGAAGGTCGCCGGGCTGCCTGCCGACCGCATCCAGCGGCTCGGCCGCGAGGACAACTACTGGACCACGGGCCAGCCGGGACCGGCCGGGCCCTGCTCGGAGATCTACTTCGACCGCGGGCCGGCGTACGGCCGCGACGGCGGCCCGGCGGTGGATGACAGCAGGTTCACCGAGATCTGGAACCTCGTCTTCATGCAGTACGCCATCGCCAATGTCACCTCCAAGGTCGACTTCGACATCGTCGGCGATCTGCCCAACAAGAACATCGACACCGGCATGGGTCTCGAGCGCGTCGCCTTCATCAAGCAGGGCGTCGAGAACATGTACGAGACCGACCAGGTGCGCCCCGTGCTCGACCGGGCGATCGATCTCAGCGGCCGCCGCTACGGCGCGGTGCACGAGGACGACGTGCGCTTCCGCATCGTCGCCGACCACGTGCGCTCCTCGCTCATGCTGCTCACCGACGGCGTCACCCCCTCCAATGAGGGACGCGGCTACATCCTGCGTCGCCTCATGCGCCGCGCCATCCGCTCGATGCGTCTGCTCGGCGTCGACGCGCCGACCTTCCCCGAGCTGTTCGCGGCATCGCGCGACGCCATGAAGGACGCCTACCCCGAGGTCGCGGCGGACTACGGCCGCATCTCGGCCTACGCCGTCGCCGAGGAGGAGACGTTCCTGCGCACCCTCGCGTCGGGTTCGACCATCCTCGACATGGCCGTGGAGCAGACGAAGGATGCCGGCAAGACCCGCATCGCCGGCTCCGAGGCGTTCCTGCTGCACGACACCTACGGCTTCCCGATCGACCTCACGCTCGAGATCGCCCAGGAGGCGGGCCTGGACGTCGACCGCGCCGGGTTCGACGCGCTCATGCAGGAGCAGCGCACCCGCGCGAAGGCCGACGCGCGCTCGCGCAAGCGCGCCCTGGCCGATCACAGCGTCTACAGCGCCTTCCGCGCCGCCGGCGAGACCGTCTTCACCGGCTACACCGACCTCGAGTCCGAGTCCCGCGTGCTGGGCCTCATCGTCGACGGCGTCTCGGTCGACCGTGCGCTGGCCGGCCAGACCGCCGAGGTGATCCTCGCCGAGACGGCCCTGTACGCCGAGTCCGGTGGTCAGGTCGCCGACAAGGGCATCATCGTCGGCCCCGGCTTCGAGCTCGACGTGCTCGACGTGCAGCGTCCGGTGGCCGGGCTCATCAGCCACACGGTGCAGGTGCGCAGCGGCGAGGTCGGCGTGGGTCAGCCGGCGACGAGCGTGGTGGATGCCGCGAACCGCCGTGCCGCGCGTCAGGCGCACTCGGCGACGCACCTCGTGCACGCCGCCCTGCGGGACACGCTCGGCAAGACCGCGACGCAGGCAGGCTCGCTCAACCGGGCCGGCTACCTGCGCTTCGACTTCACGTGGGGCCAGGCACTGTCGCCCGAGACGCGCAGTGAGATCGAGGAGATCGCCAACAACGCCGTGCGCGACAACCTCGAGGTCACGACCCGCGTGCTCGCACTCGATGAGGCCAAGGCGCTCGGCGCCCAGGCGCTCTTCGGCGAGAAGTACGGCGACGTCGTGCGCATGGTCGACATCGGCGGGCCGTGGTCGCGCGAGCTCTGCGGCGGCACGCACGTGTCGTCCAGCGCCGAGATCGGGCTGGTGAACCTCGTCGGCGAGTCGTCCGTTGGGGCCTCGAACCGCCGCGTCGAAGCCCTCGTCGGACTCGACGCCTTCCGCGAGCTCGCCGCCGAGCGTGCGATCGTCTCGCAGCTCACGGCGACGCTGAAGACCCCGCGCGACCAGCTGCCCACCCGCATCGCGGAGCTGGCGGCGAACCTCAAGGCGGCTGAGAAGAAGATCGCGCAGTTCGAAGCGCGCGCGCTCGGCGACAAGCTGCCGCAGCTTGTGGCGTCGGCCGAGCGCGTCGGTCGCTTCCAGGTCGTCGCCCAGTCGCTGGGAACCGCATCGTCGGCCGACGACGTGCGCACGCTCGCGCTGCAGGCCCGCGACCGTCTCGGTGCGGATGCCGCTGCGGTCATCGCCCTCGGCGCCGAGGTGTCGGGTCGGCCGGTCGTGATCGTCGCGACCAATGAGGCCGCACGCGCTGCCGGCGCGAAGGCCGGCGTGCTCGCCAAGGGGGCCGCGGCTGCTCTCGGCGGCGGCGGCGGCGGGCGCGACGACGTCGCCCAGGGCGGCGGGACGGATGCCTCGGCGCTGCCGACCGCGCTCCGATCTGTCGCCACGGCGCTGGAGTCGCAGTCGGCGTGAGCGGGTTCCGTCGCGGCGTCCGGATCGGGGTCGATGTGGGCAAGGCCCGGGTGGGCGTCGCCCGCAGCGACCCGGACGGGATGCTGGCCACCCCGCTCGAGACGGTGCCGCGCGACGACCACGCCGTGGCGCGGGTGCGAGAGCTCGCGGCCGAGTACGACGCGTTCGAAGTGCTCGTGGGTCTGCCACTGAATCTCAGCGGCAACGACACCCCGTCCACCGCAGACGCCCGGGCGTTCGCCGCCGAGCTGGCCCAGGCTGGATCGACCCCCGTGCGCATGGTGGACGAACGCCTCAGCACGGTCTCGGCGCATGCCGCGTTGAGACAGAGTGGGCGTTCTCAGCGGGATTCTCGTAGCATTGTCGATCAGGTAGCCGCCGTCGTACTGCTGCAGCACGCGCTCGATGTCGAGAAGAACACCGGTCGGCCGCCTGGAAACCCGACGCCCCCGGCCCAGGAGCCCGCCTGATGCCCTCATCTTCGTCACCGTTCGACGATCCGCTCGCCGACCTGTTCGGCAAGCTCCCCGACCCCCGGGGACGCGCGGGCGTCGCCCGGTCGGCGCCGTCGCCCGCGAGCAGTGCCACCGGGCCGCCATCGGAGAAACCGGCCGACGAGGACCCCGATGCGCCGGCGGATGAGACCGCTTCCGAGCCCCACCCCGTGAGCCCTGCGGCGGCCGCAACCGGCGACCGGCCGCTGTCGCGACGGGATGCCCGACGGTCAGCCGCCGCCGCGAGCCCGAGCGTTACCCCGGCCCAAGCCCCGACTCAAGCCCCGACCCCGTCACCGGCCCCGCCGCCGGCGGAGGCGACCGCACCCGCCTCACGCCCCGCGGCCACCGCCCCCCTCGACGCCCTGTTCACCGGTGAGGCGACCAGCGATGACCTGGGCGCACCGCCTCCGCCGCCGGACAAGCGCCGTCGGCGGCGCGGGGGCTGGATCATCCTCGCCCTCCTGCTCGCACTCATCGGCGGCATCGGCGTCGGCGTCGCCTGGGTGTGGAACACCTACGAGGAGCCCATCCGCGAGTTCATGGGCTGGGAGGAGCCGCAGGACTACGAGGAGGGCGAAGCCACCGGAGAAGCGATGGTGACCGTCATCAGCGGTGACAACGGCCGTTCGATCTCGCAGACCCTCTTCGATGCGGGCGTGACCAAAACCCCCGACGCCTTCTACGACTACCTCATCGACACCCGGCAGAACCCGCCCTTCCAGCCGGGCGTGTACCTGCTGCAGCAGAAGATGACCTCGGCGGCGGCGCTCACCGCGCTGCTGGATCCCGCAAAGAAGCAGTCGAACACCGCACAGCTGCGCGAGGGCCTGACCGTGGAGCAGTCCCTCCCACTGCTGGCCGACGGCCTCGGACTGCCGATCGAGGACTTCCAGGCAGCCGTGGCGAACCCCGCCGACTACGGGGTGAGCGCCGCCAGCCTCGAGGGGTGGCTCTTCCCGGCGACCTACACATTCGACCCGGGCGCGACGGCCGCCGACGTGATCCGCACTCTCGTCGACCGCACCATCCAGTCGCTCGACAGCGCCGGGGTCCCCGTCGAGCGTCGCGAGGAGATCCTCACGATCGCCTCGATCATCGAGCGCGAGGCCCGGTTCGAAGAGGACTTCTACAAGGTGTCGCGGGTCATTCAGAACCGCCTCGCGCCCGGAAACACCGAGACGTTCGGCCTGCTGCAGATGGACTCCACCGCGCAGTACGGCTACCAGGAGATGCACGACGGCACGGTGAGCTCGTCGCGGGAGGCACTCGAAGACGACAACCCGTGGAACACGTACGTGCACCCGGGCCTGCCCGTCGGACCCATCGCCAACCCCGGCGATCTCGCGATCGATGCGGCGATGCACCCCGCCGACGGACCGTGGATGTACTTCGTCACGGTCAACCTCGACACCGGCGAGACGATCTTCACCAACACCGGGGCGGAACACGAGCAGGCGGTCAAGCAGTGGCAGCAGTGGTGCGCTGACAACCCGGACTCCGGCTGCTGAGCGTGGGGGAGCAGACTGCCCTCGAAGTGTGGGGCGATCCGATCGCGCACAGCCGATCTCCGCAGCTGCACACCGCGGCCTACCGGGCGCTGGGCCTTGACTGGACCTACGGGCGTCGACAGGTGACGGAACAGGGCTTCGCGGCCGAGCTCGCGCACGCCCGTGCCGCGGGTCTGCGTGGCCTTTCGCTGACCATGCCGCTGAAGTGCGCCGGCTTCGCCGCCGCCACCTGGCTCGACCCGCGCGCGCAGCTCACCGGCGCGGTGAACACGCTCCAGCTCGACGCCGACGCCCTGCGCGGCTTCAACACCGACGTGGGCGGCATCGTCCGAGCCCTCCGAGAGGCCGGCATCGAGCGTCTCGACCGCGCCCGCATCGTGGGGGCGGGGGCCACGGCCACGTCCGCGCTCGTCGCACTGGAGGAGCTCGGCGCACGTCGAGTCGAGGTGGTGGCGCGGCGCCCCGCCGCGGTCGAACCCATGCAGCAGCTGGGAGCGCGGCTCGGCGTCGAGGTCCTCCCGGTCCCGCTCGAGGCTCCGTCCCACGCTGCCGTGCCGGTGACCGTGGCCACGCTCCCTGGAGACGCCCGTGTCGCGCCGACTGCCACCGACGCCCTCGCGCAGGCCGGCGGGCTGCTGCTGGACGTCGTCTACGGACACTGGCCCACCGCGCTCTCGGAGGCCTGGGAGCGCGCAGGACACGCGGCCCTCTCGGGCGAGGGGATGCTGCTGCATCAGGCGCTGCTGCAGGTGCGCGTCTTCGTCACCGGCGACACGACCACCATGGTGCCCGGGGAGCCGGAGGTGCTCGCCGCAATGCGCCGGGCGCTCGTGGGAGGATAGGCGAATGCTCCGCGTGCTCACTGCCGGCGAATCGCACGGCCCCGAACTCGTCGCCATCATGGAAGGCCTGCCTTCCGGCGTGCCGATCTCGCGCGACGCCATCCAGGCCGACCTCGCCCGCCGCAAGCTCGGCTACGGCCGCGGGTCGCGCATGAAGTTCGAGCAGGACGAGCTGTCGATCTCGGCGGGCGTGCGTCACGGGCTCACGATGGGAAGCCCCATTGCGCTGCGCATCGGCAACACCGAGTGGCCCAAGTGGGTCGAGGTGATGAGCCCCGAACCGGTGGAGCTGACCGACAAGTCCCGCGGCCGCAGCGCCCCGCTCACCCGGCCGCGACCCGGCCACGCCGACCTCGTCGGCATGCAGAAGTACGACTTCGACGAGGCACGGCCCATCCTCGAGCGCGCGAGCGCCCGGGAAACCGCAGCCCGCGTCGCTCTGGGCGCCGTCGCCCGGGCGTTCCTCGGGGAACTCGGCATCCGTCTGGTCAGCCACACCCTGTCGATCGGCCCCGTCCGCGTCCCTGAGGGCGCACCCCTGCCCACCCCCGACGACGTCGACCTGCTCGACGCCGATCCGCTCCGCTGCTTCGACCCGTCCACGAGCGCCGCGATGGTCGCGGAGGTCGACGACGCCCGCAAGGACGGCGACACCCTCGGCGGCATCGTCGAGGTCCTCGCCTACGGTGTGCCGCCTGGGCTCGGGTCCCACGTGCAGTGGGACCGTCGCCTCGACGGCAAGCTCGCCCAGGCGCTCATGAGCATCCAGGCGATCAAGGGCGTCGAGGTGGGGGACGGCTTCGAGACCACGCGCCGGCGGGGCTCGGCCGCGCACGATGAGCTGTTCGCGACGGATGCCGGCATCGCCCGGTCCAGCGACCGCGCCGGCGGTACCGAGGGCGGCATGTCCACAGGCACCGTGCTGCGGGTGCGGGCCGGCATGAAGCCCATCGCCACGGTGCCGCATGCCCTCCGCACCGTGGACGTCACCACCGGCGACACCGCCTCGGCCCACCACCAGCGGTCCGACGTCTGCGCCGTGCCCGCCGCGGGCGTGGTCGCAGAGGCGATGACGGCGATCGTGCTGGCCGAGGTGGTGCTGGAGAAGTTCGGCGGCGACAGCGTCACCGAAACCCGGCGCAACCTGCAGTCCTACCTCGCCGCCATCCCGGCGACGCTGCGCACGACAGACGCCAGCGACCCCTCGCTGGCATGAGCGCGCTCGTCCTGATCGGCCCCATGGGCGCGGGGAAGACGAGCATCGGGCGACGCGTCGCGAAGGCCCTCGGGCTGCCCTTCACCGACACCGACGCCGCGATCGTGCGCGCCCACGGCCCGATCGAGCACATCTTCGCCACGCACGGCGAGCCGCACTTCCGCGCGGTCGAGCGCGACGCGGTGCGGGAGGCGCTCGAAGCCGGCGGCGTCGTGGCGCTCGGCGGCGGGGCGATCCTCGACCCCGACACCCGCGTGGCCCTCGTCGACCACCGCGTCGTGCTGCTCACGGTCGCGCCAGACACCATCGCCTCGCGCATCCGCGACACCACCCGGCCGCTCCTGCAGGGCGAAGATGCCGTCGCCCGCTGGAACGAGATCTACCAGGCCCGCCGCAGCCTCTACGAAGAGGCCGCGGACGTGACCTTCGACACCTCCGACGGCCCCCTGCAAGAGGTGGTCGACGCCGTGGCCCACTGGGCCGCAGCGACCGAGTCCTCCAAGGAGCACGCATGACCGGCACCACCACCATCTCGGTCACCGGCGCCGCCCCGCACGACATCCTCGTGGGCCGCGGCATTCTCTCGCAGCTGCCCGAACTGGTGCCTGCAGAGGCGAAGAAGCTGCTGGTGGTGCATCCCCCCACGCTGCGCGACGCCGCCGAGGCGCTGCGGGTGCGGCTCACCGACGCCCTCGGGGGCGGACGCCAGGTGCTGCTGGCCGAGATCCCCGACGCCGAGGCGGGCAAGCGCATCGAGGTCGCCGCCTTCTGCTGGCAGGTGATGGGACAGGCCGACTTCACCCGGACCGACGTCGTCATCGGGTTCGGCGGAGGAGCGGTGACCGACCTCGCCGGTTTCGTCGCCGCCACGTGGCTGCGCGGCGTCAAGGTCATCCTCGTCCCCACCACGGTGCTCGCCATGGTCGACGCCGCCGTGGGCGGCAAGACCGGGGTCAACACCGCAGAGGGCAAGAACCTCGTGGGGGCCTTCTGGGCGCCGCACGCCGTGCTCTGCGACCTCGAGCTGCTCGACACGCTGGGCGCCAACGAGCGCATCGCCGGGTACGCCGAGGTCGTCAAGGCCGGATTCATCTGGGCACCCGAGATCCTCGACCTCATCGAGGCGGACCCCGTCGCCGCCGTCGACCCGGCATCCCCGGCGTTCCGGCGCACGATGGAGCTCGCGATCGACATGAAGGCGCGCGTGGTCAGCGAGGACTTCCGCGAAGCGGGACTGCGGGAGATCCTCAACTACGGCCACACCCTGGGGCACGCCATCGAACACGCGGAGCGCTACCAATGGCGTCACGGCGCGGCGGTGTCGGTGGGCATGATGTTCGCCGCCGAGCTGTCGCGCCTCGCCGGTCGCCTGCCGGATGCCGCGGCGCAGCGTCACCGCGACATCCTCGAGACGCTGGGGCTGCCGCTGAGCTACCGTCCCGGCGCGTGGCCGCAGCTGCTGGCGACGATGCAGCGCGACAAGAAGACCCGCGGCGGCATGCTGCGCTTCATCGTGCTGGACGACATCGCGCGCCCCACGGTGCTGCAGGCCCCCGACGAGTCGCTGCTGTTCGCTGCGTACCAGGAACTCTCCGAGTGACCCCGTTCACCGTCCGGCGCGTCCGCCAGGACGAGTGGCGGCGCGTGCGGCGACTGCGCATCGAGGCGGTGAGCGACCCGGATGCCGGGATCGCGTTCCTCTCCACGCCCGACCAGGAGCGGGCGCACGACGACGCCTTCTGGCGGCAGCGGTGCACCGATTCCGCCGTGGGAGACACGACGGCCCAGTTCGTCGCGGAGGCCGGCGACGAATGGATCGGCACGGCCACGGTGCTCGTGTATCCCCTCGGGGCGACCGACTACATGGGGCGCACAGTCTGGACCAGCCGCGCGGACGTGGTCGGTGTCTACGTGCGGGCCGACCACCGCGGGTCCGGGGTCATCGACGCCCTGCTCGACGCGGCCGCGGACTGGGCTGCGGGGCTGGGCTTGCGACAGATCAATCTCGACGTGCACGTCGACAACGCCCGCGCCCAGGCCGCCTACCGTCGCAACGGGTTCGTACCCACGGGGGAGACCGTCGCCTCCGCCCACGGCACGGAAGCCGTCATGACCCGCACGCTCTGAGGGCACGGTTGCGGCGGCGGTCGACCGCGGCGCGGCATCCGTGCCCGGCATCCATCCCGGGCGCAGGAAGACTCGCCGGAACAGGAGATTCCGGGCCGGATCGCCCTGTACCGGTGTGATCGCCTGTCCCGGCCACGCGACGCCGCGACGCCGCGACGCCGCGACGCGCACCGTGCTGGTGCTCCGCGCCGCCGATAGGGTTCCAGAGTGAGCACCCCGCGTCGTCTCCTGCTTGTCAACGGTCCCAACCTCAACCTGCTCGGCACCCGCGAGCCGGAGATCTACGGGCACGACACCCTGGCCGATGTCGAGAGACTCGTGTCGGATACCGCCGCCGCGCGCGGATTCGACGTGCGCGCGGTGCAGAGCAACCACGAAGGGGTGCTCATCGACGCCATCCACGGCGCCCGCGAGGACTGCGCGGGCATCGTCATCAATCCCGGCGGCCTGACCCACACCTCGGTCGTGCTGCGCGACGCTCTGGCAGGCGTGGCACTGCCCGTCGCAGAGGTGCACATCTCCGACGTGCAGGCGCGCGAGCCCTTCCGGCACCACTCGTATGTGGCGGACGTGGCCGTCGTGCACGTCTCGGGGGAGGGCGTCGCCGGCTACGCGCGGGCGACCGCCCTGCTGCTGGACGTCGTGACCGGCAACGCCGACGGCTGAGACGACTCCCGACGGCATCCCGTAGAATCGAACGCCGGGCCCGCGCGCGGCGCCCGACACCCTCACACGAAACGGACTCCCTTCTCCCATGGCATCCACCGCAGACATCAAGAACGGCGTCGTCCTCAGCATCGACGGCCAGCTTTGGAACGTCATCGAGTTCCAGCATGTCAAGCCGGGCAAGGGCGGCGCCTTCGTGCGCACCAAGCTCAAGAACGTCGTGTCGGGCAAGACCGTCGACCGCACCTACAACGCCGGCGCGAAGATCGAGATCGAGAACGTCGACCGACGCGATTTCACGTACCTGTACAACGACGGCGACAGCTACGTGTTCATGGACGTGGCCGACTACGACCAGCTGAGCGTTCCCGCCACCGTCGTGGGCGACGCGAAGAACTTCCTGCTCGAGAACCAGCAGGTGCAGATCGCGATGAACAACGGCAACCCGCTGTACGTCGAGCTTCCCGCGTCGGTCGTGCTGGAGATCACCTACACCGAGCCGGGCCTGCAGGGCGACCGCTCGTCGGCGGGCACCAAGGCAGCCACCGTCGAGACGGGCTACGAGATCCAGGTCCCGCTGTTCGTCGAGCAGGGCACCAAGGTCAAGGTCGACACCCGCACGGGCGACTACCTCGGCCGCGTCAACTGACGTCGGCGCCGCCTTTTCATGAGCGCACGCACCAAGGCGCGCAAGCGCGCCCTCGACATCCTGTACCAGGCCGACGTCCGCGGCGACGACCTCGGCGTCACCCTCGCCGCTGAAGCCAAGCGCGCGGCGAGCGAGCCCGCACGCGAGTCGTCGTGGCTGTACGCCCGCGAGATCGTCGACGGGGTCATCGACAACCACGAAGAGATCGACGAGCAGATCACGGGTGTCTCCAAGGACTGGTCGCTGAGCCGCATGCCGGCCGTCGACCGCGCCATCCTGCGGATGGCCACGTGGGAGATCCTGCACAACGACGAGGTGCCCGCCGCGGTCGCCATCGACGAGGCGGTGGAGCTCGCCAAGGAATACTCCACCGACGACTCGGGCTCGTTCGTGCACGGCGTGCTCGGCCGCATCGCCCGCGCATCCTGACCCCGCCGCGGCGGTGTCGGCGCACGCGGGGAGAATGAAACCCGTGGACCCGACCCGGCTCGATTGGCGCGCTCTGCTCGCGACGCCCGCCGGTGTCGGTGCGGCACCGCCACTCGCGCTCGGCGTCGAACTTCGCCAGCGCGCCCGCCGCGACGGTTCGCCGTGGAGCGCCCCCCGCTGGCAGACGGCGACCCCGCGCGACCTGCACACGTTCGGCGCCGACGTCGCAGTGGGTCTGCGGCCGCTCGTGCGCAGCGAGCGGTCGGACACCTGGATCAAGGGACGCGCCTCGTGGGACGCGCTGCGCCGCCCCGGCCACGGTTACGACCCGGCCCAGGCGCGGTGGTTCGTCGAGCTGTACAGCATCGTCCGCGACGCCCGCACGCTGGGCACCCTGCCCGACGGCTCCGAATGGCTGCTGGTGGACGACGTCGAATCCGGGCTGCTCTGGGGGCATCTGGGGGATGCCGCGGCGCTCGGGATTCCGCTGCGCTCCACAAAACCGCAGCAGAAGGTGACGCTCGCCCGGAGCGCCTCCGCTTCGCTGCGGGCCGAGCGCGCCGGCGAGGGCCTCGCCCTCGTCGCCCACGTCACCATCGACGGCGACGATGTCGGCCCGGCCGAGGTGCGCCCCCTCGGCACGGTCGGGCTCTACCGCTTCGCGGCCTCCGGCGAGCGCATCGACGTGACCCTGGCCGCCGCAGCGGTCCCCGAGCCCGTCCGGGCGGTGCTGCGCGCGCACGCGCCGGTCGTCGTGCCACCCGACGAGACCGACGAATTCCTGCGCGATCACCTGCCCCGACTCTCGCGCCATACCCCGGTCACGCTGGGCGCCGGGGTGACGGCGCCGCCGGCGGCCCCGCCGAGACTGCACCTGGCCGTGGCGTTCGCCCCCGGCGACAGGGTGGACCTCGCCTGGTCGTGGCACTACGCGGGCATGCCGCCCGTGCCGTTCACGGCACCGGCCGCCGCCGACCGCGACGGCGCCTTCGAATCCGCCACACGCCAGGCCGTCGAAGACGTGTGGAGCAGCGCCTGCGATCTGCCGTTCGCCCCCGGCAGCGCGTTCGCCGAAGCGTTCACCGGAGCGGATGCCGCGCAGTTCACACACGCCGTACTGCCGCGCCTCGAGCAGCTGGAGGGCGTCGAGGTCGAGGTGACCGGCGTGCGCCGCACCTACCGGGAGCTCACCGGCATCCCCGAGATCACCGTCACCACGGTCGAGACCACCGACGCCGACTGGTTCGAGCTCGGCATCCTGGTCACGATCGACGGACGCCGCATCCCGTTCGCGCCGCTCCTTCGCGCCCTCACCCTGCGCCGCAGCAAGATGCTGCTGAGTGACGGCGGCTACTTCTCCCTCGCGCACCCGGCGCTTGACCGCCTGCGCGAGCTCGTGGACGAGGCCGCCGAGCTCGACGAGTGGGAGACAGGCGCCCGCATCAGCCGCTACCAGAGCGCCCTCTGGTCCGACTTCGAGGACCTCGCCGATCAGGCAGAGCCGGCCGTGACGTGGCGCGCGGCCGTCGAGGGCCTGCGCGGCCGGGGCGGCGTGGAGCCCACCCCGGTGCCGTACGCGCTGCAGGCCCAGCTGCGCCCCTATCAGCAGGCCGGCTTCGACTGGCTCGCCTTCCTCTGGCGGCAGCGCCTGGGCGGCATCCTGGCCGACGACATGGGGCTCGGCAAGACGCTGCAGACCCTCGCGCTGATCGCGCACACCCGGGAGACCGGCGAGCGACGACCGTTCCTGGTGGTCGCGCCCACGTCGGTGCTGGCCACCTGGCCGAGCGAGGCCGAGCGGTTCGTGCCCGGGCTCGTCGTGCGGACGATCGACGCCAGCGCCGTCAAGCGCGACGCGGACGTCGCCTCCCTCGCGGCGGGCGCGGACGTCGTCGTGACGTCGTACACGCTGCTGCGACTGGATGAAGGCGAGTACGGCGCAGTGGAATGGGCGGGGCTCATCCTCGACGAGGCGCAGTTCGTCAAGAACCCGGCGACGAAGCTGCATCGCGCCGTGCGCACCCTGCGCGCCGACGTCACCTTCGCCATCACCGGCACGCCGCTGGAGAACAGCCTCGGTGACCTCCACGCCCTGCTGTCGCTGACATCCCCCGGCCTCTTCCCCTCGGGGCAGCGCTTCCGCACGGAGTACATCAAGCCCATCGAGCAGGGCAAGACCCCGGAGAACGCCGAGGGCGCCCCGTATCGCGCACGCAGGCTCGACCGGCTGCGCCGTCGCATCCGTCCCTTCGTCCTCCGCCGCACGAAAGACCTGGTCGCCCCCGACCTGCCACCCAAGCAGGAGCAGGAGCTGCGCGTGCGCCTGGGTGACGACCACCGAGCGCTGTACGACACGGTGCTGCAGCGCGAGCGTCAGAAGGTGCTCGGGCTGCTTCAGGACCTGGACCGCAACCGCTTCATCGTCTTCCGCTCGCTGACGCTCCTGCGCATGCTGAGCCTGTCGCCCGCCCTCATCGACGGCCGTCACACCCGCATAGGCTCCGCCAAGCTCGACGCCCTCGTCGAGCACCTCACCGAGCTCGCCGCAGAGGGGCACCGCGCACTGGTCTTCAGTCAGTTCACCTCGTTCCTCGATCTGGCACAGCGCAGGCTGGAATCCGCCGGCATCCCGTACGTCCGGCTGGACGGGTCCACCCGTCGCCGGCAGGACGTCGTCGCGGGGTTCCGCGACGGCGACGCGCCGGTCTTCCTCATCAGCCTGAAGGCCGGCGGTTTCGGGTTGACGCTCACCGAGGCGGACTACGTCTTCCTGCTCGACCCGTGGTGGAACCCCGCAGCCGAGTCCCAAGCCGTCGACCGCACGCACCGCATCGGGCAGACGCGCCCGGTGAACGTGTACCGCCTGGTGGCCGAGGGCACGATCGAGCAGAAGGTGATGGCCCTGCAGGAGCGCAAGGCGCGCCTGTTCCAGTCGGTCCTCGACGATGACGACCTGTTCTCGCACGAGCTCGACGCCGACGACATCCGGGGGCTGTTCGAGCCCTGAGACGCGTTTGTCACGGCGTAGCGGCCCGCCCCTTCCGAGGGCACGCCGTAGACTTTGGAACTGTTCGACACGGGAGGAATCCATGCGTATCACGGGGCTCGGCCACGCCGGCATGTTCATCGAAACGGCGGGAGGCACCATCCTCTGCGACCCGGTGATCAAGTCGTCGTTCTACGGTTCGTGGTTCGTCTTCCCCGACAACCGCGCCCTGGACTGGGAACGCTTCGGCAACGCCGACTTCCTGTACATCTCGCACCGCCACCGCGATCACTTCGATCCGTGGATGCTGGAGAAGTACGTCCGCAAGGACATCGAGGTGCTGCTTCCGGACTACCCGACCGATGATCTCGAGCGGGATCTGCGAGGGCTCGGCTACGACAACATCACCTACACCCAGGCGGGGGAGATCATCGAGCGCGGGCCGCTGCGGATCATGATCACGCCGCTGCGTGCGCCCAGCGACGGCCCGATCGGCGACTCGTCGCTCTCGGTCGACGACGGCACCGCGTCGATCCTCAACCAGAACGACTCGCACCCGCTGGATCTCGAGAAGCTGCTGAGCTTCGGCAAGCCCGAGGCCTACTTCACGCAGTTCTCCGGAGCCATCTGGTGGCCCATGGTCTACGACCTCCCCGACGAGGCGAAGGTCAACTTCGCCCACCTCAAGCGCGAGGCCCAGCACAAGCGGGCGATGTTCTACATCGAGAAGGTCGACGCGCCCCACGTGTACCCCATGGCCGGGCCGCCGATGTTCCTGCGTGACGAGCTGTTCCGCTACAACGGCCTCGGCCAAGAGAACGATTCGATCTTCACCGACCAGGCCCAGTTCCTCGCCCGTATGAAGCAAGAGGCTCCGAAGTACGACGGGCACGTCTTCATCCCCGGCACCGTCGTCACCATCGAGGGCGGCGAGCAGACGGTCGAGCAGACGCTGTACTCCGAGGCCGAGATCGAGCGCATCTTCTCCGACAAGTGGTCCTACCTCGAGGAGCAGCGCGCCAGCCGGCAGGACGAGATCCGCGCCGAAGAGGCCTCTCGTGCGCCGGTGCTGCCGCCTGCCGAGATGCTCGCCGAACTCAAGGCCTGGTGGGAGCCGCTGCTGCGTCGCGGCCGCATCTTCCGCGAGGGCGTCGGGGGACCGGTGCGCATGACGATCGGCGAGCTCGACCTCTGCATCGACTTCCCCAAGGCCAAGGTGCGCGAGTACGCGGGGGAGGAGACCAACTACTGGTTCACCATCCCCGCCGACCTCGTCTCCACCAACATCGCCGAGCACGAGATCGACTGGTCGAACTCGATCTTCCTGTCGATGCAGTTCCAGGCCGGCCGCGTGGGCAAGTTCAACGAGTTCATCTACACGTTCTTCAAGTGCCTCTCGCGCGACCGCATCGAGTACGTCGAGAACTGGTACGCCGAGCAGTCCGACGTCTCCGAGGACATCCAGCTCGACGACTGGGTCGTGCAGCGCCGCTGCCCGCACCTGCGCGCCGACCTGTCCAAGACCGGCAAGATCGAGGGCGACGTGCTCACCTGCTCGCTCCACGACTGGAAGTGGGACCTGAAGACGGGCAAGTGCCTGTCGACCCTCGGGCACCCGATCCGCGCCAGCCAGGTCGAGGACGAACTGCACCGGGCCGCCGCCAGCCCCGCCGCCTGAGCGCGTCGTCGTCGACTCGGCCTGCGGGCCGATAGGCTGGCCGGGCACACCCAGCAACCTTTAACACCGTCCTGTGAGGCGGAGAAGGGAGCGGCGGATGAGCACGCGCACCGTGCTGCACGACGCCGACATCGCCCGAGCACTGACCCGGATCTCGCACGAGATCCTCGAGTCCAACCGGGGGTCCGACGGCCTGGTGATCCTCGGGATCCCGACCCGCGGCGTCACTCTCGCCGAACGCATCGGCGCTCTCGTCAGTGAGTTCTCCGGCCACAGCATTCCCGTCGGCGCGCTGGACGTCACGATGTACCGTGACGACCTGCACCGGAACCCCACGCGGGCGCCGCACCCCACCGCCATTCCCGCCGGCGGCATCGACGGCAAGACCGTGGTGCTCGTGGACGACGTGCTGTTCTCGGGGCGCAGCATCCGCGCCGCTCTGGACGCCCTCCAGGACATCGGCCGCCCCGCCGCCGTGCGCCTGGCGATCCTCGTCGACCGCGGCCACCGCGAGCTGCCGATCCGGCCGGACTTCGTGGGCAAGAACCTCCCCAGCGCCCGCGACGAGCGGGTCAACGTGCGCCTGGCCGAAGTCGACGGCATCGAGGAGGTGACGATCGGCTCATGAGGCACCTGCTGGACACCCGCACCCTCAGCCGCGCCCACGCGCTGCAGATCCTCGACGTCGCCGAGGACATGGCCGACACGCAGCAGCGTGAGGTCAAGAAGTTGCCGACCCTGCGCGGCAAGACGGTGGTGAACCTGTTCTTCGAGGACTCCACCCGCACCCGCATCTCGTTCGAGGCAGCCGCCAAGCGCCTCTCGGCCGACGTCATCAACTTCTCGGCCAAGGGCTCGTCGGTGTCGAAGGGCGAATCGCTCCAGGACACCGCCCAGACTCTGCAGGCGATGGGGGCGGATGCCGTCGTCATCCGCCACGGCGCCTCCGGTGCCCCGCAGACCCTCGCCACGAGCGGCTGGATCACCGCCGGGGTCGTCAACGCCGGCGACGGAACCCACGAGCATCCCACGCAGGCTCTCCTGGACGCCTTCACGATCCGCAAGCGCTTCTTCGCCGGCGACAGCCGCGGACGCGACCTCAAGGGGCTGCGCGTCGTGATCGTCGGCGACATCCTGCACTCCCGCGTCGCCCGCTCCAACGTGTGGCTGCTGACCACCCTGGGAGCCCGGGTGACGCTGGTGGCGCCGCCGACCCTGGTGCCGCAGGACGTCTCGGCGTGGCCGGTGCACGTGCGGTACGACCTGGACGAGGCGCTGGACGAGGGCGTGGACGCGCTGATGATGCTGCGGATTCAGCTGGAACGCATGGGCGCGGCCTATTTCCCGACTGAACGGGAGTATTCCCGAAGGTGGGGGCTGGACGCCGGGCGTCTGGGCCGTCTCGCGCCCGATAGCATTGTCATGCACCCCGGTCCGATGAACCGGGGTCTGGAGATCTCCGCCGACGCCGCCGATTCGTCCCGCTCGACCGTGCTCGAACAGGTGACGAACGGCGTGTCCGTGCGGATGGCCGCCCTTTACCTGCTGCTGGCGGGGGAGCGCGCACGAGCAGGAGAGGACGGACGATGAGCGAGACTCTCCTCATCCGCGGCGCACGCATCCACGACGGGGCAGGCGCTGACCGCACCGCCGACCTCCTGATCGCCGACGGGCGCATCGCCGAGGTGGGCACCGGTCTCAGCCGAGCCGGCGCCACCGTGATCGACGCCGACGGGCTGGTAGCCCTTCCGGGGCTGGTCGACCTGCACACGCACCTGCGCGAGCCCGGCTACGAGGCATCCGAGACGATCCTCACCGGCTCGCGTGCCGCCGCCGCCGGCGGCTACACGGCGGTCTTCGCCATGCCCAACACCTCGCCCGTCGCCGACACCGCCGGCGTCGTCGAGCAGGAGCTGGCCCTCGGCGAGGCCGCCGGCTACGTCACGGTGCAGCCCATCGGCGCGGTGACGGTCGGGCAGAAGGGCGAACGGCTCGCGGAGCTGGGGGCGATGGCATCGTCCCGCGCGCAGGTGCGCGTCTTCAGCGACGACGGGTTCTGCGTCTGGGACCCGCTCATCATGCGGCGGGCACTGGAGTACGTGAAGGCCTTCGACGGCGTCATCGCGCAGCACGCGCAGGACCCGCGGCTGACCGACGGCGCCCAGATGAACGAGGGCACCGTCTCGGCCGAGCTGGGACTCGCGGGCTGGCCCGCCGTCGCCGAGGAGTCGATCATCGCCCGCGATGTGCTGCTGGCCGAGCACGTCGGCTCCCGCCTGCACGTCTGCCACCTGTCGACGGCGGGGTCGGTGGACATCATCCGCTGGGCGAAGAAGCGCGGCATCGCCGTCACCGCCGAAGTCACCCCCCACCACCTGCTGCTGGACGAGGAGCTCGTGCGCGGCTACGACGCCCGCTTCAAGGTCAACCCGCCGCTGCGGCGCGCCGAGGACGTGCAGGCGGTGCGCGAAGGCCTGGCCGACGGCACCATCGACATCGTCGCGACCGACCACGCCCCGCACCCCGCCGAGGCCAAGGCCTGCGAATGGCCGGCGGCGGCCAACGGCATGGTGGGGCTCGAAAGCGCCTTGCGCGTCGTGCAGCAGGCGATGGTCGACACCGGCCTGCTGGGCTGGGACGACGTCGCGCGCGTCATGTCGACCACCCCGGCCCGCATCGGGCGCCTGGCCGGTCACGGCGCGCCGCTCGCGGCCGGCGAGGCCGCCTCGCTGACGCTCTACGACCCGGCGCCGGTGCGCACCTTCGGCCGCGATGACCTGCGCGGACGCAGTGTGAACTCGCCCTACCTCGGCCGGGAGCTTCCCGGTGAGGTGCGGTGGACGCTGCACCGCGGCCGCGCGACGGTCGCCGACGGGGCGCTGCGTGAGATAACGGAGGTGTGGGCATGACCCGCGAGACAGCACTGCTGATCGTCGTCGCCGTGGCGATCGGCCTCCTGTGCCTGGTCGCCTGGGGCTGGCGCCGACGCACCCGCCGCGACGCCGGCTTCGCCGCTCCCGTGGGCGAGATACCCACCGGCGCCGCCGTGATCGGCGTCTTCCCGGTGCTGTACGTCGCCACGACCCGCCACGGGGAACCGCTCGAGCGGCTCGCCATCCGCGGCCTCGGCTTCCGTTCGCGGGCCGACGTCACGGTGACGGATGCCGGTGTGGCGCTGGACCTGGTGGGCCAGCCGCGCCTGTTCATCGGCCGCAGCCGTATCGACGGCGTCGCGCAGGCCACCGTCACGATCGACCGCGTCGTCGAGCGCGACGGTCTGGCGCGCCTGGACTGGCAGATCCCCACCGCCGAGGGCGACGCCATCGTCGTCGACTCCTACTTCCGACCCCAGGAGACCTCCGCGCGCGCGCTCGTCGACGCGCTGCGGCAGATATCCGACCCCGCTCCCACGACAGGAGACCCCGCGTGACCTTGTTCACCCGTGAACCCGCCGTCCTCGTCCTCGAAGACGGTACACGCCACACCGGACGCGCCTACGGCGCCCGCGGCACGACCCTCGGCGAAGTGGTCTTCGCCACCGGCATGACCGGCTACCAGGAGACCATCACCGATCCGTCCTATGCCGGTCAGATCGTGCTGCAGACCGCGCCGCACATCGGCAACACCGGCATGAACGACGAGGACCCCGAATCCCGACGCATCTGGGTCGCCGGCTACATCGTGCGCGACCCCTCACGGGTCGTGTCCAACTGGCGCGCGGACAGCACGCTCGACGAGGCACTGGTCGCCGACGGCATCGTCGGCATCAGCGGCATCGACACCCGCGCCGTCACCCGCCACATCCGCTCCGCCGGCAGCATGCGCGGAGGCATCTTCAGCGGCGACGCCGCAGACATCGATCCTGAGGAGCAGCTGCGCATCGTGCGCGAGGCGCCCACCATGGCGGGACAGAACCTGTCGGCCGAGGTTTCCGTCTCGGCTCCCCAGGTGACGCCGGCCGTCGGCGAGCGCATCGGCGCCGTCGCGGTGCTCGACCTCGGCGTGAAGCAGGCGACGGTGGCCAATCTCGCCGCGCGCGGGTTCGAGGTGCACGTGCTGCCGCAGGACGTCACGATCGACCAGATCCGCGCCATCGACCCGGTGGGGGTGTTCTACTCCAACGGCCCCGGCGACCCCGCGGCATCCGACGATCACGTCGTACTGCTGCGCTCGGTGCTCGATGAGAAGCTGCCTTTCTTCGGCATCTGCTTCGGCAACCAGCTGCTGGGGCGCGCTCTCGGCTTCGGCACCTACAAGCTGCCGTTCGGCCACCGCGGCATCAACCAGCCGGTGCTCGACAAGCAGACGGGGCGCGTGGAGATCACGGCGCACAACCACGGGTTCGCCGTGGATGCACCGATCGAGGGCGTCACCGACAGCCCCGCCGGCTACGGCCGGGTCGAGGTGAGCCACGTAGGACTCAACGACAACGTCGTCGAGGGCCTGCGTGCCCTGGACCTTCCGGCGTTCTCGGTGCAGTACCACCCCGAGGCCGCCGCCGGCCCGCACGACGCCAACTACCTGTTCGACCGCTTCCGCGACCTCGTGCTCGCGAACCTGGAGACCACGAAGAATGCCTAAGCGCGACGACATCAACTCCGTCCTCGTCATCGGATCCGGCCCGATCGTCATCGGGCAGGCCGCCGAGTTCGACTACTCCGGCACGCAGGCCTGCCGCGTGCTGCGCGAGGAGGGCGTGCGCGTCATCCTGGTGAACCCGAACCCGGCCACGATCATGACCGACCCGGACTTCGCCGATGCGACCTACATCGAGCCGATCACCCCGGAGGTGATCGAGACGATCATCGCCAAGGAGAAGCCCGACGCGATCCTGCCGACCCTCGGTGGCCAGACGGCGCTGAACGCCGCGATGGCGCTGGACAAGGCCGGCATCCTCGACAAGTACGGCGTGGAGCTCATCGGAGCCAAGGTCGAAGCGATCGAGAAGGGCGAGGACCGCCAGATCTTCAAGCAGCTGGTGATCGACGCCGGCGCCGAAGTCGCAGCCTCGCGCATCGCCCACACGATGGACGAGGTGCTCGCCGCCGCCGACGAGCTCGGCTACCCGCTCGTGGTGCGTCCCTCGTTCACGATGGGGGGCCTCGGGTCCGGATTCGCCTATGACGAGCGCGACCTCCGTCGCATCGCCGGTGCAGGCCTGCACGACTCGCCCACGAGCGAGGTGCTGCTGGAGGAGTCGATCCTCGGCTGGAAGGAATACGAGCTCGAGCTCATGCGCGACACCGCCGACAACACGGTCGTCGTCTGCTCCATCGAGAACGTCGACCCCGTGGGCGTGCACACCGGCGACTCCATCACCGTCGCCCCGGCGCTGACCCTCACCGACCGTGAGTACCAGAAGATGCGCGACATCGGCATCGACATCATCCGCGCCGTGGGCGTGGACACCGGCGGCTGCAACATCCAGTTCGCCGTCGACCCCGCCACTGGGCGCATCATCGTCATCGAGATGAACCCGCGCGTCTCGCGCTCGTCGGCGCTGGCCTCGAAGGCGACCGGGTTCCCGATCGCCAAGATCGCCGCGAAGCTCGCCATCGGCTACCGCCTCGACGAGATCCCCAACGACATCACCAAGGTGACGCCGGCCAGCTTCGAGCCGACGCTGGACTACGTCGTGGTGAAGGTGCCGCGGTTCAACTTCGAGAAGTTCCCCGCGGCGGATGTCACCCTCACCACCACCATGAAGTCGGTCGGCGAGGCGATGGCGATCGGGCGCAACTACGCCACCGCGCTGCAGAAGGCGCTGCGCTCCCTCGAGAAGCGCGGCTCCAGCTTCCACTGGGGCGACGAGGAGCGCTCCGTCGACGAGCTGCTCGAGGTAGCGAAGACCCCCACCGACGGCCGCATCGTCGTGCTGCAGCAGGCCATGCGCAAGGGCGCGAGCATCGAGCAGGCGTTCGAAGCCACCAAGATCGACCCGTGGTTCCTCGACCAGATCGCCCTCATCAACGAGGTGGCCGAGTTCGTCCGCACCGCGGGTGAACTGGATGCCGACACCCTCCGCACCGCCAAGGAGCACGGCTTCAGCGACGCGCAGATCGCGCAGCTGCGCGGCATCACCGAGGCCGAGGTGCGCGGCATCCGTCACGCACTGTCGATCCGCCCGGTGTACAAGACCGTCGACACGTGCGCGGGGGAGTTCCCCGCGCTCACGCCGTACCACTACTCCAGCTACGACGCCGAGACCGAGATCACCCCGTCCGAGCGCACCAAGGTCGTCATCATCGGCTCGGGACCCAACCGCATCGGCCAGGGGGTGGAGTTCGACTACTCGTGCGTGCACGCCTCGTTCGCCCTGTCGGACGCGGGCTACGAGACGATCATGGTCAACTGCAATCCCGAGACCGTGTCGACCGACTACGACACCAGCGACCGCCTGTACTTCGAGCCGCTGACCCTCGAGGACGTCCTCGAGGTGCTGCACGCCGAGGCCCAGTCCGGCACCATCCTCGGTGTCATCTGCCAGATGGGCGGCCAGACCCCGCTGGGTCTTGCCAAGGGCATCGAAGCGGCCGGCTACACCATCCTCGGCACGCAGCCCGAAGCCATCGACCTCGCCGAGGAGCGTGAACTGTTCTCGCGCCTGCTCGATGAGGCCGGGCTCGTGGCTCCGCGCAGCGGCACCGCGATCGACGTCGACGGCGCCGTGGCGATCGCGGAGGGCATCGGCTACCCGGTGCTCGTGCGACCGAGCTTCGTGCTCGGCGGCCGCGGCATGGAGATCGTCTACGACACCCCCAGCCTGCGCGACTACTTCGTGCGCATCGCCGACCAGGCCATCATCGGACCCGGCATGCCGCTGCTGGTGGACCGGTTCCTCGACGACGCGGTGGAGATCGACGTCGACGCGCTGTACGACGGCACCGACCTGTACATCGGCGGCGTCATGGAGCACCTCGAAGAAGCCGGCATCCACTCGGGCGACTCCAGCTGCACGCTGCCGCCGATGTCGCTCGGCCGGGGCGAGATCGACCGGGTGCGCGAGGCGACGCGATCGATCGCCGAGGGCGTGGGCGTGCGCGGACTGCTGAACGTGCAGTTCGCCGTCAGCGCGGGCGTGCTCTACGTCATCGAGGCGAACCCCCGCGCCAGCCGCACGGTGCCGTTCGTGTCCAAGGCGCTCGGCATCCCCCTGGCCAAGGCGGCCGCCCGCATCATGGCAGGCACCCCCATCGCCGGGCTCATCGCCGAGGGGATGCTGCCCGAGCAGGACGGCTCCCGCGTGCCGCTGGATGCCCCCATCGCCGTCAAGGAGGCGGTGCTGCCGTTCAAGCGCTTCCGCACCAAGGACGGCCGCATGGTCGACTCCGTGCTCGGCCCGGAGATGCGCTCCACCGGTGAGGTCATGGGCATCGACCGCGACTTCCCGACGGCGTTCGCCAAGAGCCAGGCGGCGGCGTACGGCGGCATGCCGCTGGAGGGGACCGTCTTCATCTCGGTCGCCGACGACGACAAGCGCGCCGTGATCCTGCCCGCGCACCGCCTGCAGGAGCTCGGCTACACCATCACCGCGACGGAGGGCACGGCTGAGATCCTGGCGCGCAACGGCATCGCCGTCACGGTGGTGCAGAAGTACTCCGCGACGATCGAGAGCGGCGAGCCCAACATCGTCGACCTCATCAACGCGGGCGAGATCGACATGATCGTCAACACCCCCTCGGGCGGGATCTCCCGTGCCGACGGATACGAGATCCGGGCCGCGGCCGTGGCCGCCGACAAGGCGCTGTTCACCACCATGGCGGTGCTCGGCGCCGCCGTCAGCGCCCTGCCGGTGCTGCGCGAGGGCTTCCGCGTGCGGAGCCTGCAGGAGTACGCCGCCGACCGCGCCGCAGATCTGGCCGCGAGCCGGGGCGCCCGAGGAGGACGATGACCGGGTTCGGCGGGCGACTGCGCGAGGCCCTCGCGACGCGGGGTCCTCTCTGCGTCGGGATCGATCCGCACGAGCACCTGCTGGCCGAATGGGGTCTGCCTTCGACGGCGGCAGGCACCCGTGAGTTCGGGCTGCGCGTCGTGGATGCCGCGGCCGGCCGCGTCGGCATCGTCAAGCCCCAGGTGTCGTTCTTCGAGCGGTGGGGGTCCGCCGGCTTCGCGGCGCTTGAGGACGTGCTCGCGGCGGCGCGCGCGGCGGGGCTCGTCGTCATCGCCGACGCCAAGCGCGGCGACATCGGCACGACCATGGACGCCTACGCCCGCGCGTGGCTGACCCCCGGGTCGCCACTCGAGGCCGACGCCGTGACCCTCAGCCCGTATCTCGGGGTGGGGGCGCTCACCGGCACGCTGGAGTACGCGCTGCAGCACGGCAAGGGCGCGTTCGTGCTCGCCGCCACCAGCAACACCGAAGCCCGCCGGCTGCAGGGCGCCCGCGACGACGACCGCGCCGCGACGGTCGCCGCGCTCGTGGTGGAGGAGGTCTCGGCCTTCAACGCACGCACTGCCGCGGCAGGGGAGCCCTCCGGCGTCGGCTTCGTGATCGGCGCGACCGTCGACCTCGCTCAGGCGGGGCTGTCGGGCGCGCTGGCTCCAGCGGCCCCCGTGCTGGCACCCGGCTTCGGCGCCCAGGGCGCCCGGCCCGAGGATCTGGTCGCGCTGGCGGGGGCCCTTGCCTCACCGGTCGTCGCCAGTGAGAGTCGCAGCATCCTGTCGGCGGGTCCGACGACACTGGCCGCGCGCATCGCTGAGCGCGCGGCGCTGTACCCGGAGGTGGAACATGGTTGATGCACAGCATCCTCCCGAGGTCGACCGCGCCGCGGCATCCCGCCGTGCGGTCGCCGCCCGTCGTGAGCGCGCGGCGCTCAAGCGCGACGTCGCCACGCGCGTGATCTCGCCGCAGGAGCTGCTGCGCCGCGCACTTGCCGAGCCGGGCTCGCCGGCGGGCGCCATGCGGGTGCCGGAGTTCCTCACGTCGATCCCCGCGATCGGAGAGGGAAAGCGCGACCGCATCCTGCAGCAGCTGGGCATCTCGCCCGTCAAGCGCCTGGGCGGCCTCGGCACGCGCCAGCGCGTGGCGCTGCAGCGCTTTCTCGACGAGCGCTGGCCGGAGCCGGCCGCCCGTGACGGTCGCAGCCGGCTGATCGTGCTGGCCGGCCCCACGGCCGTGGGCAAGGGGACGGTCGCCGCGTACATCAAGGAGCACCACCCCGAGATCATGCTGTCCGTCTCGGCGACCACGCGCGCGCCGCGACCGGGCGAGGTCGAGGGCGAGCACTACTTCTTCGTCGACGACGCCGAGTTCGACCGGCTGGTGCGCGACGGCGAGCTGCTCGAGCACGCCACCGTGCACAACCACCACCGCTACGGCACGCCCCGCGCGCCGATCGACGCGGCGCTGGCCGAAGGGCGCACCGTGCTGCTGGAGATCGACCTGCAGGGCGCCCGCCAGGTGCGTGCGGCCGAGCCGAGTGCGACGCTCGTCTTCCTGCTGCCGCCGAGCTGGGACGAGCTGGTGCAGCGCCTGGTCGGGCGGGGCACCGAGGGCGACGAGGAGCGCGCCCGGCGCCTGCGCACCGCCAAGGTGGAGCTCGCCGCGCAGGGCGAGTTCGACTACCGCGTGGTCAACGACGACGTGGCGCACGCCGCCGCGGAGGTCGCGAAGATCGCGCACTGACGGTGCGGGGGCGGGTGTCCCGCGGCGTCCGGTCGTCGCATATGCGCCCTCTCGCCGCGCCCAGCGGGCCCTTTGCGACCACCGAAGCGCGCGCGCGGCGCGAGCCCGGGGCGCGCCCAGAACGGCTCACCGCGCGACAAGGTAGACTGGGGGGATGCCTCGGCCCGCCGAGCGCCCAGACTTTTTCTCCCCGATCAAGATCACGACCTCAGGAGGTCCCGCATGGCCACTCGCGACCAGGGAATCATCGACCCGCCCATCGACGCACTGCTGGAGAAGGTCGACTCCAAGTACCAGCTCGTGATCTACGCATCCAAGCGCGCGCGCCAGATCAACGACTACTACTCCGACCTGCATGAGGGCAACCTCTTCGACAACGTCGGCCCGCTCGTGGACTCCACGGTCGAGGACAAGCCGCTGACCATCGCGCTGCACGAGATCCACGAGGACAAGCTGCGCCTCCGTCACGTCGACTGAGCCTCACACACACCCGATGACGCCGTGCGGCGGCCCGCTTTCGAGCGTGTCCGCCGCACGGCGCATACTTGTGTCCACCCCCGCCGCCCTCGACCTGGAGCATCGATGACCGACCTGCGCCTGTTCACCTCCGAGTCCGTCACCGAGGGTCACCCCGACAAGATCTGCGACCAGATCTCCGACAGCATCCTCGACGCGATCCTCACCGAGGACCCGAACGGCCGCGTGGCCGTCGAGACGCTGGTGACGACCGGTCTCGTGCACGTCGCCGGCGAGGTGTCCACGAGCGCATACGTCGAGATCCCCGCGATCGTCCGCGACGTGGTCAACCGCATCGGCTACACCTCCAGCGACGCCGGCTTCGACGGCAGCTCGTGCGGGGTCAGCGTATCGATCGGCGCGCAGTCCTCCGACATCGCCGCGGGCGTCGACAAGGCGTTCGAGCGGCGCGAGGACGGCTCCGAGGACCCGCGCGACCTGCAGGGCGCGGGCGACCAGGGCATCATGTTCGGCTACGCCACCGACGAGACCCCGCAGCTCATGCCGATGGCCATCTGGACCGCCCACCGCATCGCCGAGCGGCTCGCCGCCGTCCGCCGCTCGGGCGAGCTGCCGTTCCTGCGCCCCGACGGCAAGACGCAGGTCACCCTCGGCTACGACGGACATACCCCGCGCACGGTCGAATCGGTCGTGCTGTCCACCCAGCACCAGGCCGACATCTCGCAGAAGGCCCTCCGCGCGGCGGTGCGGGCCGAGGTCATCGACCCCGTGCTCGAAGAGACCGGGCTCGAGCTTCCCGACGTCAAGTACTTCATCAACCCCGCCGGTCCCTTCGTCACCGGCGGCCCCAAGGGCGACGCCGGGCTCACCGGCCGCAAGATCATCATCGACACCTACGGCGGCGCCGCCCGGCACGGCGGCGGGGCGTTCAGCGGCAAGGACCCGTCGAAGGTCGACCGCTCTGCGGCCTACGCCATGCGCTGGGTGGCCAAGAACGCCGTCGCCGCGGGCCTCGCCGAGCGCGTCGAGGTGCAGGTGGCCTACGCCATCGGCAAGGCCAAGCCGGTCGGGCTCTACGTCGAGACCTTCGGCACCGGCCGCGTGTCGGACGAGACGATCCGCCGCGCGATCCGCGAGGTGTTCGACCTGCGGCCCAAGGCGATCATCGAGCACCTCGATCTGCTGCGCCCCATCTACGCGCAGACCGCGGCGTACGGACACTTCGGCCGCGAACTGCCCGACTTCACGTGGGAGCGCACCGACCGCGTCGAGGAGCTCCGCACGGCCGCAGGCCTGTAGTGGACGCCGCAGGCGCCGGCGCGACGACCCGTCGCGTCGCACGCGTGCTGATCGATTCGCCGCTGCCACAGCTGGACCGCCTGTTCGACTACGAGGTCCCCGACGAGCTCGCAGAGACGGTGACGCCCGGCATCCGCGTGCGCGTGCCTCTGCGCACCGCGGGCCGCGTCGTCGACGCCTACGTCGTCGAGACCGGCGAAGCGGATGCCGCCGGGCGCCCGCTTTCTCTCGTGGAATCGGTGATCTCCCCGGTCGCGGTGCTGCCGCCTGGTCTGTACGCGCTCGCGCGGCGGGCCGCCGACCGTGCCGCCGGCTCGGCATCCGACATCCTGCGGCTCGCGGTGCCCAAGCGCATGGTGCGGGCCGAGAAGGCGTGGTTCGCACGTGAGCCCGTGACGGCGCCCGAGGTCGCGCCGGCGGATGCCGCGTGGGCCGACGCCGTGCTCACGGCGTTCCCCGGCCTCGCCGACGCGATCGCCGCGGGGGAGCGGCTCGCGGTGGACGCGCCGCCGCACCCGGCCCGCCTCGCTTCGGGCG
Source organism: Microbacterium sp. zg-Y818 (assembly GCF_030246905.1). Classification (NCBI taxonomy): domain Bacteria; kingdom Bacillati; phylum Actinomycetota; class Actinomycetes; order Micrococcales; family Microbacteriaceae; genus Microbacterium; species Microbacterium sp. zg-Y818. Next base: position 1,253,409 of record NZ_CP126741.1, on the reverse strand, counting down.
ACGACGTCGGGGCATGGGCCGAGCTCCTCGCGGCAGCGGCGGTGCAGACGCTCGCCTCCGGCCGCAGCGCCGTACTGGTCGTCCCTGACCACCGCGATCAGGCGCAGCTGGAACTCGCCCTGGCGGGACGCGTGCCCGACGACGCCCTGGTGCGCGACGACGCCCGCCGATCGGGACCCGAGCGCTACGCCTCGTACCTGCGGGTGCTGGCCCCGCAGCCGTGCGTCGTCATCGGCAACCGCTCCACCGTGTACGCCCCGGCGCACGAACCCGGACTCGTCGCGATCTGGGACGACGGCGACCCGCTGCTGGCCGAGCCCTTGAGCCCCGGCGTGCACGCCCGTGACGCAGCCCTCGTGCGACAGGAGCTCGACGGCGCGGCACTGCTGTTCGCCGGTCACACCCGAACCTCCGACGTCGAGCGCCTCGTCGCGATCGGCTGGGTGCGCGAGGTCCCCGCCCGCCGCCGCACCAGTCCACGGGTCGTCCTCTCGGCCACGCGCGAGGGCGAATCCCACGGCGCCCGCGTGCCCTCGTCGGCGTTCGCCGCCGCCCGCGAGGGCCTGGCATCGGGGCCGGTGCTCGTGCAGGTCTCGCGCCCCGGATACGCCCCCGTGCTCGTCTGCGCCGACTGCCGCACGCCGGCGCGCTGCCCGCATTGTGCCGGACCCCTGCGCGCACGCCGGCCCGGCGCGACCCCCGAGTGCGCACTGTGCGGACGCAGCGCTCCGGCCTGGAAATGCGCCAACTGCGAGAGCACGCGGCTGCGCATGGCCTCGTCGGGCAGCGAACGCACCGCCGACGAACTCGGCCGCGCGTTCCCCGGCACGCGCGTCATCGTCGCCGACGGGGTGCATCAGGTGACACAGGTGGATGCCAAGCCGGCGCTCGTCATCGCCACCCGCGGCGCCGAACCGATCGCCGCCGGCGGCTACCGCGCCGTCGTGCTGCTCGACGGCGACCGCATGCTGATGGCCGACGACCTGCGCATCGGCGAGTCGTGCCTGCGGTGGTGGTCCAACGCCGCCGCGCTGGCCGCCCCCGGCGCACCGGTGCACCTCGTCGGCGTCACCGGAGCCGTCGCCCGGGCGCTGGCGACCTGGACGCAGTCCGCCTATGCCCGGAGCGAACTGGCCGAGCGCGCGCCCCTGCACATGCCGCCGGTGGTGCGGGTCGCCGCGATCCACGGGTCCACCCAGGCCGTCCGCACCTGCCTCGACACGCTGCGCGAAGACGTGCCGACACTCGGCGACGACGCCGTGCTCGGCCCTGTGAGCGCCGAGGACGGCGCCCGTGCGGTGGTGCGCTTCGACTACGGCGTCGGCCGTGCCGTCGCCGAGAGCCTGCGCTCGGCGATCATCGCCGACGCCCTCCACGCCCGACGCCCCGCGAAGGGACGCCCGGGCCCGACCCGTGCGACCCTGAGAGTGCGGGTCGACGTTCCCGATCTGGATCTGTAAGGAGCCCCATGCGCCTCGTCTTCGCGGGTACCCCCGAACCCGCCGTCCCCTCGCTGCGTGCCCTGGCCGCCTCCGGCCACGAGCTGGTCGCGGTCGTGACCCGCACCGACGCCGTGCTGGGCCGAAAGCGCGTGCTGACCCCGTCGCCGGTGGCGCAGGCCGCCGAAGAGCTCGCCATCCCCACCATCAAGACCGACCGGCTCGATGCCGCCGCGACCGAGGCGATCGAGAGGTTGCAGCCCGATCTCGGCGTGATCGTCGCGTACGGCGGTCTCGTACGCGAACCCCTCCTGTCGATGCCGCCGCACGGATGGATCAACCTGCACTTCTCGCTGCTGCCGCGCTGGCGGGGGGCGGCGCCCGTGCAGCATGCGCTCATCGCGGGGGACCGCACGACCGGGGCCAGCGTCTTCCGCCTCGTGGCAGAGCTCGACGCCGGTGACGTGTACGGCGAAGTCACCTACGAGGTGCCCGAGACCGCGACCGCAGCGGACGTGCTGAGCGACCTGGCGGATGCCGGAGCGCACCTGCTCGCCGACGTCGTCGACGACATCGCCGCGGGCACCGCGCGCGCTGTGCCGCAGGTCGGGGACCCCACTTACGCCGGCAAGCTGACGCTCGCCGACGGCGCCCTGGACTGGAGCCTGCCCGCGCGACGCGTCGTCGACCGCGTGCGCGGCACCACGCCCGAGCCCGGAGCGCACACCACGATCGGGGGAGTGCGTCTGAAGGTGCTGGCGGCGAGCACCCTGGCGGATGCCGCGGGCCTCGAGCCCGGTCGCATCGCGCTGGTCGGCCGCGACGTGACGGTCGGCACCGGCGAGGGCGCGGTGGTGCTTCACCGCGTGCAGCCTGCGGGCAAACCCGCGATGGATGCCGGGGACTGGTGGCGCGGCGCGCGCCTGACCGATGCGGTGGCCGGCTCATGAGCGACGCGACCCTGGCCCGCCGCGTGGCCTTCGAGACCCTGCGGGGCGTGCACGAGTCCGACGCGTACGCCAACCTGCTGCTGCCGCGCGAGATCCGCCTGGCCGGCCTCACCTCCGCCGACGCGGGCCTTGCCACCGAGTTGACCTACGGCACACTCCGCCGGCAGGGCACCTACGACGCGATCATCGCCGAGGTCGCGGGGCGCTCGCCCGATGACATCGACCCCCCGGTGCTCGACGCCCTGCGCCTCGGGGTTCATCAGCTGCTGTCGACCCGCGTCGCCTCGCACGCCGCCGTCAACGAATCGGTCGCGCTCGCGCGATCGGCCGCCGGGCAGGGGGCCGCGGGGTTCGTCAACGCCGTGCTGCGGCGCGTCTCGCGCGAGACCCCCGGCACGTGGATGGAGCGCATCACCGCCGCGGCGCGCTCCGACGACGAGCGCCTCGGCCTGACGTACGCCCACCCGGTGTGGGTCATCCGGGCGCTCCGACGGGCGCTGGCCGCCGAGGGCCGCGCCGACGAGCTCGAAGACCTGCTGGCCGCCGACAACGCCTCACCCCAGGTGACCATGACGGCATTGCCTGGGCTCGCCGAGATCCCCGCAGACGCCCAGCGCACGCCGTACTCGCCCTACGGGTTCCGCCTGGGCGGCGGCGCACCCGATGCCATGATCGCGGGCGCGGGCGGCCGCATCCGCGTGCAGGACGAGGGTTCGCAGCTGGCGGCTCTCGCCCTGGTCGGGGCGGCCCCGGTCGCAGCGGGGGAGCGCTGGCTCGACCTCTGCGCTGGTCCCGGCGGCAAGACCGCCATCCTGGCGGCCGAGGCGCTCGAGCGCGGAGCACGGCTGGAGGCCAACGAACCGTCGGCCATCCGGGCGCGGCTCGTGCGGGACTCCGTCGCGGGCGTGCCCTTGGAGGTCCCCGTCAGCGAGGTCGACGGCCGCGAGCGGGCGGCATCGGCCCCCGGGCAGTACGACCGCGTGCTCGTCGACGCCCCCTGCACCGGGCTCGGTGCCCTTCGCCGCCGCCCCGAGGCGCGGTGGCGCAAGAGCCCGGCCGACATCCCGCAGCTCACCGATCTGCAGCTGGGGCTGGCCACCGCCGCGGTGCAGGCGCTGCGTCCGGGCGGCATCCTCGCGTACGTCACCTGCTCGCCGCATCTGGCCGAGACCGCGGCCATCGGCGCCGAGCTGCGGCGCACCTTCGGCGACGAGGTCGAAGAGCTCGACGCGCGCGCCGTGGTCGAGGACGTCTCCCGTTCCCCGCTGGATCTGCCCGAGCAGGCAGACGGCTCCGGCCGTGCGCAGCTGTGGCCCCACCGCCACGGCACCGATGCGATGTCGATCACGCTCCTGCGGAGGCGCTGACCGCCGCGAGGCGTGGCTGCGCGGGCCGCGGCGGCCCGGATAATGGGACCGTGACCGACACCACCGACGTCCGCATCAACCCGAGCATCCTGGCCGCCGACTTCGTCAACATGCAGAGCGAGCTCGCCCGTATCGCCACGGCGGACTTCGTGCACGTCGACGTCATGGACAACCATTTCGTGCCGAACCTCACCTTCGGCCCTCAGATGGTCGCACGTATCCAGCAGACGAGCCCCGTGCCGCTGGACGTGCACCTGATGATCGACAATCCGGAGCGCTGGGCCCCGGAGTACGCCGAGATCGGTGCGGCTTCGGTGACGTTCCACCTCGAGGCTGCCGCGAACCCCGTCGCGCTCGCCCGCCAGCTGCGGGCGATCGGCGCCCGCGCGGGCGTCGCCGTCAAACCCGCCACCCCGGTGGAGGGGCTCTTCGACAGCCTCGACGAGTTCGACCAGATCCTGGTGATGACGGTGGAGCCGGGCTTCGGCGGTCAGTCGTTCATGCCCGAGACCATGCCGAAGCTGCGTCTTCTGGCCGACGAGGCCCGCCGCCGGGGGAGCGCGGTGTGGCTGCAGGTGGATGGCGGCATCGGCGAGTCCACGATCGCGCAGGCGGCCGAGGCCGGCGCCGACACGTTCGTCGCCGGCTCGGCGGTCTTCGGTGCCGACGATCCGGCGGCCGCGATCGCGGCTCTGCGCACGTCTGCCGGCCGCGCCCACCGGCACTGACCGGTAGCCTGTCAAGGTGAAGACGTTCGACGCCCTGTTCGCTGAGCTGTCCGCCAAAGCGGAGCAGCGCCCCGAGGGATCGGGCACCGTCGCCGAGCTCGATGGCGGGGTGCACGCGATCGGCAAGAAGATCGTCGAAGAGGCCGCCGAGGTGTGGATGGCCGCGGAGTACGAGTCGCAGGAGGCGGCAGCCGAGGAGATCTCCCAGCTGCTGTACCACCTGCAGGTGATGATGCTCGCCAAAGGGCTCACCCTGGCAGACGTCTACCGACATCTCTGAGCCCACCTCGTCGTCCCCTCCACCCCCACACGAAAGCCACACATGCTGCGTATCGCCGTGCCGAACAAGGGCTCGCTCGCCGACACCGCCGCCGAACTGCTCGCCGAAGCGGGCTACATCGGCCGCCGTGACCCGAAAGACCTGCACGTCATCGACCCCGTCAACGAGGTCGAGTTCTTCTACCTGCGCCCCAAGGACATCGCCACCTATGTCGGCTCCGGCGCGCTGGACGTCGGCGTCACCGGCCGCGACCTGCTGCTGGACGCCCGCATGCCCGGCGCCCGCGAGATCGAGGCGCTCGGCTTCGGCGCGTCCACCTTCCGCTTCGCCGGTCCTCCCGGACGGTTCTCCGACCTGACCGACCTGGAGGGGCTGCGGGTCGCCACTGCTTACCCGGGGCTGGTCGACGCCTACCTCGACGAGCACGGCGTGGCCGTGGACCTCGTGCCGCTGGACGGCGCCGTGGAGTCGGCGGTGCAGCTGGGCGTCGCCGACGCCGTCGCCGACGTGGTCTCCACGGGAACGACCCTCCGCCAGGCGGGTCTGGAGATCTTCGGGCCGGTGCTGCTGCAGTCCGAGGCCGTGCTGATCGGCTCGCCCACCGAGGCGGAGGGCACCGAGACGCTGCTGCGGCGCCTCCGCGGCGTCATGGTGGCCCGCCGGTACGTCATGGTCGACTACGACCTGCCCGCGTCGCTCGTCGACGCGGCCGTCGAGATCGCGGGCGGCATCGAATCGCCCACCATCTCGCCGCTGCGCGACCCGTCGTGGGTCGCGGTGCGCGTCATGGTCGAGCGCCGCCGCGTGAACCAGATCATGGATGCGCTGTACGCCATCGGCGCCCGCGCGATCCTGGTGACCGCCATCCACAACGCGAGGCTCTGATGGCTTTGGCGTGCCGCGTCATCCCGTGCCTCGACGTCGCCGCCGGCCGGGTGGTCAAAGGCGTCAACTTCGCCAACCTGCGCGACATGGGCGACCCGGTCGAGCTCGCACGGCTGTACTACGGGCAGGGCGCCGACGAGATCACCTTTCTCGATGTCACCGCCACGGTCGACGAGCGCGCGACGACGTATGACGTCGTGCGCCGCACGGCCGAGGAGGTCTTCATCCCGCTGACGGTGGGCGGGGGCGTGCGCTCGTCCGACGACGTGGCGCGCCTGCTCGGCGTCGGCGCCGACAAGATCGGCGTGAACTCCGCCGCGATCGCGCGCCCCGCGCTCATCGACGAGATCGCCGACCGCTTCGGTGCCCAGGTGCTCGTTCTCTCGCTCGACGTCAAGCGGTCGGCCGCAACGCCGTCGGGTTTCGTCGTCACCACCCACGGCGGGCGCACCGAGACCGAGCTCGACGCCCTCGGCTGGGCGCGCGAGGCGATCGAACGGGGTGCCGGCGAGCTGCTGGTGAACTCCATCGACGCCGACGGCACCAAGGAGGGTTTCGACCTCGAACTCGTCCGTCTCATGCGCGAAGTCTCCAGCGTGCCGGTCATCGCCTCGGGGGGAGCGGGCGCCGCCGCCCACTTCGCCCCCGCCGTGCACGCCGGTGCCGACGCGGTGCTGGCAGCCTCGGTCTTCCACACCGGCCAGCTCACCGTCGGCGACGTCAAGGACGCGCTGGCAGCCGACGGAATCCTCGTGCGCGCCAGAGAGGCCGTGTCATGACCGACACCGTGGACGAGCGCATCGCGCGGGTGAGGTTCGATGACGACGGGCTGGTGGCCGCCGTCATCCAGCAGTGGGACACCCGCGAGGTGCTCATGCTGGCGTGGATGGATGCCGAAGCCCTCCGCCGCACCCTCACCACCGGCCGGGTGACGTTCTGGTCGCGCTCGCGGGGCGAGTACTGGCGCAAGGGCGACACGTCCGGGCACATCCAGCTCGTGCGCGGCGCGCGCCTGGACTGCGACGGCGACGCCGTGCTCATCTCCGTCGAGCAGGTGGGCGCCGCCTGCCACACCGGCACCCGTACGTGCTTCGACGCCGACGACCTGCACCCCGTGACGGCGACGCCATGACCCGCCGCGCACGCCTGCTGGCGGTGCTGGCGTTCATCATCGCCGGCGGCACGGCCGTCATCTCCTCGACCCAGACCTGGCTCGACGTCACCCTGAGCGACGGCGCGGCGCACGTCCTGGCCGTCCCGGGTGCCGCAGCCCTGCCGGTGCTGGCCCCCCTGGGACTGGCAGCGCTCGCGCTCGGGCTGGCGCTCACGATCGTCGGTCGCGTGCTGCGGTACGTCTTCGGCGCAATCGCCATCGCCATCGGCGGCCTGCTGCTGACCCTCACCTGGCCGGTGGCCGTCGACCCGCCCGTGACGGCCGCCGCCTCCACCGTGACCGAGACGACGGGGCTGAGCGGCACCGAGGCGGTCGCCGCCCTCGTGGCCGCCATCACCGTGACACCGTGGCCGTGGGTGACGGTGGTCGCGGCCGTGCTGCTCGTGCTCGGGGGCCTCTGGACCCTCATCTCGGCCCACCGCTGGAAGGGCGCCGGCCGCCGCTATCGCACCGACGCCACGGCCGCCGCCGGCCCCGCCTCGTCGCGACCGCACGACGCCATCGACTCATGGGACGACCTGTCGCGCGGCTCGGACCCGACAGCCTGACCCCGCTAGACTGAGGAAGGCATGCGGCCGCCCTGCCGCCTGCGTACGCGAAGGAGACAGATGAGCAACCACATCGGCGACCCCGGCCACGGACACTCCCCGGCAGCGTGGACCGCCGTCGTCATCATGCTGCTCGCGTTCGTGCTGGGCACCCTGTTCTTCTGGCTCGACATGCCGGCGCTCGTCTGGGCCTCCGCCGGTCTGCTCGTCGTCGGCGCCATCGTCGGCTGGGCCATGTCCAAGGCCGGCTACGGAGCCTACGGCGACAAGTACGCCTCGAAGCAGCATTGAGCATGCTCGCGGGCCTGACGGCCGGCGCGGTCGAGGACGCCGAGGAGCGCGCGCTGCGGCGACCGCTCGCCGAGGTGGAGAAGCTCGCGCTGTCGCAGCCTGCGCCGCGTGCCGCCCTCGACGCGCTGGCACCCGCGGACCGCGTGAGGATCATCGCCGAGGTCAAGCGCGCGAGCCCCTCTCGCGGCGACCTGGCGGCGATCCCCGATCCCGCCCACCAGGCCTCGCTCTATGAGACCGGGGGAGCGAGCGCGATCTCGGTACTGACCGAAGGGCGCCGCTTCAAGGGCAGCCTCGCCGACCTCGAAGCGGTCAAGGCCGCCGTGTCGGTGCCGGTGCTGCGCAAGGACTTCATCGCGACGCCCTATCAGGTGCTCGAAGCACGCGCCTCGGGGGCCGACCTCGTGCTGCTCATCGTCGCAGCCCTCGAGCAGCCCCTGCTGGCGCAGCTGCACGCTCTCGTGCTCGAGCTCGGCATGACGCCGCTGGTCGAGACGCACTCGCTCGACGAGGTGCACCGCGCCGCAGACGTCGGCGCCCGGCTGATCGGCGTGAACGCCCGCGACCTGTCGACCTTCGACCTCGACCGCGACCTCTTCGGCCGGCTCGCCGAGCACATTCCGGCGGATGCCGTGAAGATCGCCGAGTCCGCCGTTCTCACCCCTGCCGACGTCGCGCACTATCGCGGCGCCGGCGCCGACGTGGTCCTCATCGGGGAGGCGCTGGTCACCGGCGACCCCGTGTCGACCCTCACCGCTTTCCTGGAGGCCGGCTCATGAGTCTGCGCGACGCTGCAGGGCCCTATTTCGGCGACTTCGGCGGGCGCTACATGCCCGAGTCGCTCATCGCCGCGATCGACGAGCTGACCGCGGTATACGAGGCAGCCAAGGCCGACCCCGCGTTCGAGGCGGAGTTCCAGAGCCTGCTGCGCTCGTACGCCGGGCGCCCGTCGCCTCTCACCGAGGTGCCGCGGTTCGCCGAGCACGCCGGCGGCGCCCGGGTCTTCCTCAAGCGCGAGGACCTCAACCACACCGGGTCCCACAAGATCAACAACGTCATCGGTCAGGCGCTGCTCACCAAGCGCCTGGGCAAGACGCGCGTCATCGCCGAGACCGGCGCCGGCCAGCACGGCGTCGCCACGGCCACCGCGGCGGCGCTGTTCGGGTTCGACTGCACGATCTACATGGGCGAGGTCGACACCGAGCGTCAGGCGCTGAACGTCGCGCGCATGCGGCTGCTGGGCGCCGAGGTGATCCCGGTCACGACGGGATCGCGCACGCTGAAGGATGCCATCAACGAGGCGTACCGCGACTGGGTCGCGAGCGTCGAGACGACGAACTACATCTTCGGCACCGCTGCCGGCCCGCACCCCTTCCCCTCGATGGTGCGCGACTTCCAGAAGATCATCAGCGAAGAGGCCCGCGCGCAGCTGCTCGACGAGGTCGGCCGCCTGCCCGACGCGGTCATCGCCTGCGTCGGCGGGGGCTCGAACGCGATCGGGATGTTCGATGCGTTCCTCGACGACGAGAGCGTGCGCCTCTACGGCGTCGAAGCGGCCGGCGACGGCGTCGACACGCCGCGCCACGCGGCATCCATCGAACGCGGTCGCCCCGGCGTGCTGCACGGCGCGAAGACCTTCGTGCTGCAGGACGAGGACGGCCAGACCGTCGAGTCGCACTCGATCTCGGCGGGCCTGGACTATCCCGGTGTCGGCCCCGCGCATGCGTGGCTGTCGTCGATCGGCCGCGCCGAGTACATCCCCGCCACCGATGCCGAGGCGATGGAGGCCCTGCGGCTTCTCAGCCGCACCGAGGGGATCATCCCCGCGATCGAGTCCGCCCACGCCCTGGCGGGCGCCATGCGCCTCGGGCGCGAACTCGGTCCGGATGCCGTGATCGCCGTCAGCCTTTCGGGCCGCGGCGACAAGGACATGGACACCGCGGCGCGGTGGTTCGGCCTCTACGGCGACGAGAACCCCGCCCCCGTCGTCACGCCACCAGAAGACGAAGCCGCCGCCGGCGAGGGGATCGAACTGTGACCTCCCGCGTCGCCGCCGCCATCGACGCCGCCGCCGCCCAGGGGCGCGGCGCGTTCGTCGGCTACCTTCCACTGGGGTTCCCCGACCTGCACACGAGCATCGAGGCCGCCGTGACCCTGGCCGAGAACGGTGCGGACATCCTCGAGCTCGGGCCGCCGTACTCCGACCCGGTGATGGACGGCACGGTCATCCAGGAGGCGACCCAGACGGCCCTCGCGGCGGGTTTCCGGCTGCGCGACATCTTCACCGCGGTCCGCGAGATCACGGCCCGCGTCGATGTGCCCGTGCTCGTCATGACGTACTGGAACCCCGTCATGCAGTACGGCGTCGATCGCTTCGCCGACGACCTGCTGGCTGCAGGGGGAGCGGGCCTCATCACGCCCGACATCACGCCCGATTCCGCCGCGGAGTGGATCGCCGCGTCCGAGCGCACCGGACTCGACCGCGTCTTCCTTGCCGCCCCGACCTCGACAGACGAGCGCCTTGACCTGATCGTCGGGGCCTCCACCGGGTTCGTGTACACGGTCTCGACCATGGGCATCACCGGAGAGCGGGCCGATCTGGACGCCGCGGCGCGCACCCTGGTGGGGCGCCTGCGCGACCGCGGATGCGAGCGCGCATGCGTCGGCATCGGTATCTCCACCCCCGAGCAGGTGGCGGGAGTGCTCGAATACGCTGACGGCGCGATCGTGGGCACCGCCCTGGTGCGGGCGCTCCGCGACGGAGGCCTCGACGCCCTCGCCGCCACCGCACGCGCACTCACCGCCGGCTCGGCGCCGGTCGCGAACTAGACTTTCCTGGCCGGCCGCCGCCGGTCATCTGAACGCAAGGACACGGATCCCCATGATCACTGCCGTCGCGCACGTCGTCGCCAGCATCCCGAGCCCCTCCGTCAGTTACTGGGAGCTGGGCCCGCTGCGCATCCACTTCTATGCGCTGTGCATCATCGCCGGCATCATCGCCGCGGTCCTGCTCACCAACCACCGACTCACCAAGCGCGGCGGCGAGCCCTGGGTCGTCATCGACGTCTCGCTGCCCGCAGTGATCCTCGGCATCGTCGGAGCCCGCATCTTCCACGTGCTCACCCACCCCGGTTTCTACTTCGCCGAAGGCCGTGAGTGGTGGAATCCGTTCGAGCAGGACGCCATCTGGAACGTCTGGGACGGCGGCATCGCCATCTTCGGCGCCCTCCTCGGCGGCGCCGTGGGCGCGTGGATCGGATGCAAGTGGACCGGCATCCGGTTCTGGAGCTTCGCCGACGCCCTGGCCCCCGGCCTGCTGCTGGCCCAGGCCCTCGGCCGGTTCGGAAACTGGTTCAACCAGGAGCTCTACGGCGTCCCCACCGACCTGCCGTGGGGACTGGAGATCGACTACCCCAACGCCGCATGGCCCGCCGGCCTGCCCGAGGGAACCCTCTTCCACCCCACGTTCCTGTACGAGGTGCTGTGGAACCTGCTGGGCGTCGTCGTGCTGCTGTGGGCCGGCCGCAAGCTGCGCCTGCAGTGGGGACGCCTGTTCGGCCTCTACCTCGTCTGGTACAGCGCCGGGCGCATCGTGTGGGAGTCGATCCGCATCGACCCGAGCGAGGTGCTGTTCGGGTTGCGCACCAACGTCTGGGCCTCGATCCTCGGCATCGTCGTGGGGCTGGCCATCATCATCGTCCAGAAGCGCCGCCACACCGGCATGGAGCCCTCGGTATACGTGCCGGGCAGGCAGTGGACGCCCGATGGGGCTGTACAATCGCAGGACAACGAAGACTTCGTCGACGTGAGCGCACCCCCCACGTCCGATGTCCCCGAGGAGACAGCCACAAGCGCAGTTCCCCGCACATAGCTTTCAGGGCCGACGTCGTCCCGTCTTGAGACTCAGAGTGAGGACGGCAGGTATGCCTTCGAGCCCCCGTCGCGACGCCGGATCATCCTCGGCGTTCCCGCCCCGTCAGGGCATGTACAACCCGGCGTTCGAGAAGGACGCCTGCGGTCTGGCCATGGTCGCCACGCTGCGCGGTCACGCCGGGCACGACATCGTCGAGCTGGCACTGACGGCGCTGCGCAACCTCGAGCACCGCGGCGCGATCGGGTCCGATGCCGGCACCGGCGACGGCGCCGGCATCCTCACCCAGATGCCCGACGCCTTCCTGCGCGCGGTCGTCGACTTCGACCTGCCGCCGGTGGGGGAGTACGCCGCCGGAATGGCGTTCCTGCCGCGGGAGCGCGATGCCCGCGAGGCGCTCAAGACCGGCATCGAGGAGCTCGCCGCGCGCGAAGGGCTGACCGTGCTCGGCTGGCGCGCGGTCCCGACCGCCGACGACAACCTCGGCAAGCTGGCGTATGACGCCCGTCCCGCGTTCGAGCAGCTGTTCCTCTCGCGGCCCGCCATCGGCGGTGCGCCGGCGTTGTCGGACATCGCCCTCGACCGGCGCGCCTATCGGCTGCGCAAGCGCGCCCAGCACGAGCTGGGCGCGTATTTCGTCTCCCTGTCGTGCCGCACGCTCGGCTACAAGGGCATGGTCACGACACTGCAGCTCGAGCCGTTCTACCCCGACCTGCAAGACGAGCGCTTCGCGTCGGAGCTGGCGGTGGTGCACTCGCGCTACTCGACCAACACCTTCCCGTCCTGGCCGCTCGCGCAGCCGCTGCGCATGCTCGCCCACAACGGCGAGATCAACACCGTCAGCGGCAACCGCAACTGGATGCGCGCCCGGCAGTCCCAGCTGGAGTCCGAGCTGCTCGGCGACATGCGCCCGCTGCTGCCGATCTGCACCGAGGGTGCCAGCGACTCGGCCTCGTTCGACGAGGTGCTCGAGCTCCTCACCCTCTCGGGTCGCAGCCTGCCGCACGCCATCATGATGATGGTGCCCGAGGCCTACGAGAAGCAGGCCGACATCGCGCCCGACCTGCGGGCGTTCTACGACTATCACTCCATGCTCATGGAGCCCTGGGACGGACCGGCCGCGCTGATCTTCACCGACGGCACGCTGGTCGGCGCGACGCTCGACCGCAACGGCCTGCGCCCCGGACGCTGGACCGAGACGACCGACGGCCTCATCGTCATCGGGAGCGAGACCGGCGTGCTCGACTTCGAGCCCTCGCGCATCAAGCGACGCGGGCGGCTGAGCCCTGGACGGATGTTCCTCGTCGACACTGCGGAGCGACGCATCGTCGAGGATGCCGAGATCAAGGCCCGGCTGGCTGCGGCGGAGCCGTGGGAGCTGTGGCTGCGCCAGCGGCTGCAGCTGTCGGAGCTTCCCGAGCGCGAGCACATCGTGCACCCGATCGCCTCGATCACCCGCCGTCAGCGCACGTTCGGCTACACCGAGGAGGAGGTGCGCATCCTGCTGACCCCGATGGGGCAGAACGGCGCCGAGCCCATCGGCGCCATGGGATCCGACACCCCGATCGCCGTGCTCAGCGAGCGCCCTCGCCTGCTTTTCGACTACTTCGTCCAGCAGTTCGCGCAGGTCACGAACCCGCCGCTGGACTCCATCCGCGAAGAGGTCGTCACGAGCCTGCGGGCGGGCCTCGGCCCCGAGCGAAACCTGCTGTCGAACGGCCCCGATCACGCCCGGCAGATCACCCTGGACTTCCCGGTCATCGACAACGACGAGCTGGCGAAGATCCAGAACATCGGGCGCACCATGCCCGGGAGACGCTCCGTCACCCTCCGGGGGCTGTACCACTTCGACGCCGGCCCCGGCACGATGAAGGCGCGGCTCGACGAGCTGTGCGCCGAAGCGGACCTTGCCATCGAAGAGGGTGCGGAGTTCCTCATCCTCTCGGACCGCGACTCGAACAAGGATCTCGTCCCGATCCCGTCGCTGCTCATGGTCTCGGCGATCCACCACCACCTGATCCGCAAGCAGAACCGCATGAAGGTGGGCCTCGTCGTCGAGGCCGGCGACGTGCGGGAGGTGCATCACGTGGCGACGCTCATCGGCTACGGTGCGTCGGCGGTGAACCCGTACCTCGCGATGGAGAGCGTCGAGTATCTGGTGCGCGCGGGCTTCATCACCGGCATCACGCCCGAGAAGGCCGTCACCAACGTCATCTACGCGCTCGGCAAGGGCGTCTTGAAGATCATGTCCAAGATGGGCATCTCCACCGTGTCGTCCTACGCGGGAGCGCAGGCGTTCGAAGCGGTCGGGCTCTCGCAGGAGTTCATCGACGCGTACTTCACCGGCACCGAGAGCAAGCTCGGCGGCATCGGCATCGATCACATCGCCGCCGAGAACCAGGCGCGGCATGACTTCGCGTATCCCGAGGACGGCGCCGCCCGCGCGCACGAGCGGCTGTGGACCGGCGGCGAGTACCAGTGGCGTCGCGACGGCGCACCGCACCTGTTCAACCCCGACACCATCTTCCGGCTGCAGCACTCCACCCGCTCGCGCCGCTACGACATCTTCCGCGAGTACACCAAGCTCGTCGACGAGCAGGCCCACGAGCTCAAGACCCTGCGCGGACTGTTCACCCTCCGCAGCGGCCTGCGCCCACCGGTGCCGATCGACGAGGTCGAGCCGGTCTCGGCGATCGTCAAGCGCTTCTCCACCGGCGCGATGAGCTACGGCTCGATCTCGAAAGAGGCGCACGAGACGCTGGCGATCGCGATGAACCGTCTGGGAGGGAAGTCCAACACCGGCGAGGGCGGCGAAGACGTCGAGCGGCTGCTCGACCCCGAGCGGCGCAGCGCTGTCAAGCAGGTGGCATCCGGCCGGTTCGGCGTGACGAGCATGTACCTCACGCATGCCGACGACATCCAGATCAAGCTCGCCCAGGGCGCGAAGCCCGGCGAGGGCGGGCAGCTGCCCCCGGCGAAGGTGTACCCCTGGGTCGCCCGCACCCGCGGCGGCACCCCCGGCGTCGGCCTCATCTCGCCGCCGCCGCATCACGACATCTACTCCATCGAAGACCTCAAGCAGCTGATCTTCGACCTCAAGCGCGCCAATCCGGCGGCCCGGGTGCACGTCAAGCTCGTGAGCCAGTCGGGCATCGGCGCGGTCGCCGCAGGCACGGCGAAGGCCCTCGCCGACGTGATCCTCATCTCCGGACACGACGGCGGCACCGGCGCAAGCCCCATGAACTCGCTGAAGCACGCCGGCACGCCGTGGGAGCTGGGCCTGGCCGAGACGCAGCAGACCCTCATGCTCAACAACATGCGCGACCGCGTGGTGGTGCAGGCCGACGGTCAGCTCAAGACCGGGCGCGACGTCATCATCGCAGCGCTCCTGGGCGCCGAGGAGTTCGGCTTCGCCACCACCGCCCTCGTGGTGGAGGGCTGCGTCATGATGCGCGTCTGCCACCTCGACACCTGCCCCGTGGGCGTGGCCACCCAGAACCCGGTGCTGCGTGCGCGCTTCACCGGAAAGGCCGAGCACGTGGTGACCTTCATGGAGTTCATCGCGCAGGAGGTGCGCGAATACCTCGCCGAACTCGGCTTCCGCTCGCTGGACGAGGTGGTCGGGCGCAGCGAGCTGCTCGACGTCAACGGGGCGGTCGCGCACTGGAAGGCCGGGGGCCTCGACCTCGAGCCGATCCTGCGCGGACCGGCGTTCGCCCCGGAGGTCGCGCGCCGCAACACCCGCGCTCAGGACCATGAGCTCGAGGAGCACTTCGACGTGCAGCTCATCGAGCGCGCTCAGGACGTCATCGCGCACGGCGGGCAGATCACGATCGACCTGCCCATCCGCAACACCGAGCGGGCCGTGGGCACCATGCTCGGCAACCGGGTGACGCTCGCGCACGGCGTGAACGGCCTGCCGTCGGGGTCGATCGTGGTGAACCTCACCGGTTCGGCAGGGCAGTCGTTCGGCGCGTTCCTGCCCGCCGGCATCACCCTGCGACTCGAGGGCGATTCCAACGACTACGTGGGCAAGGGCCTCTCGGGCGGCCAGATCGTCGTGCGCCCCCCGAAGGATGCCGCCTTCGACGCGTCCCGCAACGTCATCGCCGGCAACGTCATCGGCTACGGCGCGACGCAGGGCACCATGTTCCTGCGGGGGGTCGTGGGGGAGCGGTTCTTCGTGCGCAACTCCGGCGCCACCGCCGTCGTCGAGGGCGTGGGCGACCACGCGCTGGAGTACATGACCGGCGGGCTCGCCGTCATCCTCGGCTCCACCGGCCGCAACCTCGGCGCCGGCATGTCCGGCGGCAACGCCTACATCTACAAGCTGGACCGAGCCCTGGTGAACCGCGAAGCACTGGCATCCGGCGAACTGGCGTTGCTGGAGATGGGCTCCGGCGACGTGGAGATCCTGCGCGACCTGCTGCTGCAGCACCTCGCCGAGACCGAATCCGCTCTGGCTGCGTCGCTGCTGGAGAACTTCGACACCGAGGCGGCGAACTTCGTCCGCGTCGTGCCCCGCGACTACGCCGCGGTGCTGCAGACCCGCCAGCAGGCGGCGGCAGAGGGACTCGACCCCGACGGCGATGTCGTCTGGAACCGCATCATGGAGGTGACGGGTGGCTGACCCGAAGGGCTTTTTGAAGGTCACCGAGCGCGAGCTTCCGCCGCGTCGCCCGGTGCCGGTGCGCATCCTCGATTGGAAAGAGGTCTACGAGCCGGGCGACTCCGCGGTGCTGCGTCGCCAGGCCGGTCGCTGCATGGACTGCGGCGTGCCGTTCTGCCACAAGGGCTGCCCGCTGGGCAACCTCATCCCGGAGTGGAACGACCTGATGTGGCGCGGGCAGGCGCGCAGCGCCAGCGAGCGGCTGCACGCGACGAACAACTTCCCGGAGTTCACCGGGCGGCTGTGCCCGGCCCCCTGCGAGAGCTCGTGCGTGCTGGGCATCAACCAGCCCGCCGTGACCATCAAGCAGGTCGAGGTGTCGATCATCGAGGAGGCGTTCGCCCGCGGCTGGGTCGAGCCCGAGCCGCCCGAGCGCCTCACCGGCAAGACCGTCGCCGTCGTGGGCTCCGGCCCCGCCGGCCTCGCCGCCGCACAGCAGCTCACGCGGGCGGGTCACACCGTGGCCGTGTTCGAGCGGGACGACCGCATCGGCGGGCTGCTGCGCTACGGCATCCCCGACTTCAAGATGGAGAAGCGCCACCTCGAGTATCGGCTCCGCCAGATGCAGGACGAGGGCACGCGCTTCCGCGCCGGCGTCGAGATCGGCCGGGACATCACCTGGGACCAGCTGCGCGAACGGTACGACGCGGTCGTGATCGCCACCGGGGCCACCGTGCCCCGTGACCTGCCCATCCCGGGGCGGGACCTTGCCGGCGTGCACTTCGCGATGGAGTACCTCGTCGAATCCAACAAGGCCGTCGCGGGCGACCAGGTGCCCCACCAGATCAGTGCGGCAGGCAAGCACGTCGTCGTCATCGGCGGTGGCGACACCGGGGCCGACTGCATCGGCACCGCGCACCGCCAGGGTGCCCTCAGCGTCACCAACCTCGCCATCGGCAAGCAGCCTCCTGCCGAACGCCCCGACACGCATCCGTGGCCTATGACCCCGACGCTGTTCGAGATGACGTCGGCCCACGAAGAGGGCGGCGAGCGGACGTTCCTCGCCTCCACCGTGGAATTCCTCGGCAACGACGTCGGCGAGGTGCGCG
This sequence comes from Microbacterium sp. zg-Y818, assembly GCF_030246905.1. Classification (NCBI taxonomy): domain Bacteria; kingdom Bacillati; phylum Actinomycetota; class Actinomycetes; order Micrococcales; family Microbacteriaceae; genus Microbacterium; species Microbacterium sp. zg-Y818. The sequence continues at coordinate 1,236,158 of NZ_CP126741.1, read as the reverse complement.
CGCTGCGCGTAGCCGAGACCGAGTTCGTCGACGGCCGGCGCCTCCCCAAGAGCGGCACCGAACGCGAGATCCCCGCCGACCTCGTGCTCATCGCCATGGGGTTCACCGGACCCGAGCGCGAGAAGCTCGAAGACCAGCTCGACACGCAGTTCACGCCGCGCGGCATCCTCGCCCGCGACGGGGACTATCAGGCCACCCACCCCGGCGTCTTCGTCGCCGGCGACGCCGGCCGCGGGCAGTCGCTCATCGTGTGGGCCATCGCGGAGGGTCGGGCCGCTGCCGCTGCAGTGGACCGCTTCCTCATGGGCACGACAGAGCTTCCTCAGCCCGTGCGACCCACTGACATCGCTATCGGACTGCAGCCCGCGTAGGCTGAACACGGCAGCACTCGACAGCCATCCCCCCAAAGACCGGAGCACACCCACGATGAGACGCGCGAAAATCGTCGCCACTCTCGGCCCCGCCACATCCACCTACGAGATGGTCCGCGCGATCATCGACGCCGGTGTCGACGTGGCGCGATTCAACCTGAGCCACGGCGACTATTCCGTCCACGAGAACAACTTCGCCAACGTGCGCAAGGCGGCCCAGGATTCCGGCCGCGCCGTCGCCGCGCTGGTGGACCTGCAGGGCCCCAAGATCCGACTGGGCAAGTTCGCCGACGGGCCCCACCAGCTCGCCGTGGGCGATGTCTTCAAGATCACCACGGACGACATCGAGGGCACCAAGGAGATCGTCTCGACGACCTTCAAGGGCCTTCCCGCCGACGTCCGCCCGGGCGACTTCCTTCTCATCGACGACGGCAAGGTGCGCGTCGAGGTGACCGAGGTCGACGGTCCCGTCGTCACGACGAAGGTCATCGTCGGCGGCCCGGTGTCCAACAACAAGGGCATCAACCTGCCCGGCGTCGCCGTCAGCGTGCCCGCTCTCTCCGAAAAGGATGAGGCGGACCTGCGCTGGGGCCTGCGCGCCGGCGCGGACCTCATCGCGCTGTCGTTCGTGCGCAGCGCCGAGGACGTCACCCGCGTCCACGAGATCATGGCCGAAGAGGGGCGCCGCGTGCCCGTCATCGCCAAGATCGAGAAGCCGCAGGCCGTGGAAAACCTCGAGGAGATCATCGACGCCTTCGACGGCATCATGGTCGCCCGCGGAGACCTGGGCGTCGAGCTGCCGCTCGAGGCCGTTCCGATCGTGCAGAAGCGCGCGGTCGAGCTCTGCCGCCGCATGGCCAAGCCCGTCATCGTCGCGACGCAGATGCTCGAGTCGATGATCAACAACCCGGTGCCGACCCGCGCCGAGACCAGTGACGTCGCCAACGCCGTGCTCGACGGCGCCGACGCGGTCATGCTCTCGGGCGAGACGAGCGTGGGGGACTACCCCGTCGTCGTCGTCGAGACCATGGCGCGCATCATCGAATCCACCGAAGAGCACGGCATGGAGCGCATCGCGCCGCTGAACACCAAGCCGCGCACGCAGGGCGGGGCCATCACGCTCGCCGCGATGGAGGTGGCGGAGTTCGTCGAGGCGAAGTACGTCTGCATCTTCACCGAGTCCGGCGACACCGCCCGCCGCATGTCGCGCCTGCGCCCCAAGTTCCCCATGATCGGGTTCACCCCCGAGCCGGCGATCCGTCGCCGCATGGCGATCACGTGGGGCGTCCAGTCGGCCATCGTCGAGCACGTGGCCCACACGGACCTCATGTTCATCCAGGTCGACGACTACCTGCTCACGAACAAGCTGGCCGAGGTCGGTGACCGCGTCGTCGTGATCTCCGGTTCCCCTCCCGGAATCATCGGCTCGACCAACGACATCCGCATCCACAAGGTGGGCGACGCCGTGCACGGCAAGGCGCCGATCTACAAGGCCGAGCAGTAAGGCCGGAAGCGAAAAGGAGAGGGATGCCGCGATGCGGCATCCCTCTCCTTTTTCGTGTGCGTACCGGTGGTGGGAGTCGAACCCACACGTCCGAAGACAACCGAGTTTGAGTCGGTCGCGTCTGCCATTCCGCCACACCGGCAAGTGCCTCCACGACGATACCGCAGGGAACGGCCCCGCCTGACCTAGAATGGTGTCGTGACTGAGCTCGACGATACCGCCACCCCCATGGCCACAGCCCCGCGACGCGTTGTCGTCGCCGAGGACGAATCGCTGATCCGCCTCGACATCGTGGAGATTCTCCGCGACGCCGGGTTCGACGTGGTCGGCGAGGCCGGTGACGGTGAAACGGCCGTGCAGCTGGCCACCGAACTGCGCCCTGACCTTGTGATCATGGACGTGAAGATGCCCGTGCTCGACGGCATCTCCGCCGCCGAGAAGCTCAGCAAGGCGCACATCGCGCCGGTCGTGCTGCTGACGGCGTTCAGCCAGAAGGAGCTCGTGGAGCGGGCGACCGAGGCCGGTGCGCTCGCATACGTCGTGAAGCCCTTCACCCCCAACGACCTGCTGCCGGCGATCGAGATCGCCCTGGCCCGCTACGAGCAGATCATCACGCTCGAGGCCGAGGTCGCCGACATGGTCGAGCGCTTCGAGACCCGCAAGCTCGTCGACCGGGCCAAGGGCCTGCTCAACGAGAAGATGGGCCTGACCGAGCCCGAGGCGTTCCGCTGGATCCAGAAGGCGTCGATGGACCGTCGCCTGACCATGCAGGACGTCGCCAAGGCGATCATCGAGCAGCTGGCCCCCAAGAAGTAACGAGACACCACTTTTCCGATGAGACCCCTCGCGATGCGGGGGGTCTCATCCGTTTCATGGTGTCTCGCCGTCGCGCGGGCCCGTATGCCGCGCCGCCGCTCGGGCGGGGGGTCAGCGGTCCTTGATCAGGTTCGTGATGCGCACGGTCGAGCAGCGCCTGCCCGCCTCGTCTGTGATGGCGATCTCGTGCACCGTCATCGACCGGCCGAGGTGGACGGGCGTGCACACCGCCGTGACGCGGCCGCTCGTCGCCGACCGTGTGTGCGTTGCGTTGATGTCGGTGCCCACCGCCAGGCGTCCGGGCCCCGCATGCAGGTTGGCCGCCATCGACCCCAGCGACTCGCCGAGCACGACGTACGCGCCCCCGTGCATCAGCCCGACCGGCTGCGTGTTGCCCTCCACCGGCATCGTGGCCACGCAGCGGTCGATCGCGAACTCCGTGAACTCGATCCCCATCTTCTCGGCGAGGGCGCCGATGCCGCGGCTGGCGACCCATTCGAGGCCGGTTTCGGTCGCGGTCCGCTGGTCGGTCATGTCCTGCTCTCGGTTCGGGCTGTCCCACCTGCTCGTTAGGCTGGATGGGTGACGGATGCCGCAAAGCCTACCCTTCTGATCGTCGACGGCCATTCCCTGGCATATCGGGCGTTCTTCGCCCTTCCGGTGGACAACTTCACCACCAAGGACGGTCAGCACACCAACGGGATCTACGGGTTCCTGTCGATGTTCGTGAACCTGTTGAAGGCCGAGAAGCCCACGCACGTGGCGGTCGCCTTCGACACCTCGCGGCAGTCGTTCCGCACCCGCGAGTACGCGGAGTACAAGGCGAACCGCTCGGAATCGCCGGCGGAGTTCAAGGGGCAGATCCCGCTGCTGCAGGAATGCCTGCAGGCCATGAACATCACGGTGCTGCAGAAGGAGGACTTCGAGGCCGACGACATCCTCGCCACCCTCGCCACCGAGGGGGCCGCCGCCGGTTTCCACGTGCTCGTGTGCTCCGGCGACCGCGACACCATCCAGCTCGTGAACGACGACATCACCCTGCTGTACCCGAGCGTGCAGGGCGTGTCGCAGCTGAAGCGCTACGACCCCGCAGCGGTGGTCGAGAAGTACGGTCTGCCGCCGGAGAACTACCCCGACATCGCGGCCCTCGTGGGCGAGACCAGCGACAACCTCCCCGGCGTGCCGAAGGTGGGGGAGAAGACGGCGGTCAAGTGGCTCACCCAGTACGGCACGCTCGACGCGCTGCTCGAGCGCTCGGGAGAGATCAAGGGCGTCGTCGGGGGGAACCTGCGCGACCACCTCGACGATGTACGCCGCAACCGCACCCTCAACCGCCTGTTGCGCGATGTCGAGCTGCCCGTCACTCCGCAGGACCTCGCGGTGCAGCCCATCGACGCCCAGGCCGTGCGCGACATCTTCGCCCGCCTGGAGTTCCGCACGCTCCTGCCGCGGGTGTTCGAGGCCGCCGGCGCCATCGACCCGGGGCCGGGCCCCGACGCCGTGCCCGCAGCCACCGCTCCGACGCCTGCCGAGACCGATGCAGCGGGACTCTCGGAATGGCTGGATGCCACGAGCGGCGAGGTGGCCGTGACCGTCACGGTCTCCGGCGGCCTGCCGCAGCGAGTGGGTCTTGCCACCGCCGACGCCGCCGTCGAGGTCGCCTGGAACGACGAGACCGCCGCCGTGCTGACCCCGTGGCTGGCCTCGGACGCGCCGAAGGTGCTCTCCGACGCCAAGCCCCAGGTCAAGGCGCTCCGCCGCGCCGGTGCCGCGCTCGGCGGTCTCGTGTTCGACGCGATCGTCGCCGGATGGCTGCTGCGCCCGAGCTTCCCCGACAAGAACCTCTCGGACCTCGTCGACCGGTACCTGGGCGAGAAGCTCCCGGAGGCCGATCCCACCCAGCTGGTGCCCGAGACCGAGGGCGCGACCCCCGGTCAGGTGTCGTGGTTCACGCTGCGGGTGGCCGATGCGCTGCGTGACGAGCTGCCGCAGAGCGTGGCATCCGTCCTCGCCGACATCGAGCTGCCGACGCTGCTGACCCTCGCCGACATGGAGCTCGCCGGCGTCGCGGTCTCGCACGAGAAGCTCTCCGCGTTCTCGGGCGAACTGGCTGCCCGGGCCGACGCCATCGCTCAGCAGGCCTACGCGACCATCGAGCGCGAGGTGAACCTCGGCTCGCCCAAGCAGCTGCAGGAGGTGCTGTTCGAGCAGCTGCAGCTGCCGAAGACCCGTAAGACCAAGACCGGGTACTCCACGGATGCCGCCGTGCTCGCGGACCTGCAGGAGACCAATCCGCACCCGTTCCTCGACCAGCTGCTGCAGCACCGCGAGGCCACGAAGCTGCGGCAGATCATCGAGTCGCTCGACACCGCGATCGCCGCCGACGGACGCATCCACACGACCTACGTGCAGACCGGCAGCCAGACCGGGCGCCTGTCGAGCACCGACCCGAACCTGCAGAACATCCCGATCCGCACCTCCGAGAGCCGCCGCATCCGCGCCGCCTTCCAGGTGGGGGAGGGATACGAGACGCTGCTGACGGCGGACTACTCGCAGATCGAGATGCGCATCATGGCGCACCTCTCCGGCGACCCCGGCCTCATCGAGGCCTTCAACTCGGGCGAGGACCTGCACCGCTTCGTGGGTGCCCGCGTGTTCCACGTCGCGCCCGAAGACGTCACGCCGGCCATGCGCACCAAGGTCAAGGCCATGTCGTACGGGCTCGTGTACGGCCTGTCGGCGTTCGGCCTGTCCAAGCAGCTGCGCATCGAGCAGTCCGAGGCGAAGGGCCTCATGCTGGAGTACTTCGCCCGTTTCGGCGCCGTGCGCGATTACCTGCGCTCGTCGGTCGAGCAGGCAAAGATCGACGGCTACACCGAGACGATCTTCGGCCGCCGCCGCCCGTTCCCCGACCTCTCGAGCCCCAACAGGGTGCTGCGCGAGAACGCCGAGCGCGCCGCGCTCAACGCCCCGATCCAGGGGAGCGCGGCGGACATCATGAAGATCGCCCTCTTCCGCATCCACGCCGAGTTCGCCCAGCAGCAGCTGCGGTCGCGGGTGCTGCTGCAGATCCACGACGAACTGGTGGTCGAGGTGGCTCCGGGGGAGTGGGATGCCGCCGAGCGGATCGTGCGCGAGCGCATGGGCGATGCCGCAGAGCTCTCGGTGCCGCTGGACGTGCAGATCGGCCGCGGCGCGGACTGGGACGAAGCAGGTCACTGACCGCCCGGTTCGTGTGCACGCCCCCGGGCGTTCTAGGCTCAAAGGATGACTGACACCTCGCGCCCCACGACCCGGATCGACGAGATCGCGGACGCGTGGGTGGACACCCTCGCCGAACTGTCCCCGATGCTGGCCACCTACATCGGCCGCACCGAGTACAACGACCGCTTCGACGACCTGTCGCCGGCCGGCACCGAGCGCGCCGCCCAGGCCGCGCGCGCCACCCTCGCCGAGCTCGAGACCGCCGACACCGTCGACGAGATCGACGTCGTCACGAAGGCGGACCTCAGCCGCGAGCTGCGCCTGCAGCTCGAGCTGCACGATGCCAAGGCGCACCTGCGCGACCTCAACGTCATCGCCTCGCCCGCCCAGGATCTGCGGTCGGCGTTCGACCTCATGCCGACCGACACGGTCGAGGACTGGGGCGTCGTCTCGGCACGTCTGAAGGCGCTCCCGCAGGCGATCACCGGGTACATCGAGACCCTGCGTGAGGGCATCGCCACCGGCGTTGTGCCGGCACGCCGCCAGGTGCTCGAGGTCGTCACTCAGATCGGCCGTTACACCGAGGACCGCGGCTTCTTCTCGACCTTCGCCGCCGAGGCCGCTCCCGCCGAGGGGCACCTGCCGGCATCCCTCGCACGGGAGCTCACCGACAACGCCAACGCCGCCCGCGTCGCCTATGAGCGGCTGTCGTTGTTCCTGTCCTCGGAGCTCGCCCCCGAGGCGAGCGAGCAGGATGCCGTGGGCCGCGAGCTCTACGCCCTGCACTCGCGCCGCTTCCTCGGCGCCGAGATCGACCTCGACGAGACGTACGAGTGGGGGATCGAAGAGCTCGCGCGCATGGTCGCCGAGCAGGAGTCCATCGCCCGGCAGATCTCGCCCGACGCCACCGTCGAAGAAGCGGTCGCCCTCCTCGAAGCAGACCCCGCGCGCCAGCTGCACGGCACCGAAGCGCTGCAGCGGTGGATGCAGGAGACCAGCGACCGCGCCGTCGAGGAGCTCGGACGCACCCACTTCGACATCGCCGAGCCCATCCGGCGCCTGGAATGCATGATCGCCCCGACCAACGAGGGCGGCATCTACTACACCGGGCCGACCGACGACTTCTCCCGTCCGGGCCGCATGTGGTGGTCGGTGCCCGAGGGCGTGGACCGCTTCGACACGTGGCGTGAACTCACGACGGTGTACCACGAGGGGGTCCCGGGTCATCACCTGCAGATCTCGCAGGCGGTCTACAACCGCGCGCAGCTGAACAGCTGGCGGCGCCTCTTGGCCGGCACGAGCGGCCACGCCGAGGGCTGGGCGCTGTACGCCGAGCGCCTCATGGAGCAGCTCGGATACCTCGATGACCCGGCCGACCGCCTCGGCATGCTCGACGGACAGCGCATGCGCGCGGCCCGCGTCGTGCTCGACATCGGCGTGCACCTGCAGAAGCCGCGCCTGGACGGCACCGGTACATGGGACTACGACTACGCGCTGGAGTTCATGATGCGCAACGTCAACATGCCCGAGGAGTTCGTGCGGTTCGAGGTCAACCGGTACTTCGGCTGGCCCGGCCAGGCGCCGGCGTACAAGGTCGGTCAGCGGATCTGGGAGCAGCTGCGCGACGAGGTCGCCGAGCGCGAGGGCGAGGACTTCTCGATCAAGCGGTTCCACAAGCGCGCCCTCGACATCGGCGGCGTGGGACTGGACACGCTGCGGGCCGCCCTGCGCGGCTGAGTGTCCGGAGCGCCGACCGGGCGTCAGTGACCGCGGGCGCGGGGGTCGTGCAGCAGAGCCACGACCTCCGCGTCATCGGTCTGCGCGAAGTCGTCGTAGTGCGCACCCACCGCCCAGAAGTCGCGCGGCTGAAACGGACACACCCACTCGTCGGCCGCGTCGGCCGGCGGACGCCATCGTGCCGGCGCGACCGGCGCCGCCAGCACGATGCGCGCTGCACCCCGTGCGCGCAGCGCGCGGCAGGCTGCCAAGGCCGTCGCGCCGGTGGCGACGCCGTCGTCCACGACGATGGCAGTGCGTCCTGCGACGGCCGCGACGTCAGCGCCGTAGCGCGCCGTGCGCCGCTGCAGCTCCGCCGTCTCGATGCGCTCGATGTCGGCCAGCTGGCCGGGAGTCACCCCCCCGGCGCGAACCGCGTCGGGGTTGATGACCCTCGCATCGGCGGCGATCGCTCCCGCCGCGACCTCTGGCTGCGACGGGATGCCGAGCTTGCGCACCGCCACCGCGGTCAGCGGCAGGCCGAGCGCCCGGGCGACGGCCGCAGCCACCACGATGCCGCCGCGGGGGATGCCGACGACTATCGCGTCGGAACCACGCCATGCGGCGAGGCTCTGCACCAGGGCGGCGCCCGCTGCTGCCCGGTCGGCGTACTCGGCCACGCGCCCACCGTACGCCCGCCGCATGGTTCGGGAACACCGCCGTCGTCATACGTGCATCGCTGCCCCGCTGCCTCCGTACGATGTCGGTATGACCGACGCGCCCACCACTCCCGCAACCGCGTCGGAGCGCCTGGACCGTCTGCCGTTCACCCGCCCCCACCTGCGGGTGCTCACCGGATCCGGCATCGGCTGGGCTCTGGATGCGATGGATGTCGGCCTCATCTCGTTCATCATCGCGGCGCTGGCGGTGCAGTGGTCGCTGGAGCCCGGCGAGACGGCGTGGATCGCGTCGATCGGGTTCGTCGGCATGGCCATCGGCGCGAGTCTGGGCGGCCTGCTGGCCGACCGGTTCGGGCGCCGGCAGGTGTTCGCCCTCACTCTGCTGGTCTACGGCATCGCCACCGGCGCGAGCGCCCTCGTCGGCGGCCTGGCGATGCTGCTCGTGCTGCGGTTCTTCGTCGGCCTCGGCCTCGGCGCCGAGCTGCCGGTGGCGAGCACGTACGTCAGCGAGTTCGCGCCGGCGCGCATCCGCGGTCGGCTGATCGTGATCCTCGAGGCGTTCTGGGCCGTCGGTTGGACCGCCGCCGCCCTCATCGGCTACCTCGTGATCCCCGGGTCGGACGACGGCTGGCGCTGGGCGTTCCTCATCGGCGCGATCCCCGCCGTCTACGCCCTCATCGTGCGGTGGCGTCTGCCCGAATCGCCCCGCTGGCTCGAGCGGCGGGGGAGGACCGAAGAGGCCGACGCGATCGTGCGGACCTTCGAGGATGCCGCAGGCGTCCCTGCCGACTCGGCTCCCGTCCCGACGAGCCGCCCCGTCGCCGGCTCGTCCGTCCCGGCTCCGGCGGCCGTGGGTACCGGGCAGCGCCTGGCGGGGCTGTGGGCACCGGAGTTCCGCCTGCGCACCGCGAGCCTGTGGGCGGTGTGGTTCTGCGTCAACTTCTCGTACTACGGCGCCTTCATCTGGATCCCGACCATCCTCGTCGCCCAGGGGTACGACCTCGTGCGGTCCTTCGGCTTCACTCTGCTGATCACCCTCGCTCAGCTTCCCGGCTACGCCGTCGCGGCGTGGCTCATCGAGGTGTGGGGGCGGCGCATGACGCTTTCGGTGTTCCTCGTGGGCTCGGCCGTCTCCGCGGTGCTCTTCGGCACCGCCACGGGTGAGGTCGCGATCATCGCCACCGGCATGGCACTGTCGTTCTTCAACCTGGGCGCATGGGGCGCGCTGTACGCCGTCACACCCGAGATGTATCCCACGTCGCTGCGCGCGACAGGATCCGGCTGGGCCGCCGGAGTCGGCCGCATCGCGTCGATCATCGCGCCGCTCACGGTCCCGCTGCTGCTGGGCCTGGGCGGAGCGCCGGTGCTGTTCGTCGTGTTCGCGGCCTTCTTCGTCATCGCCGCCGCGGCCGCGTGGGGGCTCGCGGACAGACGCGGACTCGCCCTCGACGACCGGTGACGCCGCGCCGCGTAGGCTGAGCCGATGGCATCCGTACGCTACGTCGCAATCGGCGATTCATTCACCGAGGGAGTCGGCGACGACCTGCCCGACGGCCGGCCGCGTGGCTGGGCCGACCTCGTCGCTCAGGGGTGGGCGGATGCCGTGGGGCAACCGATCCAGTACGCCAACCTGGCCATCCGCGGCAAGCTGATCGACCCCATCATCGCCGAGCAACTGGAGCCGGCGCTCGCGCTGAAGCCGACGCATCTGTCGTTCAACGGCGGCGGCAACGACATCCTGCGGCCGCGCGCCTCTGTCACGCGCGTGGTCGATTCCTTCTCACAGGTGCTGCGCCGCTGCGACGAGGAGGGCGTGCAGGTCATCCTGCTCTCCGGCGCGAACCCGTCGGGTCAGCTTCCCCTCAGCCGCGTGATCCAGCGCCGCGGGGACCTGCTGTCTGCGGCCGTCGTACAGCGCGTCGCCGATCGGCCCGACATCATCCGGGCGCTCAACTGGCCCGACCGGGAACTGTCGACCCCGCCGTACTGGTCGGAGGACCGGCTGCACATGAACCATCGCGGACACCACCGGGTTGCCGCCCGCGTACTGGACGCCCTCGGCCTCGCCGTTCCCGACGACTGGTGGTCGCTGCCCGACCTGCCGCCGCCCGGGCTGAGCGGGGCGGCCTACTACCGCGCCCACGTCGCTCCGTGGGTGCGCCGTCGGCTCACCCGCACGTCCTCCGGAGACGGCCGCCAGCCGAAGTACGCGGAGTGGACCGAGATCAGCCCGACTCAGGACCGCACGGCGTAGGTCAGCTCGGCGAACTGGCCCGCGCGGCGCACCCCGGTGAGCGTGAGCCGGTCGGGTCCCAGCCGGCGGGGAAGCAGCGGCTTGCCCTCACCCAGCGTCGCAGGGGCGACCGATACCCGGATCTCGTCGAGCAGCCCGGCGTCGGCGAACTGGCCGGCGAGATCTCCACCCCCCACCACCCAGACGTCCAGGTCGCCTGCCGCGTCACGGATCTGCGGCCAGGCGTCGGACACCGGGCCGGATGCGAACCGGATGTCGGCACCGGGTACGTCGGGAAGGGTGCGCGAGGTGAACACCCAGGTCGGGCGCGGCCCGTAGAACGTGGGCCAGCGCTCGGGGTGGTCGAGCAGGTCCTCGTGCCCCAGTACCCATTCGTAGGTGGCCGAGCCCTGCACGAGCACGCCGATGCCGTCGAGGAAGGCGTGGAAGTCGGCGTCGCCGCCCTCGCCGCCGGGGACGGCGAAGAGCCAGTCGAGGGAATCGGACGCGTCGGCGAGGTACCCGTCGAGCGTCGTCGCCGTGTAGAAGATCACGCGTGCCATGAACGCAACGCTAGCGCTCGGGCCCGGCAGGGCACATCACCGGTGCCGGTGTCAAGTAGTCCTTGCTCCCGCAGCGCCTCGGCCAGTATTCGGAAGTCACCTGACCCGAAAGGAACTGCCATGAGCATCGGAGCCGGAATCGCGCTCTTCGCCATCGGAGCGATCCTCGTCTTCGCCGTCAACGTCGAGATCGACTTCGTCAACCTCGACATGATCGGCTACATCCTGATGGGCGCCGGGGCGCTGGTCTTGCTCATCGGCATCGTGCTGCTCGCGCGTCGCCGCTCGACCGAGACCGTGTCGCGCACGGCGGTCGACCCCGCCGGCGGCAAGCGCGTCACGCGCCGCTCGACGACGACCTCGGGCGACGAGGTCCTCTGACCCATCCTGCACGACCGGTGCCCCCGCGCGACCGCCGTTAGAGTGCCCCTGTGGGCGACATCGAAATGGCACGGATCGCCGGGGGCACCGTCATGCTCCACGACGCGCGGCGCGAGCGCCGGTGGACGATCCGGCTCGAGCCGTTCGAGATCGGGGTGTACCCGGTCACCCGCGAACAGGTCGCCGAGCTGCTGGGGGAGCAGGCGCCCCACCCGCGGCGGCCGGCGACCGATCTGAGCTGGCTGCGCGCGGTGCGACTGTGCAACGCGGCATCCGAGTGGGAGGGCCTCGACCCCGCCTACACGTTCGAGGGCGAAGACGTGACGTGGCACGTCGACAGTGACGGCTACCGCCTGCCTACCGAGGCGGAGTGGGAGTTCGCCTGCCGCGCCGGCTCGACCGGGCCCCACTACGGGCCGCTGGCGGAGGTCGCGTGGACCGCTGCCGACGGCTGCACGACCCCGCAGAACGTCGGCGGCAAGCTGCCGAACCTCAACGGCCTGTTCGACACCCTCGGCAACGTCTGGGAGTGGTGCTGGGATCTGCTCGATCCCGCCCGCTACGGCGACTACCGGGTCTTCCGCGGCGGCGGGTTCGCCGACGACGCATGGAGCGTGCGCGCTTCGACGCGCCGCGGCGGCGCCCCGCGCATGCACCACGACGACGTCGGTCTGCGCCTCGCGCGCGGCGGGTTCGACGCGGTGGATGCCGCGCAGGGCTGGTCGGCCGCGGCAGACCGTGAGCGCGCGCTGACGGACGAGCCGCTGCCGCCGGGGTGGACGCCGCGGCGGTAGGCAATGCGTCAGCGGGGGAGCTCCGCCAATCCCACGTCGCGGCACAGGCTCTCGAGGCCCGACAGACCGTAGGCCTGCAGGGGGCCGGTCACCCCGGCGGCGTTCACGCGCCCGTCCAGCAGCGACTCCGCCGCCTTCGCCATGAGCTCCGCGGTCAGGCTGTAGGCGCTCGGCCCCTCCAGGTGCACTTCGGCCACTGTGGCGTCGTTCTGGTCCGCAGCGATCGCGACGACGTGACTGCGGGTGCGCGCGCGCTCCTGCTCGTCGGGCCCGGGGGAGGCGTCGTCGTCCGCGGAGGTGAGGCGCTCGATCAGCGGGCGCCCGCCGGGAATGGCGGCGACAGCACCGAGCACGCGCGAAGCCACCGGCATGACCCGCGCCATGCCCGAGAACCAGCCGTTGTAGTCCTCCACCGTCTGCACCCCGGGGTAGTGCTCGGGGAGGAACAGCGCCTCGGTTCCTGAGACGAGGATGCCGGTGCGCTCGTCACCGCGCACCTGGAAAGGCTGCGTGCGGCTGCCGGTGCGCACCTCCTGCAGTTGACCGTCGCGGCGCACCACCGTGGGCAGCAGCATGCCCTCGGCCATCGTGGCCCGCGTGCCGCGGCTGATGCCGTTGCGCATCGATCCGGTCGCGAAGTAGCCGATGCGCACCGCGGTCGCCGCGACACCGGCTCGTTCCAGGGCCAGCGCGCCGGCCAGCATGCCGGGAACGTAGTCGTAGCCGAACGCCGGCAGCATCGCGATGCCGGCGGCACGCGCCCGCTCATCGTGGCGGCGCTGCAGCTCGCGCACGAACCCGACCTCGCCGGTGGTGTCGATGTAGTGGGCGCCGGCGTCGACTGCGGCCTCCGCGGCTGCCCAGCCGAGGCGCTCGAAGGGGCCGACCGTCGTGATCAGCACGTCGCCCGGTTCCAGCAGCCTCGTCACGTCGGCGGCGTCGGTCGCATCCACCGTCTGCGTCGGAAGGTCTGCATGCCGCGCCGACAGCGCCGACAGCTTCGCGGCATCACGGCCTGCGAGCAGTGGCTGCTCGCCGCGGCGCACCAGCGCCTCGACGATGAGCGCCCCGGTGTATCCCGTCGCTCCCAGAACCACGATCTTGGACGACATCGATCCTCCTCGTCGGCGGCTCACGAGACGACGGCGTCGTGAGTCCCGCCCTCCGGGAATCGTGCCCGCTCCGGTGCGTGAAGTCCAGCGTCGCCCGCGGATCGGGGGCTGTGGTTGCATCCGCGCTGGCCTGAGTCGACCGTCCGGTTCTCGGGCCGCCGCTCCTCGCCGCTATCGTCGCAGGATGGCGAACGACGCAGCCGATCCCGATATCCGGCCGGTCCTGGCCGCCCTCAACAACCCCGCCACACGCCGTGTGTACGCCCAGATCGTGCTCGAGCAGGGCGACCCCGGCGATGACCTCAGCCCGTCCCGGCGGAAGAGCGCCCTGGAAACGCTGCTGTCGGCCGGGTTGGTCGCTCACGGCGAGGGCCGCTGGACCGCGACCGACGTGTTCCGGGGGCTGCTGGCGGCCGCGCCGCGGCGGGCTCGTCCGACGGGGGTCGAACGCTTTCTCACCCCGAACGGAGTGATCGACCGCTACCCGGCCAATGCGAAGGATCGTCGGGATCTTCTGGCCCACGTCGCCGAGCAGATACTGCCGGGGGGTGAGGTGCTGACCGAGCGCGAACTGAATGAACGGCTGGAGCGGCATTCCACCGACGTCGCCACGCTGAGGCGCTACCTCGTGGACCACGATCTCGTCCGAAGGTCCCCGGACGGGTCGCGCTACACCGCAGCACCCGCGTAGCGTGGCGACGGTCGGGACTGTGGAGATCAAGGGATGCCGATGAACCGGGACCATCGCAGGCGCCTGCTGTTCATCGTGGTGCTTGTCTTCACGGGGCTGGGGAGTACCGCCGTCGGCATCGGCAACAGCCAGGGCGCGCTGGTGGGGCTCACCGTATTCGTCGTGGCCGCTGTCTTCCCCGCGGCGCTGTTCGCTGTCTTGGCATACGTGTGGTCGGCGAACGACAGGGAAGTTGCCGCGCGCGGCCTGCCGCCGCTGGACCCCGACCACCTGCCCTGACCCGGCGGGGCGATCGCGACACGTCCTTGCGGGTCGGCGCACGGGCTGGCGTGGCATTCGCGGCTCTGCCGGGGCGTCCAGGTCGACTCGCTACGGTGAGCGGATGAGCACCCACATCGCGGCCGAACCCGGCCAGATCGCCCCCATCATGCTGTTTCCCGGAGACCCGCTGCGGGCGAAGTGGATCGCCGAGACCTTTCTCGACGGCGCCGAGCTGTACTCGCAGACCCGCGGGATGCTCGGCTTCACCGGCACGTGGGAGGGGCGTCGCGTCTCGGTACAGGGTTCGGGGATGGGGCAGCCGTCGATGGCGATCTACGCCAACGAGCTGATGGAGTCCTACGGCGTGGAGACGATCGTGCGCGTGGGGTCGTGCGGAGCGCTCACCGAGCGGGTCGCGCTGCGCGACATCATCATCGCCAACGGAGCCAGCACCGATTCGGCGATCAATCGGGTGCGCTTCCACGGACTCGACTACGCCCCCGTCGCGGACTTCGGTCTGCTGCGGGCCGCCGTCGCTGCGAGCGAGGCAGAACCGCCGGCATCCGCCGTGCACGTCGGCCCCCTCTTCTCGAGCGATCAGTTCTACACGACACGTGCAGAGCTGACAGAGCCGTTGGTGCGCCACGGCGTTCTCGGTGTGGAGATGGAGACGAGCGGCCTGTACACCCTCGCCGCGTACTACGGACGGCGCGCGCTGAGCATCTGTACCGTCTCGGACCATCTCGTCACCGGCGCGGAGACGACGGCCCACGAGCGTGAGCAGACGTTCGGGGACATGATCCGCATCGCCCTGCGGGCGGCTACGAGCTGAGGGTTGGCGGGGCGGCTCGGGGCTCGGGGCTTCGGGTCGTCGGCGTTTCCTCCACAGGCGGATGCCGAGAGAAGTTATCCACAAACCCGCGTTGGCCTGGGCTTTAGCGCCGTCCAATGTCGGTGGCCCTCGGCAGAATTGTGGGTATGAGCACCCGACCGGCAGCCCCCAGGAGACGCGATACGCGGTCGCGTGGTGCGGTGCTGCGGGAGTTGGAGCGCATCCGGGCGCGGATCGCGGCGTTGCAGGCCGAGGAACTCGGATTGCTGGCCCGGGCGGACGCGATCGCCGCCGAGCAGACCGCCCGGGTGCCGTCCAGCGCGGGCCGGGAGCGGGAGATGCCGCTGCGGGAGATGGCCGCCGAAGTCGGCACGGTGCTGCGCCGGTCCGACCGTGTGATCCAGGACCGGTTGCATGACGCCACCGTCCTGGTGACCGGGTTCCCCGCGACCGTCGCGGCGCTGCGGTCGGGGGCCATCGACACTTCGCACGTGCGTTGATTCAGGATGCCGGCGCCCGCATCACCGACCCCGACGCGCGCGCCCGATTCGAACAAGCCGCCCTGGTGGTGTGTGAGCGGGAGACCCCGGGGCGGGCGAAGCCGATCATCGCGATGATCGCGCAGAAACTGCACCCCGTACCCCTCGCCGAGCGTCACGCCGAGGCCGCCGCCGGGCGCCGGGTGTGGGTGCGGGACCTCGACGACGGCATGGCGGAACTTGCCGCGGTACTCCCCGCGGCGCTGGCGTACGCGATCCGCGACCGGCTCACCCAGCACGCCCGCGAGGTGATTGCCGCCCGGCGCGCCACGGCGGATCCTGTGGCGGAAGAGCCGGCGGACACCGTCTCTGCAGCGACGGATGCCCGCACCGCCGACCAGGTCCGGGCCGACGCCCTCACCGACCTGCTGCTCACCGGCCACGCGACCACACCCGTCTCCTCGAGCAGCACCCCCGCCGGGCAAGCTATCACCGCCCACGTGCAGATCATCATCCCCGTCGACACCCTCACCGGCGAAGGCACCGCACCGGCCGAACTCATCGGATACGGGCCCATCGACCCCGACACCGCCCGCCGCCTGGCCGCGACCGCCGACCTCTGGGAACGGGTGTTCACCTCCCCGACCACCGGCGCCGTGCAGCACGTCGACACCTACCGGCCCAACCGGGCACAGCGCAGGCACCTCGACGCCCGCGACGAGCACTGCCGGTTCCCCGGATGCCGAAGGCCCGTGTACTACTGCGACCACGACCACACCCTCGACCACGCCCGAGGCGGACCCACCGACGTGTGCAACCTTGCCAACCTCTGCGTCCGCCACCACACCCTCAAACACGCCAGCGCCTGGACCGTGACCCAGAAACCCCACGGCATCCTCGAATGGACCAGCCCCACCGGGCGGATCCACCTCGACATCCCACGACGCGTCCTCGAATTCACCGCCCTGACGGCCACCGAAGACCCACCCCCGTTCTGAGGTCCGGGCGCCCGAGACGGTACCTTCGCACCACGGACGACGACGTCACAGGTCTGACACGAGAGGGCTCGCCCAGCGCTGCGCGAGAGTTCGTTCCGCGATCACACCGCGAACTGCCGATGCTGAGGCTTTTTCTGCCGTTCACCGATCTCCACCGGCCGCAGGGTCAGCTGCACAACGATCCGCGGCTGGACGTCGTCTCCGTGCGCGGGGAGCGGGACGTCCTGCCGCCGAGCGCGGGGGACTGACCGAGCCGGCAGGGGAGTGGGCTGCGTCAGCGCGTCGACGCCCACCGCCAGTACGGTGGCCGGGTGGGTCAGCAAAGGCGCGAGATCGAGGTTTCCGTGGTGCATGCTTGTGCCATGGCGGGGAGACCGAGCGGTTTCGAGTTCACGGTGCGCGGCGACCAGGTTGTGATCCGGCATAACGGCCGGCTCGCGACGACGCTCCGAAAGTCGGCTGCCAGCAGATTCCTTGACGACGTCCAGCGGTCGGACCCCCAGCAGCTGATGGCTCGGGTCACCGGCAACTACAAGCACGGCAACGAGCGTGCGACGAGCGGCCGGAAGTGACGGCATGAAGGGTCACCCCGCGCGACCGGCGGTCGCTATCGTTGCGCCATGCCTTCGGTGACGGACTGGATCTCGAGCATCGGCTCCTTGGTGGGCGCCCTGACCGGCGTCGGCGCGCTGATCGTCGCTGTGCTCAGCTATCGCAAGTCGAACAGGGCTCTGGCCGCCGACGCGCAGACCAGGGGAGCGGTCACCTCGACCGTGGACGCGATCGAGGCGCTCGGGCGGACCGAGGTGTTCGTCGCCGAACCAGGTGCCGAAGGCTATGGCATCCGTCGCGAACGGCCCGAGGCTCGGGAGCAGAAGGAGGCATACGAGTCAGCGTTGAAGGCCGCCCGACGCGAGCTGGGGCGAACGTAGGGAGCGGGGGAGTCAGAGCTCTCGTGCTTCGTGGTCCGAACGATGGACGCGTGGCCTCGTGCGTCGGGCACGCCACGCTCGCCACGCGCCGGTGGACCAGAGCGCCCAGATCACCAGCAACGGCTGGAAGAGCAGGCGGATGCCACGGGAGAGATCTGTGTCCAGCCCGAAGGCATCCGTGCCGCTGACGAACTGTTCGATGTTTCCGGGGAAGATCGCGACGAAGAAGGCCGCGGTGAGCCACCCGATCAGCACGCGCTGGCGCGCCCACACCAGCAGCGCGAGACCCAGCGCGATCTCGACGACGCCTGACGCGAGGACTACGAAATCGACCGGCAGCGGGAGCCACGTGGGAACCTGCGCGACGAACGACGCGCGGGCGAAGGTGAGGTGGCCGACTCCGGTGAAGAGAAGAAACGCGCCCAGCATCCATCGGGCGATCATCCGCGGAAGGCTCGTGCCCGGGCGCTCGCCTGTGGGCGACGCGGACTCGCGATCTGCGCGACGGCGCGCTGCGTTCATGTCATCACCTCACGATCCGCTCGGTGCCGCGTTGGTACGCCCAACATACGGTGGGACGCGGCTCGGCGAGAGACGTGGTTCCCTACCGCCCTCAGCGCGCGGCCCCAGCCCAGAGCCAGCGCAACGCGTCGGGGAGCAGCACGCCGCCGTGGTTGGGGGAGTGTCCGCCGTCTCCGACGACGAGCCGAAAGTCGTATCCGGCACGGGCGAGCGCCGCAGCTGTTTCGAGGTTCTCGGCGAACCAGTTGTCCTCGGGAGCGTTCCAGTTCAGGTCACGGTGAGCCGCGTGCAAGAAGATCCTCGTCGGTCTGCGCGGTTCGGTCTTCAGCAAGGCGGGGAAGGGGTTGCCGTCAGGCATCTGAGCGAAGCTTGCGTTGAAGGCGACCACCCTTCCTATTCCGTCTGGGCGGCACCATGCGGCTGTCATGGCCGCGTTGCCACCGCTGCTCCCGCCGCAGATTCCACGCATCATCGGGTCCGACGAGACCGCGAAGCGGTCCTCGATCAAGGGCAGTACCTCCTCGAGGAGGAAGCTGCCGTAGGCCTCGTCGAAGGAGTCGTACTCGGCGTTGCGGTGCTTCATCGGCACAGCGTCGACGTGGAGAACCCCGGGGTCAACGAACACACTGACCATCGGCGGGAGGTCGCCTGCCGCAGAGAGATTGTCGAGAACGGTCGCGCCACGGACATCCCCGTCGGGGTCCAGATACCACCAACCGTCATTGAAGAACATCACGGCGCACTCGGCGGAGGTGCGCACACCGGCCGGACGGTGCACCCAGATGGTCCTGGATGTTCCGGGGAATCTCGCGCTCGTGTCGATACGGATCGCCTCGATGGAGCCAGGCTGGACACCGAGTCGCGTGAAGGAATCAGGACCGTACACGTAATCGACGTCGGCCTGCTCAAGAGGCAACGGAACGAACGGCATCATCATCGGCACGCCATGACCTTACGACGACAGGGCATTGCTCTTGGGCGAGGCGGCGTGGATTCGGGACTTCGCCGCGGCGAGGGCGCCAGCCGTTCGGGTTTCTCTTGGCGCAGCCGGTCAGCGGGACCAGCGGGTGAGCCGCGCCGGAGCCGGACCAGGGCGCGCGCCGGAGAAGGCGAGCACCCCGCCGACGCCCCACGGTGCCGTCACGATGGGTCACCGGTCAGGCGAGTGCGACGCCCTGGGAGTCGATGACGGCCTGGATGCCCCGTTTCCCATCCTTCGCGAACCGCGGGAAGTTCAGGAATCCGTGCGGCATCGCGGGGAAGTTCACCAGCTCCACGGCGACTCCCGCATCCCGGAGCGCTTCCACATAGAGAACTCCGTCGTCGTGAAGCGGGTCGTGCTCGGCGACCTCGGTGATCGCGGGTGGCAGCCCGGCGAGCGAGGGGGCGAGGATCGGCGCATACCGCCAGTCGGCGCTGTCTGCCGCGTAGTACTCTCCGAACTTGGTCATGTCCGCGTTGCTCAGGATGAACGCATCCGCATTCACGCGGCGAGACTCCGTGCCGGCGGTGCCGATGGCCGGATACAGCAGCGCCTGATGACGGATGCTCGGATCCTGCGCATCCCGTGCCATCAGTGCGACGACTGCGGCAAGGTTTCCGCCAGCGCTCTTGCCCATCACACCGATCCGGGCGGCATCCGCTCCCAGTTCGTCCGCACGGCGCGCTGCCCACATCAGGCCCGCGTAACTGTCGTCGACGGCGGCGGGGACGGATGCTCCGGAGCCAGCCGATACCCGACCGACACCACGACGGCGCCGACGCCCGCCGATACCGAACCGCAGATCCAGTCGCCACCTCGGAGGTCGCCGAACACGAAACCGCCGCCGTGTAAATAGACGATGAGCGGACGGGGTGCGGCCGGGGCGTTCGCGGGTGCGGATGTGGGCGTGTAGATCCGAACCGGCATTCCGTCGACAGCACGGCTCGCCGAGTCGCCGCATTCCGGGGGCATGAGGCTCCATGCGACCACCCTAAGTGGGAGCCTGCTTGCCGGCGTCGGCGTGGTGGAGACGGCTCGCCCTCGTGTGTAGACGTCAGGGCCAGTGCTGCCCAGCGCCATTCTCGCTGGATCTCTGCGATTCCGCGCGGGGGAGTAGGCCCGTTCGCACGTCGCTCGTCTTCTCCTCGACCTGCGCCAAGACCGTGTCAGCGTCCCTGCCAGTCTCGATGCCGACGTCCGTCAGACACTCGCGGAGCTCGATGAACGTTTCGGACTCGTATTACTGCGCGATCTGCCAGCGGAAGTCGACAAGTGTGAAGTCGACATAACACTTGTCGTACACCGGCTGGCTTTCATC
The DNA here is from genome assembly GCF_030246905.1 of Microbacterium sp. zg-Y818. Taxonomy (NCBI): domain Bacteria; kingdom Bacillati; phylum Actinomycetota; class Actinomycetes; order Micrococcales; family Microbacteriaceae; genus Microbacterium; species Microbacterium sp. zg-Y818. The sequence continues at coordinate 1,215,769 of NZ_CP126741.1, read as the reverse complement.
GAATGGGAGCTGAAAAGCAACGGTGACCTCGATTAAAGCGACCCGCAGCACGGCTGGTACGCCGTTCTATGTAACCATCATGGTGCACGGCATGATGACCGTGTCGTGGTTCGGCATGACGGATCACCAGACCAATGATGGCGAGCGCCGTTATTTCGAGCGGGACTTCAACGGCAACTGGCTGGAAAGCTGAACTGAGCTGACCTGAACTTACATCGCAAGGAGACCGCATATGCGTACTGATCGACTGATACGCGCTGCCGCTATCGGAGTCCTGACAACTCTTGCTCTGACTGGTTGCAGCGCGAGCACCATCGACCTGGGCAGCCTGGATGGTGCGCGAGGTGCAACCGGAGCCGAACCCGAAGCGGTAGACAGCCAGCCGGTCGCCGTGTTCGACTTCCGATCCGAGGAGCCAGTCGTGGCCGAGGGGAAGATCACCGCCCGTCTCCCTGAGGACTTCCTCGAGGCGTTCGGCGAGGAGAATGTCTCGACCCTCGTTGCAACCGCGTACACGATCACCTCGCGTGAACTGGACACCGCCCAGAAATGCGCCTTCGATGTGGTCATCGAGTACACGGACCCCGACTCCTTCGCCAAGGGCCTTTCCTTCACCCGAACAGAGGCGCTGAACGCGGAAGGGGATCAGGTCGGAGAGTTCAGCTACACGCTGTCGGCTGATGACCTCGCCCCTGAGGCAGTCGGAGGGCCCAACGCATCCCTCCTTCACGGATCGCTGTACTCCGGCGCCAAGTTCGACAAGCCCTGGGAGGTGAGGAAGACCGAGACACTGGATGAGAGCAAGCCGGAGAACGGCTGGTACGTCACTGACTTCCAGAACCTCACCTATGTGTCTGACTGCGCCGAAGGCGCGGGTGGTGGTGTCGGGCCCGTTATGAGCTTTGCTACCTGGGCCACCAAGGAGCAGACCGACAACACCAACTCGCAGCCCTGGGACTACCGCTTTGCATCCATTGCAGCGTTCGAGGTGTCTCCGGCAATCGACGGCACCCTCACGCTGACGTGGACCAGTGACACCATCACTCACCACAGAGGCTACGGCGATGTCACCTGGTACTTCCGGGGCGAGGATGGCAACTGGATTGCTGGCTGACCTCTGAGTGAGCGGCCCTGCGATGAGCGATCATTTGCACGCCGCCGACCTCGCGCTGGGGGACAAGTGCGACACCGTTTCTTTCAAGTACGCCTCGACATTGACATAATGTGCATTATCGGCGTTCTTTCGATTCGGTTATCCGCGCGGCGGAGAGCCCGCGCCGCGCCGACGACCAATCCGAGTCCTGCTGCATCCAAACAGCCCGCTGGTCCGGAATACCTTTGTGGCGCCCGACGGCCGTCGCCGAGCGCACTCGTCCCATCGAAGGAGCTGGACAATGAAGAAGAAGCTCTCCATCACCCTTGCGGCCGTCGTCGCCACGGCGCTCACGCTGACCGCCTCACCGGCATCGGCATACGGCGGCCCGCCGGCGGGGTCGATCGTCGACGTCGCAGTGGCAGCCTCCGGCGGAGGAACCCCCGACGCCAACGGCCACGATTACGACCTGCTGGTCCAGGCCCTCGTCGCGACGGGCTTGGATGCCACACTGGCGGACACGAGCACGAAGTACACCGTGTTCGCGCCCAACGATCGCGCCTTCATCCGCCTCGTCACCGACCTCACCGGCGCGACGCCCGCGTCCGAGGCCGAGGCTCTGACGACGATCACATCGACGTTCTCGGCGGAGCAGATCTCCAACATCCTGCTGTACCACGTGGTGCCCGGCAAGAAGCTCGGGCCCCTGCAGGTTCTCCTGTCGAAGAACATCACCATGGCCAACGGCGGGGTCATCAAGCCGCGCGCCACCACGCTGCGAGACGAGACCCCGTCGCTCACCGATCCGCGCCTCGTGCTGTGGGCGATCAACATCCAGGCGACCAACGGGGTGATCCACACCATCGACCGCGTCCTGGTACCCGCGTCCTGACGCACACCGACGAGAACGAGGGCCGGGGGCGGCGGCGTGGCTGACCCCGGCCCTCCCTTGTCCGCAGGCAATCACCCACCCCTATGCCACCGATCCCCACCGACATCCGGAGAGCGCTTGTCCACAGCCCTCCCTCGCACCACACTGGGCACATCGAGGCGAGGAGGCCGCCATGGTCAACGCGGCGCACGTGATCAAGCCGCTCACGCCGGACACCTACCCGGCCTGGCTTGCGCTGGCCGAGAAGCACAACGGCGTCTGGGGCGGATGCTGGTGCTCGTACTTCCACGGCGACACCGACCGCACGGTCAAGATCCAGTACGACGGGCCGACGTTCAAGAAGCGTCTCGTGGCGGAGGGCGTCGCGCACGCGGCGCTGGTCTTCGACGGAGACGCCGCAATCGCCTGGTGCGAGTACGGCAGCCCCGCCGAATTGCCGGGCATCTACCACCGCAAGCAGTACGACGCCGGCGAGACGCGTCCGGCCCCCTGGCGCATCACGTGCTTCTTCGTCGACCGTGACCATCGGCGCGGCGGTGTGGCGCGCGAGGCGCTCGACGGCGCGCTCGACCTGATCGCTCGGGCCGGCGGCGGCGAGGTGGTGTCGTTCCCCAACGAGCTCGCCCCGGGCAAGCGCACGTCGTCGTCGTTCCTGCACAACGGCACTCGGGCGATGTTCGAGAAGGCCGGTTTCGTGTTCGAGCGCCACATCGGCAAGAGCAAGACCGTCATGCGCAAGACGATCCCTGCGGCGCTCCCCTGACACGAACTGTCGTCGAGCGAGCCGAGCAGTCGCGTCCCACCCCTAGGCTCAGAGGGTGCTGGATGTCGCCACCGGATTCGTCGTCATCGGTGTGGCGATCCTGATCGGCTACATCATCGGCCGCGTCGACCTGCTCGGCCCCCACGGCCGCCACGTGCTCAACCGGCTCACGTTCTTCGTGCTGTCGCCGTTCCTGCTCTTCGTCGTGCTGTCCCAGGCCGACGTGCAGACGCTCTTCTCGGCGCTCTTGCCGGTCTCCGCGATAGCCGCCCTGGTGGTGATCGCCGCACAGGCGCTCTTCTCGCGCTTCCTCTGGCATCGCTCCACCGCCGAGACGACCATCGCCGCGCTCTCGGCCGGTCAGGTCAACTCCAACAACATGGGCATCCCGCTGTCGCTGTACCTGCTCGGCAGCGCCGCGTTCCCCGCTCCCGTCATCCTGCTGCAGCTGCTGGTGTTCACGCCCATCTCGATGGCGGTTCTGGATGCCGCGACCACCGGCCAGCGCTCCCCCCGCCGCATCCTCAAGCGCACGGCGACGAACCCGATCGTGCTCGGCTCGGTGCTCGGTGTGGCGGTGTCGTTGTCGGGCTGGGAGCTTCCGCCGCTCATCCTCGATCCTGCGCAGCTCATCGCCAACGCGTGCGTGCCGGTGATGCTGATCGGCTACGGCATGTCGCTGTACGGCCAGCGGGTGCTGGGCACGGCCGGGCACCGGCGAGATGTGATCCTCGCCACCGCCTTGAAGCTGGTCGCCATGCCGCTGGTCGCGTGGGCGACGGCGGCCTACGTCTTCCAGCTACCCCCTGAAGGAATACTGATCGTCACGGTGCTGGCCGCACTGCCGACGGCGCAGAACATCTTCACCTACTCCCAGCACTACGGCGTCGGCGAGACCATCTCGCGGGACACGATCTTCCTCACGACGGTGGGATGCGTCCCCGTGCTGCTGCTCATCATGGTGCTGCTGGGGTAGCACTCCCCCGCCGTGTTCCCCCTTCACACGCGGGCGCGCGGGGCTACAATGGCGCCGTCCTCACAGAAAATTCTCAGAAAGGACGCACGATGGCCTACAACTCCTCCATCGACAGACCGCTGCTCAACGGCATCCGCACGGCCCTCGGCGTCAGCGGCGTGCTCGCGCTGATCCTCGGCATCCTCATCCTCGTCTGGCCCGGCCGAACAGCCATGGTCGTCGTGGCGGTGGTGGCGATCTACGCCGTCGCTGCCGGCCTCGTCTACGCGGGACTCGGGATCTTCAGCGCGCAGCGGGGCGGGTGGGCCCGGCTCGGCCACATCGTGCTGGGCGTGCTGTTCATCGTCGCCGGCATCGTCGCCTTCATCAACCTCCCCGCGGCCACCGCCTGGTTCGGGACCTTCGTCGGCGTGCTCGTCGGCGTCATGTGGATCGTCGAGGGCATCGTCTCGCTCTCGACGCTCGGATGGGCGGCGTCGAGCGGGTGGACCATCTTCTTCGCGATCCTCTCGATCATCGCCGGCATCGTGCTGCTGTTCGCCCCGCTGTGGGGCGCGACGACGCTGTGGCTGCTCATCGGCATCTCGGCCATCGTGCTGGGCGTGGTGCAGATCATCCGCGCCTTCACGTTCGGCAAGTGACATATGACGAAGGGCCTCGGGACCGACTCCCGGGGCCCTTCGTCATGCCGTCGTCACCGGGTCAGGAAACGATCGGCAGGTAGCGGTGCCACCAATCCAGCACCGCCGCGAATCGCTCGACACGGTGGCGGGGCCGGCCGCCGCGGGTGAGCTCGTGGTCCTCGCCGGGGAAGAGGAGCATCTCGGCCACAGTCCCCTGCCGTTTCAGCGCGGTGTAGTAGCGCGTGGCCTGCTCGAGCGGGCAGCGGAAGTCGAGTTCCGAGTGCACGACGAGGGTGGGAGTGCGCACCTGTGAGACCACGGCCATCGGGCTCTGCGCCGCCATCGCCGCGGGGTCGGTGCCGACGTACTCGTCGCCGAAGAACGAGCCGATGTCACTCGTGCCGGCGAAGGCGACCGGGTCGAGAAACCCGCGCTCAACGATGGCGGCGGCGAATCGATGGTCGTGCGCGATCGTCCAGGCGGTGAGGTAACCGCCGTACGACCCGCCCATGATGCCGACGCGCTCAGCGTCCAGGCGCTCGTCTGCGGCGAGCACCCCGTCGAGCAGGTCGATGACGTCGGTGAAGTCGACCGTCCCCATCGCCCGGCGGATGCTGCGCCCGTGCGCACGCCCGTAACCGGCCGACCCTCGGGGGTTGCCGTACACCACGGCGTAGCCGGCGTCGACGAGCATCTGGGTCTCGTCGAAGGCCTGGATGCCGTAGGAGGCGAACGGCCCGCCGTGGATCTGCAGGATGACGGGGAACGGGCCGCTGCCGTCCGGCACCGCGACCCAGCCGTGCACGGGGTAGCCGTCGCGGGCGGGGACCGTCACCTCGACCGGTTCCACAAGGCCCGCAGCGACGAGGGCCTCACCGAACGCGGTGAGCACGCGCGGGCGACCCTCTACGACCTCGGCCAGCTCTCCGAACGATGTGGCCGTGCCGATCGCCGTGACGATGCGGCCGCCGCCTGCCGCGTGGCCGAGCACCTCCACATCGCCGCCCAGCACGACCGAGGCCCGTCCCTTGCGCGAGACCCGCACCAGGTGCACGCGGCCACGCGTGCGGTTCTGCACGAGGACATCCTCGCCGTCGAACCCGATGTGGCTCCCGACCTCCCCGAGATCGACGGTCTCGGGGTCGGTCAACGGGCGGGCACCCGCGGCATCCAGGTGCCAGAGCCCCGTGCCGGGCGCGACGAAGTCCCGACCGTCCTCGCCGACGTCGTAGGCGAGCAGGAACAGCGCGCCGTCGGGGGCCACGGCCACTTCCGAGACGGCGAGACCCGCCTCGGGTCCGAGCACGGTGCGCTCCCCTGCGCCGTCCACCGCCACGGCGACGACGCGACTGCGCAGGTCGCGCGCCGCGTCCTCGATCGCGTCGACGACGGCGAGCAGATGGCGGCCGTCGGCGGTGAACACCGGGGCGCCGTACGAGGCCGAGCCGCGCGTCAGCTGCTCGGCATCCGCCGGCACCACGCGCGCGTGCGGCCCGTCGTCGCCCTCGGCACGCACCCGCGCGGCGGGCTCGTAGAGCGGCTCGGCGTCGAGGTCGGGAGCGGGCACGATGAACAGTTGTGACGGACGATCGCCGATGTATCCGAGTCCGTTGGCATGCCATCGGATGCCGGTGATGCGCCGCGGCGCCTCGGCTGCGGCATCCAGTCCGTCGATCGAGCCGTAGCGCCCCCGGTCCGGCACCCTGGCCGTGAAAGCGAGGGTGTCGCCGTCTGGCGACCAGGCGAAGGCACCTACCCCGAGCGGGGCGTCGGTGGCCTGCACGGGCTCGCCTCCCCCGGCCGCGACGGCGAAGATCTGCCGGCGCCCCTTGGCGTCCTCGCGCAGGAAGGCGACGACCGCGCCGTCGGGGCGGAGCCGTGGCGAGGCGTCGGCGACGCCGCGTGTCAGCCGGCGCGGGGCGCCGTCGGGCAGGTCGAGGCGCCAGAGCTGTCCGACGTCGCGGTTCGCGGACACATCGGGCCGCGAGGTGGCGAAGATCGCGAACGCACCGTCGGGCGAAAGGGCGGGCCTTCCCACCGAGCCGAGCGCGTCGATGTCCTGGGCCCGCATGAGGTCACTCGCCCTCGAACGAACCGGTGTCGCCCACGAGACGAGTGTGGTCCTCCGGTACCGGGTCGACCGCCGCCCGCGCGACCTCGGCGGCGAACTCCGACACGTTGTAGAGCTTGCCGGCCGACTCGCGCCGCGAGGCGATGGCTCCGGGGTTCGCCCGTTCGAGCAGGGTGGCGGTGATGGTGCCCTCGATCATGTCCCCCGAGACGACGACGAAGCCGATGCCGCGCTCGTCGAGCTCACCGATCCGCTCGCGCAGGGCATCCTCGCCGGCCCGCTTGGACAGAGCCACGACCTCGTACTCCGCCATCGTCGGCGTCGTGCGGATGAAGTGCGCCTGGTGGCTTGTGACGAACACGACGCGGGAACCCTCGTGCAGCAGCGGCAGCGCCGCCTGCAGCGCGCCGACCTGGGCGTCGCGGTTGAGGGTCAGTGCGTAGTCCTCCGCCATGCCGGACTCCATGCCGCCGGAGGCATTGAGCACGAGGATGTCCAACCCGCCGAAGGTGCGCTCCACCTCGGCGAACATCGCCCGCACGGCGTCGGCGTCGGTGAGGTCGGCCCCGACGACGAGCACCTCGACGCCGAGCTCACGCAGCTGCGTGGCCAGCTTCTCGGCGCGCGGCGCCTTGTTTCGGAAGTTTATGACGACGTTCGCGCCGGCCTCCGCGAGGTACCGCACCGTGTCGGCGCCGATTCCTCGGGACGAGCCGGTGACGAGCGCCGTCTTTCCACGAAGGGAGCCGGCAGGCAGGATCTGGGACATGGGCGGCGCTCCTGTCTCGGGGACCCGGAACGGGCGTCGCCGGGCCATCCGAGCCTAGCAAGCACCGGCGTCCTGACCCGGTGTTAGGGTTCCCTCAAGGACCGATGGAGGGACCGTGATGCTGCCCGATCTGACGCAGTACATCTGGATCGCCTGGCTGGTGCTGGCTCTGCTCTTCGTCATCATCGAACTGCTGACCCTGGAGTTCACGTTCCTCATGCTGGCGGCCGGCTCGGTGCTGGGCGGCCTGGGTGTCTACCTTCTCGGTGGCCCGTGGTGGCTGCAGATCGTCGTCGCCGCGGCGGTGGCGGCACTGCTGCTGTTCACGATCCGCCCGCTGCTGCTGCGCGCCCTGCGCCGCGGCGACGAGCCCGCCCGCACCAACGTCGATGCGCTGTACGGCATGGGCGCGCGCGTGGTGGCGCCGTTCGTCGACGACCGAGGCTCTGTTCGGCTCGACAACGGCGAGACCTGGACCGCACGCCTCGACCCCGACGCCGATCCGGCGCAGGTCGGCGACCGCATGCGCGTGGTCCGCGTGCTCGGCTCCGCCGTTGAGGTCGCCCCCTTGCCCGCACGAGAAAGGACCTCGGACGATGGTTGACGTCAGCGCGTTCATCGGACAGATCTTCGTGATCGTCCTGCTGGTGGTGCTCGCGATCTTCGTGGTCGTGGTGATCTTCCGCTCCATCCGCATCATCCCGCAGGCATACGCCGGGGTGGTCGAGCGCCTGGGCCGCTATCAGCGCACACTGAGCCCGGGACTCAACCTGCTCATCCCCTTCATCGACCGAGTGCGCCCGCTGGTCGACATGCGTGAGCAGGTGGTGTCGTTCCCGCCGCAGCCGGTCATCACCGAGGACAACCTCGTGGTGTCGATCGACACGGTGGTCTACTTCCAGGTGACCGACGCCCGGGCGGCGACCTACGAGATCGCCAACTACCTGGGAGCGGTGGAGCAGCTCACCACCACGACCCTGCGCAACGTCGTCGGCGGCCTCAACCTCGAACAGGCGCTGACCAGCCGCGACAACATCAACAGCCAGCTGCGCATCGTGCTCGACGAGGCCACCGGAAAGTGGGGCCTGCGCGTGTCCCGCGTCGAGCTGAAGGCGATCGACCCGCCGGTGTCGATCCAGGATTCGATGGAGAAGCAGATGCGCGCCGAGCGCGAACGTCGCGCCACGATCCTGACCGCCGAGGGCTCGAAGCAGGCGCAGATCCTCGAGGCAGAGGGCCGCCGACAGGGTGAGATCCTGCGCGCCGAGGGCGACAAGCAGGCCGCCGTGCTGCGCGCCCAGGGCGAGGCCGAGGCCATCGAGACGGTGTTCCACGCCATTCACCGGGGCAACCCCGACGAGAAGCTGCTGGCCTATCAGTACCTGCAGACGCTGCCCAAGATCGCCGACAGCGCGTCCAACAAGCTGTGGATCATCCCGAGCGAGTTCACCGAAGCTCTGAAGGGTGTCAGCGGCGCATTCGGGTCGAACACGACGGATGCCGCGAATCGCGGCCCCCGCCCGACGTCGCTGTGACGCACCCCTGGTTCGCGGGGCGCGCGCCTCGCATCCTCGCTCATCGGGGTTTCGTCCCCCCGGATGCCGAAGGCATCGTGGAGAACAGCTTCGCGGCGATCGCGGCCGCCCACGCCGCCGGCGCGGGGTACATCGAGTCCGACTGCCATCTCACCGCCGACGGCCACGTCGTGCTGCTGCACGACGCCGACCTCAGCCGCACCCTCGGCGACCCGCGACCGGTGGCGGAGGTCACCCTCGCCGAGCTGGAACGACTGATGGGAGACAGCGGCGGCCTCATCACCCTGCGCCAAGCCCTCGAGGGATTCCCGGACGTGCGGTTCAACCTCGATGTCAAAGCCGAGGCGGCCGCCGTGCCCGTCGGGCGCACCGTCGCCCCCCACGCCGAGCGCGTGCTGCTGGCGAGCTTCTCCGACGCCCGGCGGCGCGCGGCGCTGCAGGCCGCCGACCGCTTCGGCCGCGGCATCCGCCCTGCAACGTCCGCCGGCACCGCCACCATCGCGCGCGTCCTCGCGGGCGTGCGCGCCCACTCCCCCTGGGTGGTGCGCCGCGCTCTCGACGGCATAGACGCGCTGCAGATTCCGGAGCGTCGCGGGCCGGTGCGGGTGGTCACCCCGCGGCTCATCGAGGCCGCACATCGCTGCGGCGTCGAGGTGCACGTGTGGACGGTCAACGACCCGATGGACATGGCGCGGCTGCTGGACCTCGGTGTTGACGGCCTGGTCACCGACCGCGTCGACCTCGCGTTGCGAAGGGTCGCCGAGGGCCGCTGAGACCACGCGTCAGCGGGCCTGGGATTCGGCTGTGAAAGCCCTATCGGTCGTGCCGGTTTGGAGTATGCGCACAGGTCCCGGCGTTATACCTGAACAGGCGACGAGAGGACCACACAATGGCAGACCGCAGTTTGCGCGGCATCCGACTCGGCGCGTCCAGCCTACAGAGCGAGGACGGCGTCGTTTTTCATGAGCGGACCACACACACGTACGTGTGCAACACGTGCGGCCGTGAGTCCACTCTTCCCTTTGCGGTCGATGCCGAAGCGCCCGAGACCTGGGAGTGCCGCACGTGCGGCGCCGAGGCCGTGCTGCGCGTCGGCGGCAAGACCGTCGAGGTGGACCACAGCGGCGACAAGGTGCCGCGTACGCACTGGGACATGCTGCTGGAGCGGCGCACGATCCCCGAGCTCGAGGAACTGCTCGAGGATCGGCTCACGTTCATCCGTGAGCGGCGCGGTGCAGGCCAGAGCGCCACGGCGAAGAAGAGCGCCTGAGCTCAGACCGATTCGGTGACGCCGGTCCCTTCGGGGGCCGGCTTCGTCGTTTGTGCGGCACGACGTCGCGCCGACATGAGGTGGGCCCCGGCGAGCACGGCGAAAGCCAGCACACTCCCCCAGCCCAGCACGAGCTTCACGGCGCCGCCGATGACGACGGCAGGGGTCAATCCGGTGCGCAGCGGAACGTCGGTGACCATCGCACCGGCTTCGCCGGCAGCAAGCCCGTCGATCACGGTGCCGTCGGGGGCGATCACCTGGCTGGTGCCCACGGTCGAGAGGTTCACCACGGCACGCCCGGTTTCGATCGCACGCATGCGGGCGAAGGCCAGCTGTTGCAGGTTCTCGTCGGTGTCGCGGAAGTCGGCGTTGTTGGTCTGCATCATGTAGACCTCCGCTCCGTCGCGCGCCCCCTCCCACACCACGTCGTCGTAGATCACGTCGAAGCAGATCGCCAGACCCACGTTCACGCCGTCGACATCGAAGACGGGCGGGTTCGTGCCCGGGGTGTACTCGCGCTGGATGAGCCCGACGAGGTCCGGCACGATCGCCTCGAAGAACCACCGGTCGGGGACGTACTCCCCGAAAGGCACCGGAGTGCGCTTGTCGTGGAGCGCGACGGGGTTGTCTGCGTCCGGCTCCCACAGCATCGAGGTGTTGTAGACCGCGTCGTCGCGCTGGGTGGCGGCGTTGACGATGAGGGGCGCGTCCAACGACGCGGCGAGCTGGTCGAGCACGCGCGCCACCGACTCGTTTCGCAGCGGGTCGGCGTCGATTCCCCCTTCGGGCCACAGCAGCACGTCCAGGTCCTCGCCCAAGAGCGGCTCGGTGGCATCGAGCTGGGACTGGAAGACGTCGTACGACTCCCGCTCGTCGAAATACCCCGCCGGGCCGTTTCCCTGCACAGCGCCCACGCGCATCGTGCCGGCGGGGGTGGTGGGAAAGGCCGGAGTGAGCAGCAGCACCGCGACCGCCACCGCCGCGGGCAGCGCCGTGCGCCAGGCGCGCCAGGCACCGAGGCGCGCCCATTCCACGGCGGCCGCGGTGGCGAACACCATCAGGAACGTGAGTCCGGCGACGCCCGTCCACGAGGCGATGTGGGCGAGCGGACTCTCGGACTGGCTCATGCCCAGCCGACCCCAGGGGAAGCCGGTGTAGGGCCAAGAGCCCATGATCAGCTCCCGTGCGGTCCACAGGCCCGCCACGAGCGCAGGAAGGGCCACCAGACGCGCCCACCGGCCGCCGCGCACCTGTGGCATCCATCGGTACGCCAGGGCGATCGGGATGGACCCGAGTGCCCAGAAGAGGGCCTGCAGCCCTCCGAGGCCGAACCAGGGCAGCAGCCCCAGGTAGCGCGTGATCCAGATGATGTGCGTGAAGTAGAACGAGACGCCGAAGACGAGGCCGACGGCCAGTGCTCCCCAGACCGACCGGCCGATGAGCGACACGAGGGCGAGCGCGACACCGACGAACGCGAGCGGCCACCATCCCACGTCGGGGAAGGCGAGGTCGAGCACCGGGCCGCCGACGAGCGCGGCCACGAGGGCGAGCCACAGCGGCAGCAGCGGCCGCTCGGCCGTGCTCTGCTTTTCCGGCGCCCCGCTCATACCGCGCTGTAGGCGACGATCCCGCGTCGCACGGCGTCGAGCGCCTTACGCGCTGTGGTGGCCACCGGGGCGTCGGCCACGAGCGACAGCTGGTCGAGCAGGTCGATGGTCTGCTTTGCCCAGCGCACGAAGTCGCCCGCGGCGAGGTCCGCCTCGGTCAGCACGCGGTCGAGCATGCCCCCGCGCGCCCAGGTGTACATCGCCTGGGCGAGGCCCGTGGCGACCGACTCGGTGCCCGGCAGGTGGTGTTCGCGTTCGAGGTCGTCCAGCTGCGCCCACAGCAGCTGCGTCTCGGTGAGGGCGGTACGGAAGGCCCCGCGGGGCAGCCCGTACTCTCCGGGCCCCTCGGAATCACGGCGCGGTTCGTAGACGAGGCAGCACGCAAGGGCCGCGAGCGAAGCGGCATCCAGGTTGTTCCAGATGCCACGGCGCAGGGCCTCAGCCACGAGCAGGTCGCGTTCGCCGTAGATGCGCCGCATCGTGCGGCCGGCGGCGGTGAGGGTGGTCCGCCCCTCCTCGTCGACGACGACGTAGTCGAGCTCCGTGAGCACGTCGACGACGCGGTCGAACACCCGCGCGACGGTGCCGGTGCGGGTCTGGATCTGGTTGCGCAGCTTGTCGGTGCGACGCTTGAGCTTCCAGTAGCGCTCGCCCCAGCGCGCGTGGTGCTCGCGGTCGGGGCAGCTGTGGCAGGGGTGGCGCTGCATTCGGCGACGCAGCGCCTCCATCTCCTGCTGGCGCTGCTTGCGGATACGTGCGGGGGCCGTGCGGTCGGCCCGGTTGAGCTTCTCGAGGTCGCTGAGCTCGCGACGGATGGCGGCGTACTCGGTGAAGTCCCCGCGCTCGCACGTCTGCGCCTGCCGGTAGCCGGCGAGCGAGTCCTCGGCCTCGCGCACCTGGCGCGCGAGACCGACCACCGACCGGTCGGCCTGGAACTGCGCGAACGACGACTCGAGGATCTTGCGGGCCTCGGCGCGGCCGAACCGATCGATGAGGTTGACCGCCATGTTGTACGTCGGGCGGAAGCTGGAGTTCAGCGGATAGGTGCGCCGCGAGGCCAGGGCGGCGACGGCCTGCGGATCGAGGCCCTCGGTCCACTGGATGACGGCGTGGCCCTCGACGTCGATGCCGCGGCGCCCGGCGCGGCCGGTGAGCTGGGTGTACTCCCCCGAGGTGATGGCGACGCGGGCCTCGCCGTTGAACTTCTCGAGCTTCTCGAGCACGACCGTGCGGGCCGGCATGTTGATGCCGAGGGCGAGCGTCTCGGTGGCGAAGACGGCCTTCACGAGCTTGCGGCGGAAGAGCTCCTCGACGACCTCCTTGAAGGCCGGGAGCAGACCCGCGTGGTGCGCCGCGATGCCGCGCTCGAGGTTCTCGCGCCACTCCCAGAAGCCCAGTGCATCCAGATCGTCGGCGTTGAGCGCCGCGGTGCGCTCGTCGACCAGACGGCGGATCTCGGCGCGCTCATCGGTGTCGGTCAGGCGCAGACCCGAGCGGCGCACCTGCTGCACCGCGCCGTCGCAGCCGGCGCGGCTGAAGATGAAGAAGATCGCCGGCAGCAGGTTCGCCCGCTGCAGCAGCTGTACGACGGCGGGGCGGTCGAGCCGCTCCACGCGCTGCACGTTGCCGGGCCTGACCGGTCGTCTGCCGCCGCGCTGGGGCCGCCGGTGGCCGGGCTCGTAGCCGGCCTGGCGCGCACTGTTGTGTCCGTGCACACGACGGTTCTCCTCGAACGTCTGGCCCTTGACGGACCGGATGCGCATGAGCTCCTGATTGACCTGCGCGGTGGCGATGCCGGCGCGGTCGTCGAACAGGGGCAGCAGGTCGCCGCGCACGAGCACGTGCTGCTCCAGCGGCACCGGCCGGGTCTCCGACACGATGACGTCGGTGTCGCCGCGCACCGTGTCGAGCCAGTCGCCGAACTCCTCGGCATTGGAGACGGTCGCCGACAGCGACACCAGCCGCACGCTGGGCGGCAGGTGGATGATGACCTCTTCCCACACCGCGCCGCGGAACCGGTCGGCGAGGTAGTGCACCTCGTCCATGACCACGAACCGCAGGCCCCGCAGCGCCGGCGAGTCGGCATAGAGCATGTTGCGCAGCACCTCGGTCGTCATGACCACGACCCGGGCGTTGCCGTTGATGTTGGTGTCGCCGGTGAGAAGGCCGACCTCGTCCTCGCCGTACACCTCCTGCAGCTCGCGGAACTTCTGGTTCGACAGCGCCTTCATCGGTGTGGTGTAGAACGCCTTGTCGCCGGGCTCGCGCATCGCCAGATGCACGGCGAACTCGCCGACGATCGTCTTGCCCGCACCCGTGGGCGCGGCCACCAGCACGCTGCGGCCATCCTCGAGCGACTGGCATCCGGCGATCTGGAAGGGATCGAGCGTGAAGCGCTGCTGCTCGGCGAACTCCGCTGTCAGCGGATGCCGCCGCGCCTCGGACGCGGCGGCGAACCGCTCCGCGGGGCTGGGAGAGGTCACAGGGCGTGTCCCGGCTGCAGCAGGGCGGCGGCGCGCTTCGCTCGTCGCCGGTCGAGCAGCAGCGCGAGGCCCGCTGCGGCGAAGTACAGCACGAGGAGGATCCCCATGATGAGGAACGTCGTGGCGACGTCGGCGGGCGGGGTCGCGATGGAGGCGAAGATCGCACTGACGAGCACCGCCGCACGCCACGACGACAGGATCGCCTTGCCGGTGATGACTCCTGCGAAATTCAAGGCGATGAGGAAGACCGGCACGATGTAGGCCACACCGACGAACAGCATCAGCTTGAACACGAAGTCGTAGTAGTAGTTCGCGTCGTACATCGCTGACGCGCCCGCAGTGAGGAACTCCGCCATAAGCCTGACGATGTTCGGCATGACCAGAAGCCCGGTCGCACACCCGGCGAAGAAGAGCGGGACCGCGGCGGCGATGAACCCCACCGTGTAGCGCTTCTCGCGCTTGGTCATCGCGGGCATCACGTATGCCCAGACCTGCCAGATCCAGATCGGCGCCGACAGCAAGAACCCGATGGCGAATGCCATGCGCATGCGCAGGTCGAACGCTCCGGTGACGCTGGTGTACATCAGCTCGACCGCGGCCTGCTCGCCCCGCTCCTCGGCGAGCATGCGGATCGGTGCGGTGATCAGGTGCATCACCGGTTCGGTGATGAAGAACGCCGCGACCATCGCCGCGATCACGGCGACCGCGCTGATCATCAGGCGGCGCTTGAGCTCGATCAGATGCTCGGCGAGCGACATCCGCTTCTCACGCCGAGACTCGTCCCCTGCGACCCTCGACGGCCGGGTCATGACCACGCTCAGCGAGAAGAGGGCGGATCAGTGCGCTTGTCTGCGTCCAACGTCGATGCGGGGTCCGCCGTGGGAGCGGTGGTGCCGGAGGAGACCGTTGCCTGGTCGTCTTCCTTCATCGCCTTCATCTCGGTCTTGAACACGCGCGCGGACTGCCCCATGCTCTTGGCCAGCGCAGGAAGCTTCGCTGCGCCGAACAGCAGCAGGATGATTGCCAGAATCAGCAGCCATTGCCAGCCGTGAATACCCATGAGAGTCCTTTCGTCGTAACGGACGACCGCCTCAGTCTAGACGGCGCTCATCGGTATTGGGTCAGACCCGCGGCAGCCCACGAAGCCGCCGCCCTGCGCGCGCCGACGGGCGCGAGCACCTCGACGTCGCCGCCGAGGCGCGCGGCCACGCGCTTGAGGCTCTGCTCGTCGGCGACCCGCATGGCGGCCGTCTCGAGGTCGCCGGCCGCGGTGATCTGCGCACCGCTGAGATACTCCCCCAGCAGTGGCGCGATCTGACGCGGGTAGCGCACCTGGGCGAGGACATCCCCGGCGCCCGGTTCGAACAGCTGCGGCACGGGCTCGCCGCTGTGACTGACCGGGATCTCGGTGAGCGCGACGTCGCTGACGCGCTCCAGGTGGAAGGTGCGCATGCCCTGACGCATGTGGCACCACCCCTGCAGGTACCACTGACCGTCGGCGATGTGCACCTTGGCTGGGTCCACGGTGCGCGTGGTGGGCGCGGCATCCGGGGCCTGGTAGGTGAACGACACCGCGACACCCCGGCGCAGCGCCTCGGCGACCGTGACCCGCACGTCGTCGACGGGTCCGGGGGCGACGATCACGTCGGCGGGGGCGCTGGCTGCCCCGCGGGCGAGCTTGACGATGAGGTTCTGCACCGTGCCACTGTCACCCACTCCGGGAAGGGTCGCCGCCAGCTGCAGTCCCGCCAGCAGTGCCGCAGCCTCGCGCGCGGTCAGCCGCGGGGCGCGCTCGAGTCCGACGGAGTTGGTGATGACGATGAGGTCGCGCTCGTCCAGCAGATCCCAGTCGATGTCGAACAGATCGTTGGGCAGCTGCCAGAAGCCACCCTCGCCGGGTCGACCGATGACCGTCAGCTTCTGCACCATCTCACGCATCTGGTCGGGCGTGACCTCGAACTCGTCCGCGGCCTCCGCCACCGACACCTCGCCCTTGCCGATCAGGTACGGCACGAGCTGCAGCAGCAGGGCGGCCCGCTCGGTGGCATGCATGGGCCGCGCGCTCATGTGGCATCCTCCGCGCCGTCGGAGTGCAGGGCCAGGGTCGCCTGCAGTCTGCGGATCACTTCTTCGCGCAGCGCCGCCGGCTCCACGACCCGCACCTCCGGTCCGTACGAGGCCAGCTCGTCGGCGAGCACGTGCACGTCGACATACGGCACCAGCATGCCCTGTTCCGCATGCTGTGCGCGGCGGCGCAGCCGCAGTGATGCCTCGGTTCCGGGGTGCACCTCGAGCAGCGCCCGCTGACGGGCGGCGACGTCGTGAAGTCCCTGCACCGCCCGCTCCCCCGCACCGTCGCGCAGCGACGGGTCGAAACCCTCGCGGGTGATCGCGACATCGCCGACGATGCGTGAGAGCAGGAACGTGCGCTCGGCCTGCTGGTCGAGGTCGAAGCCGAAGACGTGCCAGCGCGCTTCGTAGTCGACCAGCGCCAGTGGGCGGATGCGGCGTGAGCGGGGACGCTCCTCCCCCGGCTTCAGATAGGGGAACGACACCACCCTGGCCTGCTCCATCGCCTTCTGCAGCGGCGCGAACGCGGGCGTCCGCACGCTCAGCCGGGGCGAGAAGCCGATGATGGGCTCATCGACCTCGTTGCCGAGCGCACGGATCTTGCGCAGCCCGCTGCGCGCCTCGGCCGACAGGGAGCTCTCGCTCCAGACGCCGCCGGCGACCGCGAGCACCGCCAACTCGGCGGGCGTGAAGGAGATGTCTTCGGGAAGTGCGTACTCGTCGTTCGGCACGCGGTAGCGGGCTTCACGCAGGTCGTCGGGATCGGCGTAGTCGCCGATCGTCTCGATCGGCACGCCGAGACCGCGAAGGCTCTCCTTGTCGCGCTCGAACATCTTCTCGAGGGCGTCCTTCGACGCACCCGACTGCGCCTGCTCCCGGTAACCCGCCACCGAGGAGAGGATCGTGTCCTTGGTCAGCCCCTGGTCGGTCGCCATGAGCGCGACGAGCAGGTTCACCAGACGCTCCTCCGGTGCGCTGCGGCTCGTCGCTGCGGCCACCTCCGGCTACTCCGCCGCCTCGTCGAGACCGAGAATGTCGATCACGAACACGAGCGTGGCCCCGGGCGGGACCGGCCCCTGCCCCGCGTCGCCGTATGCCAGGTCCGGCGGGATGACGGCGAGGATCTGCGAACCGACGGTCTGACCCTCCAGCGCCTCGGCGAAGCCGGGCACCACCTGATCGAGCGACAGCACTGCCGACGCCCCGGCCTCCCACGTGGAGTCGAAGACCTCTCCGTCGTCCCAGGTGACGCCGGTGTACTTGACCCGGACGGGGACGTCACCGGTGACGACCTCACCGTCGCCCTTCTTGAGCACCTCGACGGCGAGTTCGTCGGGCGCCTCGGCGTCGGGAACGATGATGCCGGGTGTGCCGTCGGGCGCCAGCACGACCGTGGGCATGCCCCGGCGCGCGTTGTACTGATCCTCGCCGTCCGCCCGGTCGGGGTAGACCTGCTGCAGATCGATGACGAAGATCGCAGTGTCATCCTCGGCCAAGCCCAGGCTCGCCGCAGCTTCAGGCAGCATGTCCTCCGGCGCGACCGCCCCGATGATGAGCGAGCCCTCCGTGGCGCAGTCCAGCATCTCGGCGATGCCTTCGTAGGCCTCGGCCCACTGCGACACCGGCACCACCTGGGTTCCCGACTGCAGCAGCGTGTCGCCCGTGCTGCCGTTGACGACGGTGACGTCGAACGCGACTTCCTGTGCGTCCGAGGTCACAACGGGGCCGTCGCCGACGGTGATGTCGCGGTACACGGTCTCGTCGACGTGGACGGGAGCCGCCACTCCGATGGTGTCGCCCGAGATCGTGATCAGGTCGAGCACCTGCGCGTCACCCCCGTCGCGCGTGCACGACGCAGCAGGGTCGGCGGATGAGCATCCGACCAGAGCGAGGGCGGAGAGGCCCATGACGGCGGTGATGGCGGGAATCCTGCGCACCGGTACAGCCTAATCGGTGGCGGGGTCGGGGTCCGCCGACCCCGCAGCGATCCGCGCGCCGTCCGCGGCACGCTGGGCCTCGCGCACACGCTTGCGCAGGTTCTTGTCGGTGATCTGGCGGTCGCCCACGGCGCCCGGGGTCCACAGCTCCACGTCCTCGTCGGCATAGCTGGGCTTCTTCAGCGCCCGCTTGCGCACATCGGGGGGCACAGCTCCCGGGGCGAGACGTCGAGCGGTGAGGAGGAACCCGGTGTGGGCGACCATGCGATGGTCGGGCCGCACGGCGAGTCCTTCGACGTGCCAGCCGCGCACCATCGTCTCGCTGGCCTCGGGATCGGTGTAGAGGCCGGTGCCGCGGATGTACTCGGCCACCCGGCTCAGCTGCGTCGCGGTGGCGACGTAGCAGAGCACCACGCCTCCGGGCGTGAGTGCCTCAGCCACGGCGTCGATGCACTCCCACGGCGCGAGCATGTCGAGCACGACGCGGTCGACGGACGCCGGTTCCATGGCGCCAGGCAGGGACTCGACGAGGTCGCCGACGACCACGTCCCAGTTCTGCGGCGTTCCGCCGAGGAACGTCTCGACATTGGCGCGGGCCACCTCGGCGAACTCCTCGCGGCGCTCGAACGACACCAGGCGCCCGGCAGGACCGATGGCCCGCAGCAGCCACAGCGACAGCGCGCCGGACCCCACACCCGCTTCGACCACCGTGGCGCCGGGGAAGATGTCGGCCTGCGCCAGGATCTGCGCGGCATCCTTCGGGTAGACGATGGCCGCTCCGCGGGGCATCGACATGACGAAGTCGCGCAGCAGCGGGCGGAGGGCCAGGTATTCGTGGCCGCCGCTGTTGGTGACGACCGATCCGTCGGGCAGGCCCACGAGCGCTTCGTGGCGCAGGACGCCGTGGTGGGTGTGCAGCTCGCCGCGCTCGCGCAGCGTGATGGTGTGCAGCCGCCCCTTCGGGCCGGTCAGCTGCACGCGGTCGCCGTAGCGGAAGGGACCGCTCGGTCGGGTGAGGTCCGCGGTCATCGGGACTCCTTTGCGCGGTGGTCGGCATGGAACTCGGCGACGTCGGCGGCGGTACGCCCCTCGAGCGTCGGCCACAGTGCGTGCGCGCCGGCGCCCGTCAGCGACACCATCAGCGGCACACCGATCGTCGCCGCGCCGGCGGCGACTGCCGAGCGCAGTCCGTTGGGCGAGTCCTCGATCGCGACCACCTCGGCGGGGGTCACTCCGAGCGCCTCGCAGGCCTGCAGGTAGGGATCGGGGAAGGGCTTGGGCCGAATCGCGTCGTCACCGGCGATGATGACGTCGAACGCCTCGAACGGGATCTGCGAGACCACCGTCTCGGCCATGCGCCGCAACGACATCGTGACCAGGCCCGTCTTCACACCCGCGTCGCGCAGGCTCGCCAGCAGCTCCTGCGCGCCGGGACGGAAGGGATTGCCGAGTTCCCGCAGCTGCCGCATCACCTCGTCGGTGAGGTGATCGACGATGGCATCCTCGTGCATGCGCACCCCCGCTTCCTGCAGGATGCGGGCGGAGTCGTGCAGCCCCAGGCCCACGAGCCCGAGTGCCTGCTCGTGCGACCAGGTGCCGCCGTGGCTCTCGATCAGCGGCGTCTCGGCCGCCATCCAATAGGGCTCGGTGTCGACGAGGGTGCCGTCCATGTCCCACAGGACAGCGCGCAGCGGGGCGGGGGAAAAGAGGGCTGTCACCTCCCCATGCTACCGACGGGCGTGGCGCCGCCCGCCCGCGTGGGCGGCGCCCGGCCTATCCTTGGTGAGACGAAGGGAGACACGTGGAGGGTCTGGGACGCCGCGTGCTCGTGGCCGCGTTCGACGGCTGGAACGATGCCGGCGAGGCCGCATCGGGAGCTGTCACGCTGTTGCGCGAGGAGGGTTCGTACGAACCCGTCTTCTCCGTCGACCCCGAGCTGTACTTCGATTACCAGTACACCCGGCCGCAGATCGCGCTCGACGCCGACGGCCGCCGCGTGCTCACCTGGCCGCAGGCCACGCTCTGGCGCCCGACCCGTCGCGCCCGCGGCACGCAGCTGTGGCTGCTGACCGGCGTCGAGCCGGCGCGGGCCTGGCAGGGGTTCGCCGCGGAGTTGATCGATGTCGCGCTCCGCGAAGACATCACCGGAATGGTCTCTCTCGGCTCGATGATGTCGGATGTGCCGCACACACGGCCGATCTCGGTCGTCGCCGGCAGCCACAACGAGGAGCTGCGCACCAGGCTCGACCTCGAGCGCTCGACGTACGAAGGCCCGGTCGGCATCCTCACCGTGCTCGACGAGGCGGCCGACGCCGCCGGCATCCCCTCGGCGTCGCTCTGGGCCAGCGTGCCGCACTACGTCGGCGGTCACACACCGTCGCCCAAGGCCACTCTGGCCCTGCTGGACAAGCTCGAGGACCTCACTGGCGCGCGGGTGCCGCGCGGCACCCTCGCGACCGAGGCGGCCGCGTGGGAGGCATCGATCGACGCCGCCGCAGCGGACGACGAGGAGATGACCGAGTACATCCACCAGCTCGAGCGCACCCGCGACACGTGGGACTCCCCCGAGGCGTCGGGCGACGCCATCGCGCAGGAGTTCGAGAAGTACCTGCGTCGGCGCGGCGACGGCCTGGGCCCCACCAAGCCCGGCCGCGACGACCCGCCGCGGCACTGACCCGCGTCCGCCTACGCGGCGACGACCGACCGGGGTCAGGGCTGGATGACGCCCATCGACAGCAGCACGATCAGCACCGTGCCCAGCGCCACGCGGTAGATCACGAACGGCAGGAAGCTGCGCTTGGAGATCCACTTCATGAAGAAGGCGATGACCGCCAGCGCGATCACGAACGCCACGACGGTGGCCACGAGGGTCTCCGGCAGCGTGAACGGCCCCTGCTCGTCCCAGCTCTTGAACAGCTGGTAGAAGCCGCTGCCGAAGACGGCGGGGATCGCCAGCAGGAACGCGTAGCGCGCGGCATCCGCCCGCTTGTAGCCGAGGAAGAGTCCCATGGTGATCGTGCCGCCCGAGCGCGAGACGCCGGGGACGAGCGCGAGCGCCTGCGCGAACCCGAAGGCCACGCCGTGTGGCACGGTGAGGTCGTTCAGCTCACGGCGCTTCGCGCCCACCGCGTCGGCGATGCCGAGCAGCAGACCGAAGGCGATCAGCATGATCGCGACGACCCACATCGAGCGGAACACCGTCTCGATCTGATCCTGGAACAGCAGCCCCAGCACGACGATCGGCATGCTGCCGATGATGATCAGCCAGCCCATGCGCGCGTCGGGGTCGGTGCGCGGCGCCTTGCCCGCGAGCGAGCGGCACCACTGCGTGATGATGCGGACGATGTCCTTCCAGAAGAACACCACCACCGCCGCCTCCGTGCCGATCTGCGTGATCGCGGTGAAGGCCGCGCCGGGGTCCTCGGCGCTGGGGAGGAACTCCCCCAGAATGCGCAGGTGCGCGCTGGAGGAGACGGGGAGGAATTCGGTGAGCCCCTGGACCAGGCCCAGGAGGATCGCTTCGAAGAAGCTCATGCGCGCCTTTCGGTGAACTGCTGTCAGTACGTGCGGAGCAGGTCGGTGAGAACCGCCTGTCCGAAGACGAGGGCATCCAGGGGGACGCGCTCGTCGACCCCGTGGAACATGCCGGTGAAATCGAGATCCGCGGGCAGCCGCAGCGGCGCGAAGCCGTAGCCGGCGATGCCGAGGTGCGCGAGCGCCTTGTTGTCAGTACCCCCGCCCATGAGGTACGGGATGACAGGGACGCCCGGGTCGTGCCGGCCGAGGGCCGCGACCATCTCGCGCACGAGGGCGCCCGCGAAGGGCACCTCGAGACCGATGTCGCGGTGGACGATCTCGATCTCGATGTCGGGCCCGACGATGGCGGCGATGTCCG
This sequence comes from Microbacterium sp. zg-Y818, assembly GCF_030246905.1. Lineage (NCBI taxonomy): Bacteria > Bacillati > Actinomycetota > Actinomycetes > Micrococcales > Microbacteriaceae > Microbacterium > Microbacterium sp. zg-Y818. The sequence goes on along the minus strand of NZ_CP126741.1, from coordinate 1,193,785 downwards.
CGAGGGCGGCATCCTCTCCCCCGGGCACCGTGCGCACGTCGATGAGCGCCTCGGCCGTGTCGGGGATGACGTTGTGCTTGTAGCCGGCGGTGAGGCCGGTGGGGTTCGTCGTGGTGCGGAACGTGGAGCGCAGGAACGCGGCGGCGGGGCCGAACTGCTCGGCGACGGCATCGGGATGCCGTGGGTCGCCGGACACGAGGGCGGCGAGGCCCTCGACGAGCTGCCGGGACGTGTCGGTCATCGCCAGCGGCCACTCGGTGCGACCGAGCGCGGCGACGGCCTCGGCGAGGCGCGTGACGGCGTTGTCGGGGTGGAACCGGCTGCCGTGGCCGGCGAGGCCGCGCGCGCGCAGGCGGATCCAGACGAGGCTCTTCTCCCCCGTCTGCAGCAGGTACGCCCGGCGGTCACCGGAGGCGATGGAGTAGCCGCCCACCTCGCTGATCGCCTCGGTCGCGCCGGCGAACCACTCCGGACGGTCGCGGACGACAAGGGCGGACCCCTCGACACCGCCGTTCTCCTCGTCGGCGAAGAAGGTCACGATCACGTCGCGGGCCGGCTGCTCGCCGGCGCGCAGCAGGTCTGCGACGGAGGTGAGGATCATGGCATCCATGTCCTTCATGTCCACCGCTCCGCGGCCCCACAGCATGCCGTCGCGGATCTCGCCGGCGAAGGGATCGACGCTCCAGTCGGCGGCCACGGCGGGGACGACGTCGAGGTGGCCGTGCAGCACCAGGGCGGGCTTGTCGCGGTCGCGCCCCGGGACGCGGGCGACCAGGTTCGTGCGGCGCGGGATCGGCTCGTAGTACTCGGGAGTGAGGCCGAGTGACTCGAGGTACGCGCCGGTGTATTCGGCGGCCTCGCGCTCGCCGCGGGCGTTGCCGCCGCCGAAGTTCGACGTGTCGAACCGGATGAGATCGCGGGCGACGCGCACGACCTCGGGAAGGTCGGCTTCGGTCTCGGGCATGCGCTCTACGCTACCGCTGTCGGCGAGGGCGCCCGGCGTGGCGCCGGTTCGAACATGCTCCGCGATCATGCTAGGCTCGACCCTCGGTTGCGAAAGCAATTTCACCCAATGCGCGGGTGGCGGAATAGGTAGACGCGCTAGCTTGAGGTGCTAGTGCCCTTTAACGGGCGTGGGGGTTCAAGTCCCCCCTCGCGCACAGATGAGAAGGCCCCCGAAAGGGGGCCTTCTTCTGTTTCTGGGCGCGCCGGATACCTCGCTGCCGCGCTCGCCTGTCGCGTTTCGTCGCTTCGGGCGCCCGGAAGCGACGATATGCGACAGGCGAAGCGCGCTGTCAGGCGACCGAGACGCCGAACACCAGCCCCAGCAGGTACGTGATCGCTGCGGCACCCATGCCGATCGCGAGCTGACGCAGTGCGCGGCGCAGCGGCGGGCCTCCGGAGAGCACCCCCACCATCGCACCGGTCGCCAGCAGCGCGATGCCGACGAGCACCAGAGCGAGCACCACGGCGACGACCCCTTCGAGGCCGAAGATCCAGGGCAGCACCGGGATGACCGCACCGGAGGCGAAGAACAGGAAGCTCGACGTCGCCGCGCCCCATGCTCCGCCCACGACGTCGTGCTCCTCGGCGTCGTCGACCGGGCGCCGGTAGGGCTGCGACCGGTCCGCCGCCTGCGCGGTCTCCACGAGGCGCCGGGCACGGGCCAGCGCTTCGTCGGCATCCAGTCCGCGGGCACGGTACACCAGCGCCACCTCGTTGGCGTCGAGGTCGAGATCGGGCAACGCCGCGTCGGCGAAGTCACTATGGCCGGTCGAGGCGAGCATCTCCCGCTGCGACCGCACCGAGACGAACTCGCCCGCGGCCATCGACAGCGCCCCGGCGAGCAGACCGGCCAGGCCGCTCAGCAGCACGAAAGGAGCTCCCACCCCCGCGGCGCCGATGCCCATCACGAGCGCGAGGTTCGACACCAGGCCGTCGTTCGCGCCGAACACCGCCGCACGGAACGTGCCCGACAGACGCCGCCTGCCGCGGGCGGCGAGGTTGCGCACCACCTCGTGGTGCACTTTCTCGTCGGCGACCATGGCCGCCGTGGCATACGGCTCGCTCTCGTACGGCGACCGCGCCTCGGCGTTCTGGGCAAGGGCCAGCACGAAGACCATGCCGAACCGGCGCGCCATCCAGCCCAGCATGCGGGTGTCCAGGCTCGGGCTGGGCAGGCGCTTGGGCTCCCCGTCGAGCAGGCCCAGCCAGTGCGACTCGTGTCGCCCCTCGGCATCGGCCAGCGCGAGCAGGATCTCGCGCTCTTCGCCCGTCCGCCGCTCGGCGAGCGTGCGGTACAGACGTGCCTCAGCGCGCTCGTCGACGAGGTACTGCGCCCACCGCCGGCGGTCCCGCGCGGTCGGTGCGGGGGGCGCGGGCGCGTTCATGAGACCTCCGGTCGGGAGCAGGAAGGGGGATGCCTTCTACGGTAATCAGCGCCGCGTGACCGTTACGGCCGAAAACCGTGATTGTCAGCATTTCGGGGTTCCGAAGCGCCAGCGGTGAGGGCTAGGAGTGCACGCGGCGACGGAGCAGGTCGATGCGGGCCTGCAGCTGCGCGACCGTGGCGTGCGAGACCGCCGGCCCGCCGCACAGGCGTCGCAGTTCGGCGTGCACCGCGCCGTGCGGCTCGCCGCTCTGCCGCGCGTACACGCCGACGAGGCTGTTGAGCAGCTGCCGCTGCTCCTTGAGCGTGCGGTGCAGCGCCGGCGGCAGCGTCGTGGCCGGCGGGGCTCCGGTGGCATCCGCCTGCTGCGCCTCGCTGGTCTCGCGCGCCTTGCGGTGCCGGCCCTGCCGCGCTTGCCGCTGCATGAGCAGCTCGTGCACATGCTCGGGCTCGAGCAGCCCCGGCAAGCCCAGGAACTCCTCCTCCTCGGGGGTTCCCGGCACGGCGAGCTGGCCGAACTCCTTGCCGTCGAAGAGCACGCGGTCGAAGTGGGCGACCGAGCCGAGCGCCTGGTAGCTGAACTCCTCGGTGAGCGAGTCGGATGCCTTGTCCTCGCGCTCCGCCTCGGCCAGCAGGGTGTCCTCGAGGCCGTCGTCATCGCCCGACTCGCGGTCCAGCGCGTGGTCGCGCTCGCGCTCCATCTCATTGGCGAGGGCCAGCAGCTGCGGCACGTGCGGCAGGAAGACGCTCGCCGACTCGCCCCGACGGCGAGCGCGCACGAAGCGGCCGATCGCCTGGGCGAAGAAGAGCGGGGTCGACGCGCTCGTGGCATAGACGCCGACCGACAGCCGGGGCACGTCGACGCCTTCCGACACCATGCGCACCGCGACCATCCAGCGCGACGTGCCCTTCGCGAACTCCTCGATGCGACCGGATGCCGCAGGGTCGTCCGAGAGCACGACGGTCGTGGGCTCCCCCGTGATGTCACGGAGGATCGCCGCGTACGCACGGGCGGCGGTCTGGTCGGTCGCGATGACGAGGCCACCGGCGTCGGGGACTTCCTGCCGCACCTCGGTGAGACGCCGGTCGGCGCTGCGCAGCACCGCGGGGATCCAGTCGCCCTGCGGGTCCAGCGCGGTGCGCCAGGCCTGCGAGTTGATGTCCTTCGTGTTGTCCTGACCGAGGTGCGCCTCGTACTCGTCGCCGGCCTTGGTTCGCCAGCGCATCTGCCCGGCGTAGACGAGGAAGAGCACCGGACGCACGACCCCATCGGCGAGGGCTCGCCCGTAGCCGTAGTTGTAGTCCGTGCGGGAGAGCCTGATGCCCTTCTCGTTCGGGTGGTACTCCACGAACGGGATCGGCGCGGTGTCACTGCGGAACGGGGTCCCCGACAGCAGCAGCCGACGGGTCGCCCGCTGGTAGGCCTCGCGCAGCGCGTCGCCCCAGCTGAGGGCATCACCGCCGTGGTGCACCTCGTCGAGGATCACCAGGGTGCGGGCATCCTCGGTGAGGCGCTGGTGGACGGATGCCTTGACCGCCACCTGCGCGTACGTCACGGCGACACCGTGGTAGTGCCGGGCGGGCGAGACGTGGCGGTTGCTGAAGTTCGGGTCGAGCCGGATGGACACGCGCGCCGCGGCATCCGCCCACTGCGTCTTCAGATGCTCGGTCGGGGCCACCACGACGATGCGGTCGATGATACGCCGGCGGAGGAGCTCGGTGGCCAGGCGCAGGGCGAAGGTCGTCTTGCCGGCGCCCGGCGTGGCGGCCGCGAGAAAGTCGCGGGGCCCTTTGCCGACCCCGTCGGGGCCGTCCATCGCGAAGTACTGGTCGAGCGCTTCGGCCTGCCAGGCACGCAGTCGCTGGGCCGTTCCCCAGGGGGCGCGCTGCGGGAACGACGGCGAGAGGTGCTCGGCAGCGAAGCTCCCGAAATGCTCCTGCTGCTGTTCATCCACAACGGTCCAGCCTAAACGAGGCAGCGCAAGCTAGCCTCGAAGCTGGTTCAGCCGAGGAGGCCCCATGCCCGACACCGACACCGACCCCGACTCCCCCTCCGACTCCGTGACCGACGCCCCAGATCGTCTCGCCGAGTACACCCCGAACCCGACAGAGCATCCCTGGCGACGCATGGTCGCGATCGGAGACTCGTTCACGGAGGGCATCGGCGACCCCGACCCCTCCTCCCCCGGCGGACACCGCGGCTGGGCGGACCGCGTCGCCGCCGTGCTCGGCGCCCAGGTCGACGACTTCGCCTACGCCAACCTCGCCGTGCGCGGCAAGCTGATCGGCCAGATCGTCGACACCCAGATCGAGCCGGCCCTCGCTCTGAAGCCCGACCTCATCACGTTCTCGGCCGGCGGCAACGACGTCATCCGCCCCGGCGGCGATCCCGACGCCGTCGCCGCGCAGTTCGAGGATGCCGTCGTGCGGCTGACCCCCAGCGGGGCAACGCTGCTGATCTTCACCGCCATCGACACGAACTTCACCCCGGTGTTCCGCGGCATCCGCGGGCGCGTCGCGATCTACAACGAGAACATCCGGGCCATCGCCGAGCGCTACGACTGCGTTGTGGCCGACCAGTGGGCGCTCAAAGAAGTGCAGGACATGCGGTTCTTCGACGACGACCGCCTGCACTACAACACCCTCGGCCACCACGAGGTGGCCCGCATGGTGCTGCGCGCGCTGAACGTGCCGAACGACCTGCAGCCGATGCAGCCCGAGCCGGTGCCGCCTCGCACATGGCGGGCCGCGCGGGCGAACGATCTCGTCTGGGCACGGGAGCACCTCGTGCCGTGGGTGCTGCGCCGGGTGCGCAACCAGTCCTCCGGCGACCACATCACGGCAAAGCGCCCCGAGGCGCTGCCGGTGCGGGCGGTCCCGCGCCTGGGAGACCTCGCCGGCGAGTAGGCGGTGGCTGGGGGCGCGGGGCGGGCCGGGCGCCCCGGACGCCGCAACTCCTCAAGAATCGCGACGTCGCGGCTCGCGGACCGGGTTCCGACCCGGAACGAGCCCGGTCTTGAGGAGTCAGGCACACGGCAGCGCCGCAACCGCCAGCGCAAGCGCCGCGACCCGCGTCAGCGCAGGGCCCAGAGGGCGACGGCGCTCGCCGCTGCGACGTTGAGCGAGTCGACTTCCCCGGCCATCGGGATCGTGACGACGGTGTCGGCGGCTTCGAGCGCGCGGCGGGACAGCCCGTCGCCCTCGGCACCGAGCATGAGGGCGACGCGCTCCGGCCGGGCGGCGGCGAAGTCGTCCAGCGTCACCGCGTCGTCGGCGAGCGCGAGCGCCGCCAGGTGGAAACCGTTGTCGTGAAGGATGCCGCCAGCCTCGGGCCACTTCGGCAGCCGCGTCCACGGCACCTGGAAGACCGTGCCCATACTCACCCGCACGCTGCGGCGGTAGAGCGGGTCGGCGCACCGGGGAGACACGAGCACGGCGTCGGCGCCGAGCGCGGCGGCGTTTCGGAAGGCGGCGCCCACGTTGGTGTGGTCGACGATGTCCTCGAGCACGACCACGAGACGCGCGCCGGCGATGACGTCCGCCACCGGCGGGGCGACGGGGCGGTGCATCGCGGCGAGCGCGCCGCGATGCACCTGGTAGCCGGTGAGCTGCTCGGCGACCTCTGTCGGCACGACGTACACGGGCGCGTCGCCGGCGAGGTCCCGGACGTCGTCGACCCACTTCTCCTGCACCAGGATCGACCGCGGCCGATGCCCCGCCGCGATGGCCCGGCCGATGACCTTCGCGGACTCCGCGATGTACAGGCCTCCGGCGGGCTCCAGCACGCGTCGCAGCGCCACGTCGGTGAGGTCCCGGTAGTCGGCCAGACGGGGATCGGCGGGGTCTGCGACGTGCTCGATGGGCATTGGTCCACTCTCCCACGCGGCGCGATGGCGGACCTGTACGCGACCCATGCCCGGCTGAGCGTAACCTCCCGGCAAACTGGCACGCCTAGAATCGGCCGGGTGACCCCGGTGCTCCAGCTCGACGCGCCGACCGAGCGACTGGTCGGCCAGGCCGCCGACGTGCTGCGCGGCCGCCAGATCGCGGTGCTCACCGGCGCCGGGGTGTCCACCGACTCGGGGATCCCCGACTACCGCGGCGAGGGCGCGCCGGTGCGCACCCCCATGACCGCGCAGCAGTTCCTCGCCAGCGAAGCCGCCCGCCGCCGGTACTGGGTGGGCAGCCACCTGGGATGGCGCGTTTTCGCCGCTGCCTCCCCCAACGCCGGCCACGCGGCCCTCGCGAGCCTCGAGAGCGCCGGCATCGCCACCGGCGTCATCACCCAGAACGTCGACGGTCTTCACGTGCGCGCCGGCAGCCGCCGCGTCGTGGAGCTGCACGGCACCATGCGCCGGGTCTTCTGCACCCACTGCGGCCAGGTCTTCGACCGACGCGACCTCGCGGTGCGGATCGAAGCCGACAACCCCTGGATCGACGTTCCCGCCGACGTGCTGCTCGGCCCCGACGGCGACGTGCTGCCCGAGACCGCCGACGGATTTCGCGTTCCCGACTGCAGCGTCTGCGGCGGCATGCTGAAGCCCGACGTCGTCTTCTTCGGCGAATTCGTGCCCGTCGAGCGGTTCGCCGAGGCCGAGCAGCTCGTGCACACGAGTCAGGCACTGCTCGTGGCCGGCTCGTCGCTCGTCGTCAACTCCGGGGTACGCCTGGTCGAGCGCGCGCGCCGGCGCCGGCTGCCGGTCGTCATCGTGAACCGGGGCGAGACGCGCGCGGATTCCAAGGCGACGGTGAAAATCGACGGCGGCACCAGCCCTGTGCTCGCAGCCCTCACCGACCTGCTCGCCGAGTCGCGCTGAGGGTCGTCGCGGCACCGCGCCGACGATCGCCGGATCCCCGAATCCCCGAATCGCACCAGCCGTCTCCGAGCCCTCTCCCGGATGCCGCGGTTAGGCTCGTCGGGTGACTCTGCTGACCCTCGTGCGCCACGGTGAGACCGACTGGAACCGCGCGCGCCGCATCCAGGGTTCCACCGACATCCCGCTCAACGACACCGGACGAGAGCAGGCCCGCGATGCCGCCCAGCGGCTGCAGGAGCGCCTGACCACCGGCTCACCCGTCATCGTCGTCAGCAGCGACCTTTCACGCGCGCGCGAGACCGCCGAGATCATCGCCGACACCCTCGGAGTCGATCCGCCCCGCACGTACCCGCAGCTGCGCGAGCGCGCCTATGGCGAGGCGGAGGGCGTGGATGCCGCGGAGTTCCTGGAACGCTGGGGCGACTGGCACAGCGCCGAGGTGCCCGGCGCCGAGCCCTGGCCGGCCCTGCGCGCCCGAGCCCTGGCGGCCCTGCAGCAGATCGCGCGGGACGTGCGGCACACGACGGCGCCGGCGTCGGCATCCGTCATCGCCGTCGCCCACGGTGCGCTGATCCGCGAGATCATCCGCCACGCCACCGGGGGCGAGCTGCCCCCCGTCGGCTTCCGGCTGCCGAACGGGTCGAGCTATGACCTGCTGCTCGAGCGCGACCGGCTTCGGCTGCTTTCGGGCGTCGGCCCCGTCGTGGCCGGCTAGCGTCCGGTGCGGTGCAGCAGTGTGCGCGCGTGGCGCAGCACCGGCTCGTCGACCATCCGCCCGCGGTAGGTGAAGACCCCGCCCTCGTCCTCGGCGGCGCGCAGCACATCCCGAGCCCACGCGCTGTCCTCCGCGGTGGGACGGTAGGCGGCGCGGATCACCGGCACCTGGCTGGGGTGGATGCAGGCGGTGGCGGCGAAGCCGCTCGCGGCGGCATCCTCCGCCTCGCGGGCGAGCCCTTTCGTGTCGGCGATGTCCACGTGCACGGCGTCGATCGCGGCCTTGCCGCGTGCGCCCGCCGACAGCAGCACGTGTGCCCGCGCGTGGCGGGCGACGTCACGGTATCGGCCGTTCGGCTTGCGGCTCGACGTGCCACCCAGCGAGGCGACGAGGTCTTCGGCGCCCCACATCAGCGCCGACACGTTGTCCAGCGCGGCGATGCGCTCGGCGGCGGTGACGCCCCGCGCCGTCTCGCACAGCGCGACGACGGTGTAGCGCGGGTCGATCCGGCCGATCCGCTTGGGTGACTCGGCCTTCGCGACCATGATCGTGCGTACGTCGGTCTGCGACAGCGTCGCCAGGTCCGCCTCGAAATCGGGCGTGCCGACCGGGTTCACCCGCACGATGACCCGCGCCGGGTCGAGGTCGGCGTCGATGAGTGCGCCGCGCGCGGCCGCCTTGTCCACCGGGGCCACGGCGTCCTCGAGGTCGATGATGGCGCCGTCGGCCCGCGCGAGCGCCGACGCGAACCGCTCGGGACGATCGGCGGGGCAGAAGAGCAGGGCGGGGCCCGCCGAGAAACCGGTCACGTCGTTTCCTCCTCGTGGTCACGGCTCCACATCAGGGCCGTGCGGGTCGCCGTCGCGACCACCTCGCCGTCTTGGTTGCGCCCGGTGTGGCGCATGGTGACGATGCCCTGCCCGGGACGCGAGGCCGACGGCCGGGCGCCGATGATCTCGGTGTCGGTGTAGAGCGTGTCGCCGGGGAAGAGCGGGGCGGGAAACGCGATGTCGGTGAGTCCGAGCTGAGCGACGAGGGTCCCCTGCGTGAGCTGGGCCACCGACGAGCCGATCATCGTCGCCAGCGTCCACATCGAGTTGATGAGGGGACGGCCGAACGGCTGCGTGGCAGCGTACGCCTCGTCGACGTGCAGCGCCTGCGCGTTCATCGTGAGGCCCGAGAACAGCACGTTGTCGGCCTGCGTGACCGTGCGCCCGGGGCGATGGCGGTAGCGCGCGCCGACCGTGAACTCCTCGAACCACAGTCCCCGCTGCACGATGTCGGGCGCGCCGGCGGGGCTGTCGGTCATGCCGTTCACGCTACCCCGAGCGCGCGGGCGATGACGAGCAGCTGCACCTCGGTGGTCCCCTCCCCGATCTCGAGGATCTTGCTGTCGCGGTAGTGGCGGGCCACGGGGTACTCGTTCATGAACCCGTTGCCGCCGAAGATCTGCGTGGCGTCGCGGGCGTTGTCCATCGCCGCCTCGCCCGAGACGAGCTTCGCGATGGCGGCCTCGGTCTTGAACGGCCGCCCCGCATCGCGCAGGTGCGCGGCTCGAACCCACGCCAGCCGCGCCGTGTGCACGCGGGCCTGCATGCGCGCGAGGGTGAACTGGATGCCCTGACGGGTCGACAGCGCCGCCCCGAACACCTGTCGCGTCGCGGCGTAGTCCAGCGCCGCCTCCAGGCATCCCTCCGCCGCTCCGGTCGCAAGAGCTGCGATCGCGATGCGCCCCTCATCGAGGATGTGGAGGAAGTTCGCGAATCCCCGCCCCTCCTCGCCCAGCAGATTCTCCTCGGGCACGCGGCACTCGGCGAAGGTCAGCGGATGCGTGTCGGACGCGCGCCAGCCGGCCTTGTCGTAGGCCGGCCCGACGGTGAACCCTGGCGTGCCGCTGGGCACCATGATCGTGGAGATCTCGGGGCGATCGCCGCGGCGTCCGGTGACGGCGGTGACGGTGACGAACCGGGTGATGGACGTGCCCGAGTTGGTGATGAACTGCTTGCTGCCGTCGATCACCCACTCACCGCCGTCGCGCCGGGCGGTGGTGCGGGTGGCGCCGGCATCCGACCCCGCCTCGGGCTCGGTGAGCCCGAAACCCGCCAACGCGCGGCCTGCCAAGAGGTCGGGCAGCAGCTCGGCTCGCTGCGCGTCGGTGCCGAAGCGGAACACCGGCATGGCGCCGAGGCTCACTCCCGCCTCGAGGGTGATCGCGAGCGACTGGTCCACGCGCGCGAGCGCCTCGATCGCCAGCCCGAGGGCGAGGTAGGTGCCGCCCTGGCCGCCCACCTCCTCGGGAAAGGGCAGCCCGAACAGGCCCATGTCGCCCATCTGGGCGACGACGTCCATGGGGAGGGTGTGCGTGCGGTCGGCCTCATACGCCACCGGGGCGACGACCTCGTCGGCGAAGGCGCGCACCATGCGTGCCAGCTCGATCTCGTCATCCTCCAGCGCGTACGAGCTCAGGTCGACGGGTCCGGTCATGGGGTCTCCTCCTGGGGGTCGTCGTGGTCCTCGGGGTCCTGATGCACCTCGGCGAGCACCTCGTCGCGGCGCACCTGCGCGCCGACGCCGACGAGCATCCGCAGAGCGCCGTCGTGGGGCGCCGTCACGGTGTGCTCCATCTTCATGGCCTCGATGGTGGCCAAGCGGGATCCGGATGCCACCCGGTCGCCGTCCTGAGCGTGCACGGCCACGACGGTCCCCGGCAGGGGCGCCCGCACGTGCGGCGCGGCCGCCGCGTCGACGCGGGTGCGGGCCGTGCGACTGCGCTCGGAGGCGTCGCGACGGGTCACGGACCGCAGCCGATGGGTCGCCCCGGCCAGGTGCACCCACACGTCGCCATCGCCGTCTCGCGCGACCGTCGCGCCGAGGGGAGCGTCGGCGTCGGACGCGTCGGGCACGGATGCCGCGACCACCGAACCGGACTCGGTCTCGAAGCGCGCGTGGCGGGGCGCCCGGCCGCCGCCGAGCCGCCAGCCGTCGGTGCGCCCCCATGGTGACTGCGGTGACTGCGGTGACTGCGGTGCGGCACCGCCCCCACTCGCGGCGGCCGCGGCGAGCGCGTCTGCCGACGGTTCGGGCGCCGACAGCGGAGGCAAGGCGTCGATGATGTGGGTGTCCAGGCGCCCGTCCTGCACGGCGGGTTCGGCGAGCAGGGCACGCAGGAAGGCGATGTTCGTGTCCACCCCCAGCACGACCGTGTCGGCGAGCGCCGCGTCCAAGAGCGCAAGCGCCTCTGGCCGATCGGCACCGTGGGCGATCACCTTGGCGATCATGGGGTCGTAGTGGCTCGTCACGACGCTGCCGGTCTCCACGGCGCCGTCAACACGCACGCCCTGCGGCACCCGCCAGGCGATCACCTCGCCGGTGGCGGGGAGGAATCCGCGGGCAGGGCTCTCGGCGTACACGCGTGCCTCGATCGCATGGCCCTCGATCCGCACATCCCGCTGCGCGAACCCCAGCGGCAGGCCCGCCGCCGCCCGCAGCTGCTCGGCCACCAGGTCTACGCCGGTGACGAGCTCCGTCACGGGGTGTTCCACTTGCAGCCGCGTGTTCATCTCGATGAAGAAGAACTCGTCCGGACGGTCGGCGGCCATGAGGAACTCCACCGTTCCCGCCCCGAGGTAGCCGACGCTCGCCGCCGCCCGGCAAGCCGCGTCGCCGAGCCGTCGACGGGTCGTTTCGTCGACCGCGGGCGAGGGAGCCTCTTCGATCACCTTCTGGTGGCGCCGCTGCAGCGAGCACTCGCGCTCGCCGAGGTGCACGACGGTGCCGTGCGCGTCGGCGAGCACCTGCACCTCGATGTGGCGAGGGCGCTCGACGAGCCGCTCGAGCAGCAGCGTGTCGTCGCCGAACGCGCTCGCCGCGACCCGACGCGCGGCGGCGAGCGCATCGGGAAGGTCCGCAGGCTCCCGCACGATCTGCATGCCCTTGCCCCCGCCGCCGGCGGAGGGCTTGACCAGCAGCGGGAATCCGTGGGTGTCGGCGGCCGCGAGGATGGCGGCATCCGTCATGCCTGCGGCACTGAACCCGGGCACGACCGGCACGCCGTGGGCGGCGACGTGCTCCTTGGAGCGGATCTTGTCGCCCATGACGTCGAGCGCGTGCGGTGCGGGCCCGACGAACACGATGCCGGCGGCCGCGCACGCGCGCGCGAACGCGGCGTTCTCGGAGAGGAACCCGTACCCCGGGTGCACCGCCTGCGCGCCGCTGTGGCGAGCGGCGGTGATCACGGCGTCGATGTCGAGGTAGGACTGCGAGGCCGGTGCGGGCCCGAGCCGCACGGCGACGTCGGCTTCGCGCACGTGCGGCGCTTCGGCATCGGCGTCGCTGTAGACGGCGACAGAGCGGATGCCGAGGCGTCGGAGCGTCCGGATGACGCGCCGGGCGATCTCGCCGCGGTTGGCGACGAGCACGGTGTCGAAGAGGGGCGCGGTCATGTCACATCCGGAAGAGGCCGAAGCCGGGGGCGGGGAGGGGTGCCCGGGAGACGACGTCCAGGGCGAGGCCGAGCACATCGCGGGTGTCGACCGGGTCGATCACCCCGTCGTCCCAGAGGCGCGCCGTGGCGTAGTAGGGGTCGCCCTGCGTCTCGAACTGGGCGCGCACGGGGGCTTCGAAGGCGGAGCGCTCTTCGGCCGACCAGTCCTCGCCGCGGGCCGCGAGCTGGTCGCCCTTCACCGTCGACAGCACCGACGCCGCCTGAGCACCGCCCATGACCGAGATGCGGCTGCCCGGCCAGCTCCACAGGAACCGGGGCGAATATGCCCGGCCGCACATCGAGTAGTTGCCGGCGCCGAACGATCCGCCGACCACGACGGTGAGCTTGGGCACCCGCGTCGTGGCGACGGCGGTGACCATCTTGGCACCGTCCTTGGCGATTCCGGCGGCCTCGGCGTCACGGCCGACCATGAACCCGGAGATGTTCTGCAGGAACAGCAGCGGGATGCCACGCTGATCGCACAGTTCCATGAAGTGAGCGCCCTTGAGGGCCGATTCGCCGAAGAGCACCCCGTTGTTGGCGAGGATGCCGACCGGATGACCGTGGATGCGGGCGAACGCGGTGACCAGCGTCGTGCCGTACTCCCGCTTGAACTCGTGCACGCTGCCGGCGTCGACGAGGCGGTCGATGACCGCGTGGGGGTCGTACGGCACGTTCACGTCCACGGGTACGAGGTCGTACAGCTCGTCGGCGGGGGCCGCGGCATCGGCCGGCTCGTGCACCTGCCACGCCGGCGGCGCGGGCTGCGGCAGTGTCAGCACGATGTCGCGCATGATCTCGAGTGCGTGCTCGTCGTCGTCGGCGAGGTGGTCGACGACCCCGGAGCGCCGGGCGTGCAGCTCGCCGCCGCCGAGCTCCTCGGCGGTGACGACCTCGCCGATCGCGGCTTTGACCAGCGGCGGACCGCCGAGGAAGATCGTGCCCTGCCCTCGCACGATCACCGTCTCGTCGCTCATCGCCGGCACATAGGCGCCGCCTGCCGTGCAGGAGCCCATCACTGCGGCCAGCTGCGGAATGCCCGCGGCCGAGAGCCGGGCCTGGTTGAAGAAGATCCGCCCGAAGTGGTCGCGGTCGGGGAAGACCTCGTCCTGCAGGGGAAGGAACGCTCCCCCGGAGTCGACGAGGTAGATGCAGGGCAACCGGTTCTCGAAGGCCACCTCCTGGGCGCGCAGGTGCTTCTTGACGGTGAGGGGAAAGTAGGTGCCGCCCTTGACCGTGGCGTCGTTGCACACCACCATGACGTGGCGCCCGTGCACGAGCCCGATACCCGCGATCACCCCGGCCGCCGGCGCCTGCCCGTCGTAGAGCCCTTCGGCGGCCAACGGCGCGAGCTCGAGGAAGGGACTGCCCTCGTCGAGCAGACGGTCGATGCGCTCTCGCGGGAGCATCTTGCCGCGGGCGAGGTGGCGCTCGCGGGCCGCTTCTCCTCCGCCTTCGGCCACCTTCGCCAGGCGCGCGCGCAGCGCGGCGGCGAGGTCGCGCTGCGTGTGCTCGACGGTCGAAACCGGGGCGGCTGCGCTCATGCTGTCTCCGTCGACGTCACGATCGCGTCACACAGATTGTCTACGGGCGACGCGCGTGGTTAGTTGTCACTAACCGGGGTTTCAGGTTAGCGAGGATTAACTGAGATGACAACGGGACTGACCGACCGAGAACGAGCCAAAGCCGACCGCCAGGCGGCACTGCTGCGAGAAGCCGCGCGCCTGTTCGCCGAGCGGGGCTTCGCGGGGGTGAGCCTGGAAGACCTCGGCACCGCCGTGGGCATCACCGGCCCCGCGGTGTACCGCCACTTCCCCAACAAGCAGGCCCTGCTCGGGGCGATCCTCGTGGGCGTCAGCCGCACCCTGCTCGACGGCGGCGGGGCGGTGGTGGCCGCCGGGCGCCCGTCTGACGACACGCTCGATGCGCTCATCGCGTTCCACGTCGACTTCGCCCTCACCTCGGCGGACGTCATCCGCGTGCAGGACCGCGAGCTTGCGAGCCTCTCCGACGCCGACCGGCGCACAGTGCGGCGGCTGCAGCGCGAGTACGTGGAGCTGTGGGTCATCGTGCTCGACGGCGTGCGCCACGCCGTCCCGGCGGCGGCCCTGCGCGTGCGCGCGCACGCGTGCTTCGGTCTCATCAACTCGACCCCGTACAGCCTGCATGCGGCTCGCGAGGGCATCGGCGATGCTCAACTCCGCAGCATCCTGACGACGATGGCGCGCGCGAGCCTCATGGCCTGACCGAGCATCGGCCGGTCTGCCGTCCGGTCACCGCAGCAGCATCGCCCGCCCCGGCTGCCGCAGCACCGCGCCGACGTCGGCGAGGAACCGCGCTCCCTGCTCGCCGTCGACGAGCCGGTGGTCGAACGACAGACTGAGGGTCAGCACCTCCCGCAGCGCCACCTGGCCGTCATGCTCCCACGGCATCCGTCGCACGCTGCCGAGCGCGAGAATTCCCGCCTCCCCCGGGTTCAGGATCGGCGTGCCGGCGTCGACGCCGAACACCCCCACGTTCGTGATCGAGAACGTCCCGCCCGACAGCGCCGACGGCTCGGTGCGACCGGCGCGCGCCGTCTCGGCGAGCCTCGCGATGGCGTCCGCGAGGTCGACGAGCGTGAGAGCGTCGGCATCCTTCACATTCGGAACGACCAGCCCTCGCTCGGTGGCCGCGGCGATGCCCAGATGCACACGTCGGAACTGCACGATCTCGTCGCCGTCCCACCGCGCGTTGAGCATGGGGTGGTGCGCGAGCGCCAGGCACGCGGCCTTGGCCGCCACAGCGAGAATGCCGATGCGGTGCCCCGCCAAGCGCCGGTCGTCCCGCAGCTCGTCGAGCAGCCGCATCGTCTCGGTGACGTCGACGCTCAGGAACACCGTCGCGTGCGGCGCTGTGAAGGCGCTTCGCACCATCGCCTGGGCGGTGAAGCGGCGGACGCCCCGCACGAGGATGCGGGTGATGTCGTCGTCGGGTGCGACGGCAGGCGCGGGCTGCGCCGCGGGCGCGGGCGCCGCGGCGAGGCGCTCGGCGTACTGCTCCACGTCGGCGCGGGTGATGAGGCCCTCGCTCCCCGTGGGTGTCACCAGCAGCAGGTCCACCCCGAGGTCCTTGGCGAGCTTGCGCACCGGCGGGGTCGACCGGGGGCGCTCGCCGAGCGATGGCTCCGGCTCGAGCGCCCGAACCTCGTCGTGCGGGGCGTCTGCGACGGCCTCCGTCTCGAGTGTCGCGCGTCCGCCGCCGGCACGTCTGCGGCGCTGGGGACGACCCGCGGATGCCGGGGCGGCGCCGTAGCCGACCAAGTGCGGCTGCGGCGCGTCGTCGGCCGGCGTGCCCGCGGGCGCGTCGAGCTCGAACGAGACGATGACGCTTCCCACTGCGATCACGTCGCCGGCCGCAGCATGCAGGGTGGTCACGCGGCCGGCGTGCGGCGACGGCAGCTCGACGACCGCCTTGGCCGTCTCGACCTCCGCCAGCACCTGGTTGAGCGCGACCTCGTCGCCCTCCGCCACGAGCCATTGCACGAGCTCCGCCTCGGGAAGACCCTCACCCAAGTCGGGAAGCCGGAACCCCGAGATCACTGCGCCGCCTCCGAGAGGCTGTGGGGTCGCTCTAGCACGCGGTCCACCGCGTCGAGGATGCGGTCGAGGTCGGGCAGGTGGTGCCGCTCCAGCTTCGCGGGCGGATACGGGATGTCGTGGCCGGTGACCCGCAGCGGCGGCGCCTCGAGGTGGTGGAAGCAGCGCTCGGTGATGCCTGCGGCGACCTCCGCCCCGACGCCCGCCTCTCCGGGGGCCTCGTGGGTGATCACGACCCGACCGGTGCGGCGGACGGATGCCGCGACCGTGTCATAGTCCACCGGCGACAGCGACCGCAGGTCGATGACTTCCAGCGACACCCCGTCGTCGGCGGCCGCCTCGGCCGCTTCCAGGGCCGTGGTCACCTGCGCGCCGTAGGTCACGACGGTCGCATCGCTGCCGGCGCGCACGACGCGCGCGAGCCCCATCGGCGGGGCATCGGCGAGCGCGGCATCGAGGTCGACCTCGCCCTTGACGTGGTAGAGCCGCTTGGGCTCGAAAAACACCACCGGGTCGTCGCACGCGATCGCCTGGCGCAGCATGAAGTAGGCGTCCGACGGGTTCGACACCGCGACGACCCGCAGGCCCGACGTGTGCACGAAGTACGCCTCCGGCGACTCGGAGTGGTGCTCGGCCGCTCCGACGCCGCCCGCCCAGGGAATGCGCACCGTCAGCGGCATCCGCACCGCGCCCCGCGTGCGGTAGTGCAGCTTCGCCACCTGGCAGACGATCTGGTCGAACGCGGGGTAGACGAAGCCGTCGAACTGGATCTCGACGACGGGTCGGAACCCGCGGTACGCCAGCCCCACGGCGGTTCCCACGATGCCGGATTCGGCCAGCGGGGTGTCGATCACCCGGCTCGCCCCGTGTGCCCCGAGCAGGCCGTCGGTGATGCGGAACACGCCACCCAGGGTGCCGACGTCCTCCCCCATGATGAGCACCGACGGGTCGTCCGCCAGCGCGCGTCCCAGCGCGGCGTTGAGCGCCTTGGCCATGGTGAGCGCGGTCATGACACCCCCTCCTCGAAGCCGTCGAGGTAGGCGGAATGGGCCTTGCGCTGAGCCTCGAGCCCGGCATGCGGCTCCGCATAGACCTCGTCGAAGACCGTCAGCGGGTCGCGCGTGCGGTACGACAGGCACGCGGCGCGCACCTCGGCGGCCAGGGTGTCGGCATCGGCCGCGATGTCTGCCTCACGCTGATCGTTCAGCGCCCCGCTCGCGCGCAGCAGCGCGTGCACCCGGGCGATCGGGTCGCGCCCGCGCCACCGCGAGAGCTCGGCGGGATCGCGGTAGCGCGTCGGGTCGTCCGCGGTGGTGTGGGGACCCATGCGGTAGGTGACCGCCTCGATGTAGGCCGGTCCCGACCCGCTGCGCGCGCGCTCCAGCGCCCAGCGCATCGCGCCGTAGCAGGCGAGCACGTCGTTGCCGTCCACACGCAGACTCGGGATGCCGAAGGCGGGCGCCCGCGCGGCCAGCGGCGTACGGGACTGCACGCGGACGGGCTCCGAGATCGCCCACTGGTTGTTGGAGCAGACGAAGACCACCGGGGCTCCGAAGGATGCGGCGAACACCATGGCCTCGTGCACGTCGCCCTGACTGGAGGCGCCGTCGCCGAAGTAGGTGACGGCCACGTCGTCGCTGGGGGCCTCTCCGAGCGCCTCCGCGCGCTGGATGCCCATCGCGTACCCCACGGCGTGCAGGGTCTGCGCCCCGATGATGATCTGCGGGCCGGCCGTGCGTCGGATGAAGGGGTCGCCCATCGACTGCTCCTCGCCGCGCCAGACCTGGATCAGCTCGGTCGGCGTCGCGCCGCGCACCAGCTGCACGCCCGACTCGCGGTAGCTCGGAAAGACGAAGTCGGCCGCCCGCAGGGCGCGCGCCGTGCCGACCTGCACAGCCTCCTGCCCTTCGCACGGCGCCCAGAGGCCCAGTTGGCCCTGCCGCTGCAGGGCGACGCCCTCCCCGTCCAGGCGCCGGGTGCGCACCATGTCGCGATAGAGGTCGACGAGCAGGTCGTCTGAGATGCCGTCCACCCACGGCTCCAGAGTCGGATCGACGATCCGCTCTCCGTCGGGGGTGATCACCTGCGCCACCGGCCCCATGTCGGTGTCGGGATCGGTCGTCGTGCTCGGGAGATACGTCATCGTCGCCTCCGTCCCGGCGCCCCTTGTGGGGGCTCCGTCGGTCCGCGTCGGCCTCGTCGCCGACTGCCGCGAGCGTACGTCGACACAGCACCTAGCTCAAGCACGCGCCGAGATATTGAGCATCTTGCGCGTGTCCGCCCGCGCGTCGCGTGCTAGCGTTTCGCACTATGACCACCCTGGACCACGTCGACCTGGCCCTGTTGGACGCCCTGGCGGACGACCCGCGCGAAACGGTCGTGGCGCTGTCCGAGCGACTGGGACTCTCGCGCAACACGGTGCAGGCGCGCATGGGAAAGCTCGACCGCGCCGGCGTCTTCCTGTCGTACGAGCGCGCGATGGCGCCCGCTGCCCTCGGTTACCCCCTCGAGGCGATGCTCAGCGTCGTGGTCCGGCAGGCCGATCTGCCGCGGATCACCGCCGAGATCGCCGAGATCCCCGAGGTCATCCAGGCGCACGGCATCAGCGGCGCGGTCGACCTGGTCGTGCGGGTGGCCGCCCGTGACACTCAGCACCTGTTCGACATCGACGCGCGCATCCTCGCGATCGAGGGCGTCGAGCGCTCGGAGACGTCGCTGGTGATGGAAGAGGTGATCGGCTACCGCGTCCGGCCGCTGATGGGGTTGGCCCGCGGCGCGGCCTGACGCCTCGTCAGCGCCTGCCCGGCGCTGCCGCCACCGTCACGCGGGGCGTGGCATCCATCCGCACCAGAACGACGCCGACGAGGATGAGCGCCCCACCGGCGAACTGCACGGGCGCCGGCGCCTCACCCAGGAAGATCCACGCCATCATCAGGGTGAACAGCACCTCCGACAGTCCGACGAAGGATGCTACGCGCGCGCCGATGCGCGGCACCGCCACCACGCCGAGCGCGTAGCCGAGACTCGTGCCGATCGCGCCCACCCACGCCAGCGGCATCCACCACGGCACCTCGACGCCGGCCAGCACCACGCTCACCTCAGGAGCGGCGAACGGCAGGATGCCGGTCAGGAGCAGCACGCCGATCAGCCCCGTTCCGATCAGCAGCCCGCCGGATGCCAGCGCCAGCGGCGGCAGTCGATCGCCGCTGCGCTCGGCGATCGCGAAGTAGACGGCGGTGCATGTGGCCGCACCCAGCGCGAACAGCGTGCCGAGCAGATCGAAGCGCGCACCGGTGAGGTCCACGACCAGCACGAGGCCGGCCATCGCGACGAGAGAGCCCGCGAGGACGAGCCTCGACGGTGCGCGGCGCGTGCGCGCCCACACCCAGAGCACGAGCAGCACCGGCGCGAAGTACTGGATGAGCAGGGCCACGGCCACCGGCATCCGCTGCATCGCCGCGAAGTAGAACAATTGACAGCCGGCCACGGCGGTCAGTCCGAAGGCGACGATGATGCCGCCGTGTCTGCGCAGGAACCCGCGCTCGCGGCGCAGCGCCCGCACGAGCGCCGGCGAGAGGACTAGGCCGGCGAGCCCCATCCGCACCAGCAACACAGCCCCGAGCGACCAGCCCGCTTCCAGCAGCGGCTTCAGGAACGGGCCGGAGAAGGAGAACGCCAGGGCCGAGGCCACCGCGATGACGAGTCCCGAGGTCGCCACGCGCGGAGGTCTGGCGACGGCGGAGGACGGCCGTAAGGTACGTGTGCTCATGCTCCGCCTGTCAGGAGTGTGATGTGATTCACTGGTGACGGTACGCTCACCGACGTCAGGGGTCAATGTGCTCTTCGCTCGTGACACGACGCAAGCTCTCGCGGCGGCCGTCGACCTCGTCAACACGCTGCCCGCGACGGCCACCGACGGCGTCGACCGCCTGGTGGACAGAGCGGATCTGCAGCGGTTCCTGGAGGTGCACCGCTACACCGGATCCTTCACGGGCGACCAGCGCGAACTCGAGGCCGTGCGCACCCTCCGCCCCCGCCTGCACGAACTCTGGCTGACCGACCGTTCCGGCGCCGTGCCGCTGGTCAACGGCATGCTGCGCGACGGTCACGCCCTGCCGCAGCTGGTGATCCACGAGGGCTACGACTGGCACATCCACGCCACCCGCGACGACGTCACGTTCGCCACGCGCATCCTGGTGGAGACGGCGATGGCGTTCGTCGACGTCATCCGCCTCGATGCCTACGAGCGAGTGCGCATCTGCTCCGCCGACGACTGCCTGTCGGTGTACATCGACTATTCCAAGAACGGCTCGAAGCGGTACTGCGACACCGGCAACTGCGGCAACAGGATGAACGTCAACGCGTACCGTCGGCGGAAGGCTGCAGAAACCGCCTGATCGCCTTCGCTGCCGGCCGCGGCGTCTCGTAGTGGATGAGGTGTCCCACGCCGTCGATCTCGACCAGCTGCGCGTCGGGGAACAGCGTCGCCAGGTGCCGCTCCGCCTCGATGGGCGTGATGTCGTCCTGCACCGCGGCCACCAGCAGGGTCGGCTGGTGGATCGCCGGAGCGTAGGCGCGGATGTCGTTGGACACCGAGGCGAGGAACGCGTCGTGCAGCACGTCGCGGTCGGCGAACCGCGAGAAGTACGTGTCGTGCTGGTCGTGCACGAAGCGTCGCAGGGCTCGGTCCCGGGTCTTGGTCATCGACATGCTCATGACCCGCACGATCAGGCCGCTGCGCAGCACGGCATCGCCGAGGCGGCGAGGCAGCCGCGCACCGGCCCAGTAGTAGAAGACCGCCAGCCGGGTGAGGATGCCACGGGGGCCTTCCAGCGCCGGCGCGCCGATCGGGTTCACGAGGATCACCCGCGGGGTGTCCAGTCCGCCGGCGACGGCCGCCGCGACCACGATGGAGCCGAAAGAGTGCCCGAGGATCACCGCTCCGGGTGCGGTCGCGGCGACGAAGTCTGCGAGCCACTCGGCGTAGGCGGCGAGGTCGTGGCGACGGCCGGGAAGGGGGGCGGTCTCGCCGAATCCGGGGA
Source organism: Microbacterium sp. zg-Y818 (assembly GCF_030246905.1). Lineage (NCBI taxonomy): Bacteria > Bacillati > Actinomycetota > Actinomycetes > Micrococcales > Microbacteriaceae > Microbacterium > Microbacterium sp. zg-Y818. The sequence goes on along the minus strand of NZ_CP126741.1, from coordinate 1,172,761 downwards.
GGTCGGGCATGAGCACGCGGATGCCGTCGAGGTGCGCGACCACCGGCTCCAGGCCGTGGTGCTCGCCGCGGAAGCCGTGCACTGCCACGATGGTGTGCTCCGCCGCGGCGGGACCGTACTCCCAGTAGGCGGTCGTGCCACCCTGCACCGCCACCTCGTGTCGGCGCACCGGAATGCGCGCCAGCGAGTCGGCATAGGGGTGCGGGGCCGTCATCTTTCAAGTCTAAGAGGCGGCGCCGGTGTGCCTGCCCGCCGATGTCGGCGCCCGGCTTTAGCGTTGTCGACATGACGATGTGGCAGCCCGAGCCGCTTCTCGGCTTTCCCGAGCCTGCGCGCATTCCGGCGTGGACGCGACTCGTCGGCGTCTTCGACCTCGAGACGACCGGCGTCGACGTCGAGAGCGACCGCATCGTCACCGCCCACGTCGGCGTGATCGACGGCTCCGGCTCGGTCGTGCACGCCCGGGACTGGCTCGCCGACCCCGGCATCGACATCCCCGAGGGTGCGACGGCGGTGCACGGCATCACGACGGCGCGCGCCCGCGCCGAGGGGCGGGCCGCAGCCGAAGTCGTCGCCGACGTCGTGCAGATGCTGCGGGGGCTCTTCGCCTCCGGCATCCCGGTGGTCGCCTACAACGCCTGCTACGACTTCTCGCTGCTCAAGCACGAAGCCGCGCGACACGGCGTTCGCCCGCTTCGATCCCCCGGGCCCATCATCGATCCCCTCGTCCTCGACAAGGCGCACGACCGGTACCGCCGCGGCAAGCGCACGCTCGAGGCCGTCGCGGCGCACTACGCCGTTCCGCTGGAAGGCGCCCACGACGCGTGCGCCGACGCGGTCGCCGCCGGACGGGTCGCGCAGGCTCTCGCCGAGCGGTTCGGGCCGCAGCTGCCCCCCACGGCGCAGGAGCTGCACACGCAGCAGATCGCCTGGGCGCGGGCGCAGGCCGCAAGCCTCACGGAGTACTTCATCAAGGTCGGCCGGCTCGACCCCGACGACAGCCTCGACGGCAGCTGGCCGGTGCGCTGACTCCGCCGTGCAACGAAGAAGGCCCCGCCGAAGCGGGGCCTTCTTTCGCGGCGACTTACTTGGTGCCGAAGTTCTTGAAGCGCTGGTTGAACTTCTCGACGCGACCGGCCGAGTCCATGATGCGCTGCTTGCCCGTGTAGAACGGGTGCGAAGCCGACGAGATCTCGACATCGATGACGGGGTACTCGGTGCCCTCGAACTCAACGGTCTTGTCGCTGGTGACGGTCGAGCGCGTGAGGAACAGTTCTCCCGAACCCAGGTCGCGGAACACGATGGGGCGGTAGTCGGGGTGGATGTCAGTCTTCATGAGGTGTCCTTGAGGTGGTGCTCTGGATTTTGCCAGAACGGTCAAAGTCTGCGGTGCGAATGCACCAAGGAACGATTCTATCAGCCCTGCGGCACACCGCGTACCGCCGCCGGACGTGCGGTCAGGCGGAGGCCACCACGGCGCGGGCCGAGTAGCGCCCCGCTTCTTCGTGCAGTGCGATCTGCAGGCCGAACGCCTCGGTGAGGTTCTCGGCGGTGAGGGTCTCGGCGATCGGGCCGGCAGCCACCACCCTGCCCTCGCGCAGCAGCAGCACGTGGGTGAATCCCACCGGGATCTCCTCCACGTGGTGCGTCACCATGACCATGGCGGGCGTCGTCGGCGCCTGCGCGTAACCGCTCAGCAGCGCCAGCAGCTCCTCGCGCGCGCCGAGGTCCAGGCTCGCGGTGGGCTCGTCCAGCAGCAGCAGCTCGGGGTCGGTCATCACGGCGCGCGCGATCTGCACCCGCTTCTGCTCGCCGTCCGACAGCGTGCCGAACATGCGGTCGGCCAGGTGGTCGAGCTTCCACTCCGCCAAGACGCGCAGGGCGCGGCGCTCGTCGATGTCCTCGTACGCCTCGTTCCAGCGGCCCACGACCGCGAACGCAGCGGTCAGCACGACGTTGAGCACCGTCTCCTCCGGCGGCACGCGTCGGGCCATCGCCGACGAGGCGAAGCCGATGCGCGGGCGCAGCTCGAACACGTCGGTGCGGCCGAGCCGCTCCTCCAGGATCGTCACGAGTCCCGACGTCGGGTGCATGAGCGTCGCGGCCAGCTGCAGCAGGGTGGTCTTGCCCGCCCCGTTGGGCCCGAGGATCACCCACCGCTGGTCGTCGGTGACGGTCCAGTCGACATGATCGACGATGTCCCGGGCATTCCGGCGGACGACGACGTCGGAGAACTCGAGAACCTCAGCCATGCGCCCAGCCTATCGGCCGCCGCCGGTCACCTCGGCGTACAGCGCGGCCGTCGTGTCGGCGATCGCCTGCCAGCTGAAGGCCTCCGCGGCGCGGGCGCGGCCGGCGCGCCCGTATTCGGCGGCCCGCTCGGGGTCGGAGACGACCTCGGTGAGCACGGCGGCGAGGTCGGCGACGTACTGCTCCGGATCGGTCGGCGTTCCGGTGCCGTCCTGCACCTGGTCGATCGGCACGAGACGCCCGGTGACGCCGTCGACGACCACCTCGGGGATGCCACCGGTCGCGGTGCCGACGACGGCCGCACCGCACGCCATCGCCTCGAGGTTGACGATGCCGAGCGGCTCGTACACCGAGGGGCACACGAACGTCGTCGCGGCCGACAGCAGCGTGCACAGCTCGTGACGCGAGAGGTGACGGTCGATCCAGACCACACCCGAGCGGTTCTGCTGCAGACCGCGCACGAGCTCCTCGACCTCCGCCATGATCTGCGGGGTGTCGGGGGCTCCCGCGCACAGCACCAGCTGCACCTCCGGCGGCAGCAGGGCCGCGGCACGCAGCAGGTACGGCAGGCCCTTCTGACGCGTGATGCGGCCGACGAAGACGACACTCGGCCGCGCGGCATCCACCCCCAGCTCGGCGAGAAGCTCGGGATCCGACACGGGGTGCCAGGCGTCGACGTCGATGCCGTTGTAGATCACCCGCACCTTGTCGGGATCGAGCGTCGGGTAGCTTCGCAGGATGTCCTGGCGCATCCCTTCGCTCACGGCGACGATGGCTGCCGCGCCCTCGTAGGCGGTCTTCTCGACGTAGCTCGAGATGGCGTACCCGCCGCCGAGCTGCTCGGCCTTCCACGGCCGCAGCGGCTCGAGCGAGTGCGCCGTGACGATGTGCGGGATGCCGTGGAGGAGCGAGGCCAGGTGCCCGGCGAAATTGGCGTACCAGGTGTGGCTGTGCACCACGTCGGCGCCGGCGACATCGCCGACGATCTCGAGGTCGGTGCCGAGCGTCTGCACGGCACCGTTGGCCGATGCCAGCTCCGCCGGAACGCCGTACGACGTGGTCCCCTCTTCGTCGCGAGCGGCCCCGAACGCGCGCACCCGCACCTCCAGCTGGGACCGCAGCGCCTTCACCAGCTCGGTGACGTGGACGCCGGCCCCGCCGTAGATCTCCGGGGGGTATTCCTTGGTGACGATGTCTACGCGCATGCCACGAACGCTAGTACAGCGCAAGTGATCGCGCCTTGCTGGCAGGCCCCCATCGGTGGCCATAGTGTTGAGCCATGCCTACGACGCCGAAGGTCTTCGGAATCATCCTCGCCGGCGGCGAGGGAAAACGCCTCATGCCCTTGACCGCCGACCGCGCGAAACCCGCTGTTCCATTCGGCGGCCAGTACCGCCTCATCGATTTCGCCATCTCCAACCTCATCAACTCGGGGCTGCGGCAGCTCGTGGTGCTCACCCAGTACAAGTCCCACAGCCTCGACCGCCACATCTCGCAGACGTGGCGCATGTCGGCGCTGCTGGATTCGTACGTCGCCTCGGTGCCGGCGCAGCAGCGACTGGGCAAGCGGTGGTTCTCGGGTTCGGCCGATGCCATCCTGCAGAGCCTCAACCTGATCAACGACGAGAAACCCGACATCGTCGTCGTGGTCGGCGCCGACCACGTGTACCGCATGGACTTCCGGCAGATGCTCGACGCTCACATCGCCTCCGGCAACAAGGCGACCGTCGCCGCCATCCGCCAGCCGATCTCGATGGCGAACCAATTCGGCGTCATCGACGTGACCGCCGAAGACCCCACGAAGATCAAGGACTTCCTCGAGAAGCCGCAGGATCCGACCGGCCTCGCCGATGCACCGCACGAGGTGCTCGCGTCGATGGGCAACTACATCTTCGACGCCGACGCGCTCATCGAGGCGGTCGAGGCCGACGGAGAGGTGCCGACGTCGAACCACGACATGGGCGGTGACATCATCCCCTACTTCGTCGAGCGCGGCGAGGCGGGCGTGTACGACTTCAAGCGCAACGAGGTTCCGGGCTCCAACGACCGCGATCGCGACTACTGGCGAGACGTGGGGACGATCGACTCGTTCTTCGACGCCCACATGGATCTCATCTCGACGCTGCCGGTGTTCAACCTGTACAACACCGCGTGGCCCATCCACTCGCAGACTGTCAACTCGCCGCCGGCGAAGTTCGTGCGCGACTCGGTCGGCCGCATCGGCAACGCGATCGACTCGATCGTGTCGCTCGGCTCGGTGCTCTCGGGCACGCACCTCGAACGCAGCGTGGTCGGCCCCTGGGCGCTGACCGGCGGCGGCTCGACCATCACCGATTCGGTGCTGTTCGACCACGTCGACATCGGGGCGGGCGCACGGGTGCACCGGGCGATCCTCGACAAGAACGTGCGACTGCTCGAAGGTGCGACCGTTGGCGTCGACCGCGCACGGGACCTGTCCCGCGGCTTCACCGTGACCGACTCCGGCATCACGATCGTCGGCAAGAACGCGGTCGTCGAGCGCTGACACAGCGGCCCCGCGGCGCGCGATAGCGTGGAGGCGTGCTGCCTGCCCGGTTCCTCGTCGTGTTCGACGCCGATTCCACGCTCATCCGCAACGAGGTCATCGAGCTGATCGCCGACGAGGCGGGCCGCGGCGCCGAGGTGGCCGCGGCCACAGAGGCGGCGATGCGCGGCGAGGTGGAGTTCGCGGCGAGCCTGCGCTCCCGCGTCGCTCAGCTGCGGGGGGTGCCGGTGGCATCCTTCGCCCGCGTACTGTCCCGTGTGGAGCCGACCCCCGGCGTCCGGGAGCTGATCGCCGCCATCCACGAACGCGGCGGGATCGCCGCGGTGGTCTCCGGAGGGTTCCACGAGATCCTCGACACCGTCGCGCCGGACCTCGGCGTCGACCTGTGGCGGGCCAACCGCCTGCACGCCGCCGACGGAGCGCTCAGCGGCGCCGTCGACGGCGACATCGTGGATGCCGCGGGCAAGGCCGCGGCGCTGCGGGAATGGGCCGCGGCACACGGTGTGCCGATGTCTCGCACCATCGCCATCGGCGACGGCGCGAACGACCTGCAGATGATGGCGGCCGCGGGTCTCGGCCTGGCCTTCAACGCCAAGCCCGCTGTGCGCGCCCTGGCCGACCTCGTGATCGAGCGGGTCGACCTGCGCGAGGTCATCCCGCTGCTGCCCTGATCCTGGGGGCCGAGACGTGTCGGATGTCGGAGCCCCGGCGTAGCCTGCGGCCATGGACGTCATCCTCATCCCCGGACTCTGGCTCGACGCGTCGTCGTGGGACGACACGCTCCCCGCGCTGCGCGCGGCCGGTCACTCCCCCCGCCCGCTGACGCTTCCCGGCGTCGGCGCTCCGGCAGACGACAGTGCCGAGATCGGCATGGCCGACTGGGTCGACGCGGTCGTCGCCGAGATTGACGCGACGTCAGGCCCCGTCGTGCTCGTCGGCCACAGCGGCGGCGGCAACGTCGCCTGGGGCGCCGCCGACGCCCGGCCCGACCGTGTCGCCCGCGTGATCTTCGTCGACACCGTCCCGCCGCCCAGCGGCGGGACCATCTCGGAGTTCGACACCGTCGACGGGGTGGTGCCGTTCCCGGGCTGGGACTTCTTCGACGCCGACGACGTCGCCGATCTCGACGCCCCGACGCGGGCGGCGACGGCCGAGCGCACCCGCAGCGTCCCGGCGCGCGTGCCGACCGATCCGCTGGCGCTCAACGACGCGCGCCGACACGCGGTGCCGGTGACCATCCTCTCCGGGGCGTTCGACGCCGAGACGCTTCCGGCGATGATCGCCGAATGGGGCGCCTTCGCCGACGAGTTCGCGGCGATCCACGACGCGCAGGTGGTGCACCTCGGCAGCGGTCACTGGCCGCAGTTCTCACAGCCCCAGTCGTTCGCCGACGCTCTCGTACGCGCCATCTGACGTGTCGGCGCGGGGTCAGTGCCCCATGCCGAGACCGCCGTCGACGGGGATCACCGCGCCGGAGATGTAGGCCGCATCGTCCGAGGCGAGCCACGCGACCACTCCGGCGACCTCGGCGGCCGTCGCGAAGCGTCCCGCAGGGATGTTGCGCTTGTACTCCGCCTGGGTCTCTTCGGGCAGCGCCGCGGTCATGTCGGTCTCGATGAAGCCGGGGGCCACGACGTTGGCCGTGATCCCGCGACCGCCGAGCTCGCGCGTGAGGGACCGGGCGAAGCCGACCAGACCGCTCTTCGACGCGGCGTAATTGATCTGACCCGCCGAGCCGTAGAGTCCGACGACGCTGGAGATGAGGATGACCCGGCCCCATCGGGCGCGCAGCATGCCCTTCGACGCGCGCTTGACGGCGCGGAACGTGCCGCCCAGGTTCGTGGCGACCACGGAGTCGAAGTCCTCCTCGCTCATCCGCAGCAGCAACGTGTCCTTGGTGATGCCGGCGTTCGCGACGACCACCTCGACCGGGCCGAGCTCCCGCTCGACCTCGGCGTAGGCGGCATCCAGCGACGCGGAATCCGTCACGTCAGCGCGCACCGTGAGCGTCCCCTCCGGCCCCTCGCCCGAGCGGGCGGTGACGGCGACCCGGTGACCGTCGGCGACGAAACGCTCGGCGATCGCGCGGCCGATGCCACGGTTGCCTCCGGTGATGAGGACGACGCGTGCGGTGGTCATGAAGCTCCCTGGATGGTGCGGACGTGCGGCGGCCCCAGCCTAGTGCGGCCCCCGTTTGACACCCGCGGTGCGGCACTGGGACCCTGGGGACAACCCGCGAGGAAAGGCGAGACGTTGAGCACCCCCGACAACACACCCCCGGCCGGCGAGACCAACGAGCCGGCAGCGCCGACCCCTCCCCCGTACACCGCGCCGGCCTACACGCCGCCGCCCGCCTACAACCCTCCGCCCGCCGGGGCCCCCTACGCCGCTCCGCCGGCACAGCCGCCCTACGCGGCACCCGCCGCGCCGGCCCCCTACGGCCAGGCAGGCACCGAGCAGCCCTCGTACAGCGCTCCGGCGTACCCGCCGGCGCCGCCGGCGCCGTATGGCCAGGCACCGTACGGCCAGGCCCCCTACGCCGGCGCCTACGGGTACGCGCAGCCGAAGACCAACCTGCTGGCGATCTTGTCCCTCGTGAGCAGCATCCTCGGCATCATCGGCATCCTGCCGATCGTCGGCTCCATCGCCGGCGCGATCCTCGGCCACCTCGCGCTGCGCCAGATCCCGAAGTCGGGTGAGAAGGGCCGCGGCATGGCACTGGCCGGCACCATCGTCGGGTGGGTCGGCATCGGCCTGGTCGTGCTCCTCATCGTGCTCTTCGCGGTCATCTGGATCGTCGGCGTCGGCTCGCTCTCCAGCACGTACTGACCGGGGCTCCAGCCTGCGCCAGGCGGCGTAGGCTGGAGGGACCGTGAAGAAGTCGACCAGAGCGCAGACTGCGACCTCGCTTCCCGCCGCGCCGCGCGACGAAGCAGCGTCGCGGATGACGAACTACTTCATCACGATGGGCGTGCGCGTCGCGTGCTTCGTGCTGATGGTCGTCGTCACCCCGTACGGCTGGTACACCGCGGTGTTCGCGGTCGGTGCGATCGTGCTTCCGTACATCGCCGTGGTGCTCGCGAACGTCGGCAAGGACACCCGCCCGACGGCGCCGGAGAACCCCGGTCGCGCCCTGACCAGCACCGCGCCGACGCCCCCACCGTCGCCATCCCGACCGACGGTGATCCGCCTGGACGAACAGCGTCCGCCTGCCCCCGGAGAACCGACGTGAACGAGACCATCTGCTCGCGCGCAGGCTGCCATGCCGACGCACAGTGGCTGGTGGTGTGGCGCAATCCGCGCATCCATCCCGAGGACCGACGCAAGCGCTGGGCCGCGTGCGATGAGCACGTGGCCTACCTGCGCGACTACCTTGTCGCGCGGGACTTCCCTGTGGCGGTCGAGCCGCTGACCGCGGCGGCTGCGCCGTGAGTCGGCGTCCGGTGCCGGCCGCCGTCCGGTGGTCGGGTTACGTGGCCGTGGCCGTCGTCTTCGCGATCGCCTGCGCCTACCTGTCGCACTGGCAGTTCGCACGCGGCGAGGAACGCTCGACGCAGCTCGAGCTGGTGGAGCGCAATTACGATGCCGCGCCGGTACCGCTGGCGCAGCTGATCCCCGAATCAGGCGAGATGGATCCCGGCGACCAGTGGCACCCGGTCACCCTCGTCGGCGAGTACGACGCCGATGACCAGCTGCTCGTCCGCAACCGGCCGCACGGAGGCACCGCCGCCTTCGAGGTGCTCGTGCCGTTCCGCACCGACGACGGGCGCGTTCTGCTCGTGGACCGCGGATGGGTGCGCCCGGGAGCAGATCAGCCAGAACCCGACCACGTCCCCGCCGCGCCCGAAGGGCCGGCGACGGTGGTCGTGCGACTGAAGGCCGGCGAGATGCTGCCGTCGTCAGGCCGATCGGCACCCGAGGGTCAGGTCGCCACGATCCACCTTCCGCTGATCGCCGAGCTGGTCGACGGCGGCGACGCCCTCATCGAGAGCGCGTACGGGCTGATGGTCAGCGAGGACCCGGCGCCCGCGGAGGCTCCGAACGCGATCGCGTCGCCCTCGGAGGACCCCGGGCCGCACCTGTCGTACGCGATCCAGTGGATCCTCTTCGCCGTCATGGGCTTCATCTTCATCGGCTACATGATCCGCACCGAGCTGCGCGTCCGCCGCGAGGATGCGGCCGACCGTGCCGAAGCCGCCGCGCGCGCCGGCGAGGATGCCACGGGAGCCCGTCCCGTGCGCCGGCCGCGCCCCGAGAAGCGTCGCCGGGATCGCGACGCCGAGGCCGAGGACGCACTGATGGACCGCGCGGGCGGCTGACCCCCTCCGGGACCGTCGGAGCCGTGCGTCAGCCCGTATCGAGGCTGGACCGAGGCGACAGGGCTGCCGTGGGCGGCGGGCTCAGGCGAGCGTGATGAGGTCGGCGTAGTCCCGACCCCAGATGTCCTCGACGCCGTCCGGCAGGATGAGCACGCGCTCCGGGTTGAGCGCGTGCACGGCGCCCTCGTCGTGCGAGACGAGCACGACGGCCCCCTCGTAGTGCGACAGGGCGTCGAGGATCTCCAGCCGTGACGCGGGGTCGAGGTTGTTGGTCGGCTCGTCCAGCAGCAGCATGTTGGCGCTGGAGACCACGAGCGTGGCGAGCGACAGTCGCGTCTTCTCGCCGCCTGAGAGCACCGCGGCGGGCTTGAGCACGTCGTCGCCGGTGAACAGGAAGGAACCCAGCACCTTGCGCGCCTCGGTCGCGGTGATGTCGGGGGCGGCGGACATCATGTTCTCCAGCACCGACCGCGTGACGTCGAGGTTCTCGTGTTCCTGGGCGTAATAGCCGATCTTCAGGCCGTGCCCGGGCTCGAGCTGCCCCGTGTCGGGCTTGTCGACGCCGGCGAGGATGCGCAGCAGGGTCGTCTTGCCGGCACCGTTCAGGCCCAGCACGACCACCTTCGATCCGCGGTCGATGGCGAGGTCGACGTCGGTGAAGATCTCCAGCGACCCGTAGGACTTCGACAGTCCGGATGCCATGAGCGGCGTCTTGCCGCAGGGTGCGGGCTTGGGAAAGCGCAGCTTGGCGACGCGGTCCTCCTGGCGCACGTCGTCAAGGCCCGCGAGCATCTTCTCGGCGCGGGCGACCATCTGGTGCGCGGCGGCGGCCTTGGAAGCCTTGGCACCGAACCGGGCGGCCTGCTGCTGCAGCACGGTGGCCTTCTTCTCGACGTTGGCGCGCTCCTTCTTGCGGCGCTCCTCGTCGGCCACCCGCTGGCGCAGGTAGTTCTTCCAGTTCATGTTGTAGACGTCGATGACCTGGCGGTTGGCGTCGAGGTAGAACACGCGGTTGACCGTCTCGCCGACGAGCTCCACGTCGTGGGAGATGACGATGAGACCGCCCTTGTAATTCTTGAGGAACTCCCGCAGCCACACGACGCTGTCGGCGTCGAGGTGGTTGGTCGGTTCGTCGAGGATCATCGTCTGCGCGTCGGAGAAGAGGATGCGCGCCAGCTCGATGCGGCGACGCTGTCCTCCCGAAAGCGTCTTCAGCGGCTGGTCGAGGATGCGGTCGGGCAGCGACAGGTTGTGGGCGATCGTCGCGGCTTCCGCCTCGGCCGTGTAACCGCCGAGAGCCTCGAAGCGCTCGGTGAGGTTGCCGTACCGCTTCATGGCCTTGGCCGCGGCATCCCCGTCATCCGAACCCATCGCCAGCGACGCCTCATGCATGCCGATCGCCAGCGAACCGAGTCCCCGCGCGTCGAGGATGCGAGTACGGGCGAGCATCTCGGGGTCGCCCGATCGCGGATCCTGCGGCAGGTAGCCGAGTTCCCCGGAGCGCTCGACCCGGCCGTCGGCGGGCAGCAGATCGCCGGCGAGCACCTTGGTGAGCGTGGTCTTTCCGGCGCCGTTGCGGCCGACGAGGCCGACCTTGTCGCCGTCGGAGACGCGGAAAGAGACGTCGGACATCAGCACGCGGGCGCCTACGCGGATCTCGAGGTCGTGCACGGCGAGCACAGCGAACGTCCGTTCTTCGTGGGGTGGTGGGGGTCGGCACAGGGCCAGCCCCCCAGTATACGTCGCGTGGCGGGCCTCGCCGTCCGACGGCCAAGACACCCCCACAGGATGACCGCCGTGCGACTCCCGACGGACGCCCCCGGCTCACCGGCTCCGTAGCGTCGCCGATGTGGAGATCATCAATGAGCTCATCCTGCAGGCCGTCGCCTCGCCGTGGCTCTATCCCGTCATGTTCGCCGTCGCCGCCTTGGACGGGTTCTTCCCGCCTGTGCCCAGCGAGACGCTGCTCGTGGCGGCTGCGGCCGTCGCGGCATCCGCCGGCGGACCCGACGTCGTGCTGCTGTGCGCCGCCGCCGCAGCGGGCGCGGTGGTCGGCGACAACCTCGCGTACCTGCTGGGCCGCACCGTCGGCACCCGCCGGTGGCGGTGGCTGCAGCGCCCCAGGGTCGCCGCCGCCTTCGCGTGGGCGCGCGGAACGCTCGAGAGACGTGGGGCGCTGCTCATCATCGGCGCGCGCTACATCCCCATCGGCAGGGTCGCGGTCAACATGTCCGCGGGCGCCGTGCGCTATCCCTGGCGTCGCTTTCTTCCGCTGAGCATCGTGGCGGCGGTGAGCTGGACCCTCTACAGCGCCGGGATCGGCCTGGTCGCCGGCCACTGGCTGGCCGACCAGCCCTTGCTGAGCGCGATCGCCGGGGTGCTCGTCGCGCTCCTCATCGGCCTCGTGGTGGACCGCGTCGCGGCGCGGCGACGCGCGGGTGCCGTGACGCCCGATATGGATGCTCAGGAGGAAAGAGGTAAAGTAAGCCTGTCCTAACAACGGGACTCCCGTACACCGGAGGTTTCAGTGCCCCGCACCCGTCTCGCCGTCGCCGCCCTCGCCGCGTCCGCGCTGCTCCTCTCGGGCTGCGCCGACACCGGCGCCGCCCCCGCCGAGGGCGCAGCGCCCAGCAGATCGGACGGCGCGTTCCCCGTCACCATCTCCCACGCACTGGGCGAGACCACGATCACCGAGAAGCCCGAGCGCGTCGCGACCGTCGCCTGGGCCAACCACGAGGTGCCGCTCGCCCTCGGCGTCGTGCCGGTGGGCATGAGCAAGGCGACGTGGGGCGACGACGACGGCGACGGCGTGCTGCCGTGGGTCGAGGAGCGCCTCGAGGAGCTCGACGCCGAGACCCCGGTGCTGTTCGACGAGACCGACGGCATCGACTTCGAGGCCGTCGCCGACACGCAGCCGGACGTCATCCTCGCCGCATACTCCGGACTCACCCAGGAGGAGTACGAGACGCTCTCGAAGATCGCGCCGGTCGTCGCCTACCCCGACGTGGAGTGGGCCACCTCCTACGAGGACATGATCCGCCTGAACTCCGCCGCCCTGGGCATGGCGGACGAAGGCGAGCAGCTCGTCACCGACCTCGAAGCCCAGACGCAGGAGGCGCTGGCCGCCCACCCGCAGCTGGCCGACGCGAAGGTGCTGTTCTCCTACCTCGACCCGTCCGACTTCAGCAGCATCGGGTTCTACACCAGCCACGACACCCGGCCCGGGTTCCTCGAAGGACTGGGCCTTCCGACGCCCGACGTCGTGGCCGAGGAGTCCGAGGGCACCGAGGCCTTCTACCTGACCGTCAGCTCCGAGCAGGCGGACCGCTTCGCCGACGTCGACGTCTTCGTCACCTACGGCTCGGCCGACGGCGCGATCATCGAGCAGCTGCAGTCCGACCCGCTGCTGTCGCAGATCCCGGCGGTGGCCGAGGGTCGCATCGCCATCCTCGAGGATGGCACTCCGCTCGCGGCATCCGCCAACCCGTCCCCCCTGTCGATCGGCTGGGGCATCGACGAGTACTTCGCCGTGCTCGCAGCTCCCCTGCAATAGCGAGCGTGAACGCCCTCCGCGCGCAGACACCTCTGCCGGATGCCGCCGTCGTGCGGCGTCCGGCGGTGGTGCGTCTGGCGTGGGTGGGCGCAGGCGTGGCGCTGCTGGTCCTGTTGTCGGCGGCCTCGGTCGCCTTCGGCGTGCGTGACGTCTCGCCCCTCGAGGTCTTCCAGGGGCTGACGGGCCAGACCGACGGGATCGCGCAGGCGGCCGTCGTCGCCCGCATCCCCCGCACGGTGCTGGCGCTCATCGTCGGCGCGGCGCTGGCGATGAGCGGTGCGACGATGCAGGCGGTCACGCGCAATCCTCTGGCCGACCCCGGGATCCTGGGGGTCTCCGGCGGCGCGAGCCTGGCGGTGGTGGTCGGCATCGCGTTCTTCGGCCTGTCGGCGCCGTACAGCGTCATGGCCGTCGCGATAGCCGGGGCCGCGGGAGCGGCGGTGTTCGTCTACGCCGTCGGCTCGCTCGGCCGCGGCGGTGCCACTCCCCTGAAGCTCACCCTCGCCGGGGCGGCGACCTCCGCCGCCTTCACCTCTCTCGTGAGCGCCGTGCTGCTGCCGCGACTGGACGTGATGGAGACGTTCCGCTTCTGGCAGATCGGCGGCGTGGGCGGTGCCACCTGGGATCGCATCATCGCGCTGTCGCCCGTGCTCGCCCTGGGGGCCGCCGTCTGCCTGATCAGTGCCCGCGGCATGAACTCCCTCGCGCTCGGCGACGAGCTGGCCGCCGGTCTCGGCGAGAACGTCGCCCGCACGCGGCTGATCGCCGCCGCGGGCGCGATCGTGCTCTGCGGCGCGGCGACGGCCATCGCCGGTCCCATCGCCTTCGTGGGGCTCGTGATCCCCCACCTCTGCCGCTTGCTCGTGGGCACCGACCACCGCTGGCTGCTGCCCGTCTCCGCCCTCGCGGGCGCGTCGCTGCTGGTGGCCGCCGACGTTGTGGGACGGGTCATCGCCCGGCCCTCCGAGCTCGAAGTCGGCATCCTCACCGCCGTCATCGGCGCCCCCGTCTTCATCTGGATCGTGCGACGCCAGCGGGTGAGAGAACTGTGAGCACCGCGACCATCACGGGATCAGCGATCACGCCGGCCGCAGAGGTTGCCGCCGGTCGGCGCGCGCGGCAGCGGCGGCGAGCGCTGCTCACCGCCGTGCTCGCCCTCGCCGTCGTGCTCGTGTACGCCCTCAGCCTGATGATCGGAAAGACCTTCTACTCCCCCGTCGAGGTGCTGCGCGTCATCGCGGGCGAGACGGTACCGGGTGCGTCGTTCACCGTCGGCGAGCTGCGGCTGCCGCGAGCGACGCTGGGGCTCGTCGCCGGCTTCGCGTTCGGGCTCGCCGGCGTCACCTTCCAGACGATCCTGCGCAACCCGCTCGCCTCGCCCGACATCATCGGCATCACCTCCGGCGCGAGTGCCGCCGCCGTGGTCGGCATCATCGTGCTGTCGCTGGACGGGACGGCCGTCTCGCTCCTCGCGCTCGGCGGCGCTCTGCTGACCGCCGCCGCCATCTATCTGCTCTCCAACCGAGGGGGCTTCGCCGGCACCCGGCTGATCCTCATCGGCATCGGCGTCGCGGCGATGCTCGACAGCGTCGTGACGTACGTGCTGTCGCGGGCCGCCGCCTGGGACCTGCAGACCGCCATGCAGTGGCTGACCGGAAGCCTCAACGGCGCGACGTGGTCCACCGTCCTGCCGCTGGTCGTGGCGTCCGCCGTGGTCGCACCGATCATGCTCGCCCAGGGCCGCAACCTCGGCGTCCTGCGCCTCGGTGACGACACCGCCGCCGCCCTGGGGGTGCACGTCGGCCGCACCCGGGTGATGCTCATCGTCGGCGCCGTCGTGCTGCTCGCCTTCGCCACCGCCGCCGCGGGGCCCATCGCGTTCGTGGCGTTCATGGCCGGCCCGATCGCGGCTCGGCTCGTCGGATCGGGCGGATCGCTGCTGGTGCCGGCGGCGCTCATCGGTGCGCTGCTGGTGCTCGTGGCCGACCTCATCGGCCAGTTCGCCTTCGACAACCGCTACCCCGTGGGCGTCGTCACCGGCGTCCTCGGTGCCCCGTACCTCATCTACCTCCTCATCAGGACCAACCGCTCGGGAGGCGCGCTGTGAGCACCGCCCACACCCTCACCACCGAATCGCTGACGCTCGGGTACGGCGACCGCACCGTCATCGAGGGCCTCGACCTCGAAGTTCCGCCCGGACGCATCACGGCGATCGTCGGAGCCAACGGGTGCGGCAAGTCGACGCTCCTGCGCGCTCTCGCCCGCCTCGTCGCCCCGCAGGCGGGTCAGGTGCTGCTCGACGGCCGGTCGCTGCGCAGCAGGCCGACCAGGGAGGTCGCCCGCACCCTGGGCCTGCTCCCCCAGAGCCCCGTCGCACCCGAGGGCATCGCGGTCGCGGACCTCGTCGGTCGCGGCCGCCACCCGCACCAGAAGCTGCTCGCGCGGTGGAGCGAGCGGGACTACGCCGTCGTGGCGCAGGCCCTGCACGACACCGGCACGACGGAACTGGCCGATCGCCCGGTCGACGAGCTCTCCGGTGGACAGCGTCAGCGGGTGTGGATCGCGATGGCCCTGGCCCAGGAGACCGATGTGCTGCTGCTGGACGAGCCGACGACGTTCCTCGACGTGTCGCACCAGATCGAGGTGCTCGACCTGCTCACCGATCTCAACCGCAACAACGGCACGACCATCGTGATGGTGCTGCACGACATCAACCTCGCCGCGCGCTATGCCGACCATGTCTTCGCCGTGCGCAGCGGCCAGGTCGTCGCCAGCGGCGCCCCCGCCGACGTCATCACCGCCGACCTCATCCGCGACGTCTTCGCCCTCGAAGCCCTCGTCGTCCCCGACCCCGTGTCCGGTTCGCCCCTCGTGCTGCCCCGCGGCCGCCACCACGTGCAATCTGCGCCGGGGCCGCGCGTCCCCCCGACCTCGTCCGGAGAACCCGATGGCACCCGCTGAGACTTCCCGCTTCTTCCGCGCACATGTCACGGCGATCACCGATCTGACGCCGAGCTTCCGCCGCTTCACGTTCGCCGGTGATGACCTCGCCGACTTCGGCGACCCCGGATACGACCAGCGCATCAAGATCGTGTTCCCCGCCGCCGAGGCCGGCCTCGACGCCATGCCCACCGACGACCAGTGGTACCTGCGATGGCGCGAGCTGCCGGAGGACGCCCGCCCGCCGTTTCGCACCTACACCACCCGCGCGGTGCGCAACGAGGCGGCCGAGGTCGATGTCGACATGGTCGCCCACGACGTGATCGGCCCCGCGTCGGAGTGGATCGCCCGCGCCGCCGTCGGCGACGAGGTGCTCATCTTCGCCCCCACCACCGCGCACCGGGGCGTGAGCTACGGCATCGACTTCGTGCCGCCCGCCCGCACCGACCACCTGCTGCTCGCGGGCGACGAGACCGCCGCTCCGGCGATCGCGACGATCCTGGAGCATCTTCCCCCCGACGCGCGCGGTGTCGTCGTCGTGGAGCTGCCTTGTGCGGCGGATGCCGCCTACCTCCCCCGCCACCCCGGGTTCGAATACCGCGTAGCCGGCCGGGACGACGCGCCGCGCAGCGCGCACCTGCTGGCCGAGGCCACCGACGCCGCCACGCACCTGGTCCCCGCCGGGCGGGGCGGCGACGTCGAGGAGGTCGACATCGACCACGGCATCCTGTGGGAGGTGCCCCGCACCGCCAAGGGCGGCGCCGCGCTCAAGAGCGCACCGCTGTACGCGTGGCTCGCCGGCGAGTCGGGGGCCATCAAGACGCTGCGCCGACGCCTGGTCGCCGAGCACGGCGTGGACCGCCGGGCGGTGGCGTTCATGGGCTACTGGCGGCTCGGGCGCGCCGAGAACTGACCCGCCCGTCGGCCCGTCAGACCCGGGTCTCCTCGTGGGCGTGCCCGAGCCGCAGACCCGGCACGAGGCTCGCCAGCGCCACCGCGACCCCCAGAGCGAACACGGCCGCGAACCCCGCGCCGGTCACGGCGAGCGCCGTGAAGACGAGCCCCATCGTCGCGATCACGACGGCGGATCCCACGGCATCCGAGATCGACAGGGCCGAAGAGTTGAACCCCTGGTTCTGCGGCGTCGAGTAGGCGAGCGTCAGCACGGTCAGGCGCGGGTACATCAACCCCATGCCGGCTCCCGCCAGGGACCAGATGGCGATGAGCAGGGCCGGATGCAGCTCCCACACCGCGGTGGCGAAGCCGGAGGCGATCGCGATGGCCAGCAGCGCGGTGCCGATCACGGTGATGCGCGCATTGCCGAGACGATCGCCCCACCGCCCCTGCACCGCTGCGGCGAGGGCCCACATCAGGGCTGCGGCGGTGAGACCGAGTCCTGCCCACACCGGTGAGAAGCCGTACTCGTCGATGAGGAGCTTCGGCACGTACACCTCCGCGCCGAAGAGGGCGCCGGCGATGAGGCCGCGCATCAGCACGACGCTGGGGAGCCCGCGGGCCGCGCGCAGGGTGCCAGCGGGCACCAGCGGGCGCACGGTGAGCACGAGCACGGCGATGGATGCCACGACGACCGCCGGCATCCACACGCCCGCGCTGCCGGCGAGGGTCAGCGCCAGCGCCCCTCCCGCGACGAACACCGCCCACAACAGCCGTGTGCCCACAGGCGTGCGATCTGGCTGCGATGTGCCCAGGTCTGTGCCCCTCAGCCGCAGCGACACCAGCGCGAAGGCGGCGAGGGTGAGGGCGGCGACGCCGAGGAACACCCATCGCCAGTGGAGGAACTCCGCCACGGCCCCCGCGAGCACCGGACCGACGAGGGAGGGGATCACCCACGCGGCGGAGAACGCCGCGAACACCCGGCCGTGCAGCCGGCCTGGGAAGACCCGCGCCACCACGACGTACAGCGCCACCGTCTGACCGCCGGTGCCGAGCCCTTGCAGCAGCCGGCCCGCGACGAGCACCTCCATGCTCGGGGCGAGCCCCGCCACCACGAGGCCGGCGGCGAACAGCACGACGGCGGCGGTGAGCGGACCCAGCGGGCTCGAGCGGTCGCACCAGGCGCCGGCGACCACCATGCCGATGACGCTCGTCGCGACCGTCGCCGAGAAGGCCGCCGCGTACAGTGCCTCACCGTCGAGGTCGGCGCTGACGACCGGCATGACCGTCGTCACGGCCAGAGCCTGGGTGGCGGCGAGGAAGATCATCGCGACGGCGCCGAGGGTCACCCACACGTAGCCTGCGGACCAGATGCCTGCCGCCGTCCGGGTGTCGCTCATGCGCGCGCGAGGGCGCCGATGCGTCCGATCGCCTCGCGCAGCACCTCCGGTGCGCAGCCGAAGTTGATGCGCACGTGGCCCGCGCCCTCTGCGCCGAACGCGGGGCCGTAGTGCAGGGCCACCTTCGCCTCGCGCAGGATGGTCGCCGCGGGGTTGTCCCCCCAGCCGAGATCGGTCAGATCGACCCATGCCAGGAACCCGGCGTCCGGCATCCGGTAGCGCGCAGCAGGCAGCTGCTCGGCGAGCAGGTCTGCCAGCAGTCGCCGGTTGTCGTCGAGGGCCGCCAGCAGCGAGGCGAGCCAGTCGTCGCTCTCCGGGGAGAAGGCCGCGACGTTCGCCAGCGCGCCGAAGATCCCGGTGCGCCATTCCACCTCGGCGGGCAGACCCGTCAGCACGGCGGCGGTCTCGTCGGACCCGGCGACCATCACGGCGCACTTCAGGCCCGCGAGGTTGTAGGTCTTGCTGGCGCTGGTGACGGCGAAGCCGCTGCGCGCCGCCGCCAATGAGGCGTCGAGGTACGGGGTGAAGGTCACCCCGGGCTGGGTGAGCGGGGCGTGGATCTCATCGCTGATGACGGTGACCCCGTAGCGCTCGGCGAGCTCGGCCAGCGCCGCGAGGTCGTCGCGGGCGTGGACGGTGCCGGTGGGATTGTGCGGATTGCACAGCAGCATCGCCGATGCCCCCGCGGCGAACGCCCTCTGCAGCCCGGAGAAGTCCAGTCGCCACGCGTCGCCGGTGTCGTGCAGCGGGACGCGGCGCACGACGCCGCCCGCCTCTTCGATGCAGTCGCCGAAGGGCGGGTACACCGGCGGCGTGATCACGACCCCGTCGCCCGGGGCGATGACGCGCCGCAGCAGTTCGACGACGCCCATCATGACGTCGCCCGTCGAACGCACCCGCTCCGGCGCCACATCCCAGCCCCACCGTCGCCGCGCGTACCCGGCGAACGCGTCGCGGATGCCGGGGTCGGGCGGCGTGTAGCCGGTATCCCCCGCTAGCACGGCGCGCTGCAGCACCTCGGTGATCGCCGGAGCCAGATCGAAGTCCAGCTCCGCCACGAACAGCGGCAGGACGTCATCGGGATAGGTGCGCCACTTCGTGCTGCTGCGTCGCCGCAGCTGCTCCAGCGGCGGAGCCTGGAGGGGGGTGGGTGTCACCGTTCCAGCTTGGCATGCCGCCGGCGCCCCCGGCGCGCGCGCCGGTCGTTGAGCGAGGACGCGCAGCGCCCGAGACGAAACGCGCAGGCATGCAAAGGGCCCGATGCCGTCTCACGGCATCGGGCCCTCACGTCAAATGGCGAAGCCGAGGGCGCGCATCATGTCGCGCCCATCGTCGGTGATGCGCTCGGGCCCCCACGGCGGCATCCACACCCAGTTGATGCGGAATCGATCGACGACCTGGTCGAGCGACTGTGCGGTCTGCTCTTCCAGCACGTCGGTGAGCGGGCAGCCCGCCGAGGTGAGCGTCATGTGGATCACGAGAGCGTCGTTCTCGTCATCCCACGCGAGGTCGTAGATGAGGCCGAGGTCGACGACGTTGATCCCGAGCTCCGGGTCCATGACGTCCTTGAGCGCCTCGATGACCTCTTCGTACTTCTCTGTGGTGAGCGTCGCGGTCATGACGCGATCCTACGCGCCCGCGTCGGCGACGGGCTCGAGGTAGCGGTCGTAGCCTTCGCTCTCGAGACGGTCGGCGAGCTCGGGGCCGCCCTCCTCCGCGATGCGTCCCGCGACCATGACGTGCACGAAGTCGGGGCGGATGTAGCGGAGGATGCGCGTGTAGTGGGTGATGAGCAGCACGCCGAGGCCGGTGTTCTCTTTGGCGCGGTTGACGCCCTCGGAGACGATCTTCAGCGCGTCGACGTCGAGGCCGGAGTCGGTCTCATCGAGCACCGCGAGCTTCGGCTTCAGCAGCTCGAGCTGCAGGATCTCGTGGCGCTTCTTCTCGCCGCCGGAGAAGCCCTCGTTGACGTTGCGCTGCGCGAACTTGGGGTCCATGCGCAGGTTCTTCATCGACTCCTTGACGTCCTTGGTCCAGGTGCGCAGGGCCGGCGCCTCGCCGTCGATGGCGGTCTTGGCCGTGCGCAGGAAGTTCGTCACGGTGACGCCGGGGATCTCGACCGGGTACTGCATCGCGAGGAACAGGCCGGCGCGTGCGCGCTCGTCCACGGACATCTCCAGCACGTCCTCGCCGTCCAGGGTGATGGAGCCGCCCGTGACGGTGTACTTCGGGTGGCCGGCGATCGTGTACGCGAGCGTGGACTTGCCCGAGCCGTTGGGGCCCATGATGGCGTGCGTCTCACCCGTGCGGATGGTCAGCGTCACGCCGTTGAGGATGGGGGTCGTTCCCTCATCGGTCTCGACCGTCACGTGCAGGTCGCGGATCTCGAGGACAGACATGTCAGACTTCCTTCTTCAGGTTCGGGTCGATGAGCACGTCGTCGCCGTCGATCTGGACGACGTAGACGGGGACGGGCTCGTAAGCGGGGAGGTTCAGGGGACGGCCGGTGAGCAGCGAGAAAGCCGAGCCGTGGGCCCAGCACTCCAGGGTCTCCCCCTCGACGAATCCCTCGGAGAGCGAGATGTCGCCGTGCGTGCAGGTGTCGCCGATGGCATGCACCTCGCCGTTGGAGTCCAGCACGAGGGCGATCGGCACGCCGTCGACCTCGACCCGGCGGGCGGAGTCCTGCTCCAGCTCGCTCAGCGCGCAGACGCGGGTGGCGGTCACTCCTGCGCCCCTGCGTCGAGCTCGGCGAGGATCGCCGCGGTGAGCTCCTCTTCGAGCGAGGGGATGCCGGTCTTCTGGATGATCTCGCCGAGGAATCCCACCACGACCAGGCGCCGTGCTTCGGCCTCGGCGATGCCGCGGGCCTGCAGGTAGAACAGCTGCTCGTCGTCGAAGCGGCCGGTGGCGCTGGCGTGGCCGGCGCCCTGGATGTCGCCCGTCTCGATCTCGAGGTTCGGGATGGACTCGGCGCGGGCGCCGTCGGTGAGCACCAGGTTGCGGTTGGCCTCGTACGAGTCGGTGCCGCTGGCATCCGCCCCGATGAGCACATCGCCGATCCAGACGCTGCGTGCGCTCTCGCCCTGCAGCGCGCCCTTGTAGAGCACGTCGCCCTTGGTGTGCGGGCCCTTGTGGTGCATGTACACCTGGCTCTCGAGGTGCTGCCCTGCGTCCGAGAACGAGACGCCGTAGAGCTTGCATTCGGAGCCTGCTCCGGCGAGCTCGACCGACGGGTTCACGCGCACGACGCCGCCGCCGAGGCTGACCACGACGTGGGTGAGGGTCGCGTCGCGGTCCACGCGCGCCTGGTGGGATGCCACGTGCACGGCATCGCCGTCCCAGCGCTGCACCGTCACGAGGTTCAGCCGGGCGCCGTCGCGCACGATGATCTCGACGTTCTGCGCGTACTGCGCGGACCCGGAGTGGTAGAGCAGCACAGTGGCAGCCGAGTTCGGCATGGCCTCGACGATGATGTGGGCGTTGCCGTGGGCGCGCGCGTCGCGGCCGACGAGGTCCACGCGCAGCAGCCCCTCGTGCTCCTCGTTCGCCGGAATGCGCAGGTGCAGCGCGTCGGGGCTCTGCTTCCATGCGATGGCGGCGGCGACGTCCTCGGGGCGGAACACCTCGCCGCGGACGGCCGCGTCGTGGCCGAGCGACGGGACGCGCAGGGTCTCGGGCACGTCGAAGCGGTACTCGACGGCCTCAGAGGCGCTGGTGTCCTCGTCGACGAGCACCGCGCCGAGGCGGGCGATCGGGGTGTGCTTCCAGTTGACCTCACGGCCGGTGGGAGCGCCGAAGTCGGCAGGGTCGAACGAGGTGGGTCGCTCGGAGCGGGTCTGCACCGGAACGAACGCGGCGGCAGGGTCGATGTGACCCTCCGCGGCGGCAGCGGGGGCCTGGGTGACAGTGGTCATCAGCCGACGGATCCTTCCATGCCCATCTCGATGAGCTTGTTCAGCTCGAGGGCGTACTCCATGGGCAGCTCGCGGGCGATGGGCTCGATGAACCCACGGACGATCATCGCCATCGCCTCGTCCTCGGGCATGCCGCGTGACTGCAGATAGAACAGCTGCTCTTCGCTGACCTTCGACACCGTCGCCTCGTGGCCCAGCTGCACGTCGTCCACGCGGATGTCGATCGCGGGATACGTGTCGGACCGCGACTTGGTGTCCACGAGCAGGGCGTCGCAGCGCACGGTGTTGGCGGAGTGATGCGCGTTGGCATCCACCCGCACCTCGCCGCGGTAGCCGGCACGACCGCCACCGCGGGCGATCGACTTCGAGATGATCGACGACTGCGTGTACGGCGCCATGTGGATCATCTTCGCGCCGGCGTCCTGGTGCTGACCGGGACCGGCGAAGGCGACCGACAGGGTCTCGCCCTTGGCGTGCTCGCCGACCAGGAAGATCGAGGGGTACTTCATCGTCACCTTGGAGCCGATGTTGCCGTCGACCCACTCCATGGTCGCGCCCTCGTGGGCCACGGCGCGCTTGGTGACGAGGTTGTAGACGTTCGTCGACCAGTTCTGGATCGTGGTGTAGCGCACGCGTGCGTTCTTCTTCACGATGATCTCGACCACCGCGGAGTGCAGCGAGTCGGACTGGTAGATCGGGGCGGTGCAACCCTCGATGTAGTGCACGTAGGAGCCCTCGTCCGCGATGATCAGCGTGCGCTCGAACTGGCCCATGTTCTCGGTGTTGATGCGGAAGTACGCCTGCAGCGGGATGTCCACGTGCACGCCCTTGGGGACGTAGACGAACGAGCCTCCCGACCAGACGGCCGTGTTCAGCGCAGCGAACTTGTTGTCCCCGGAGGGGATGACGCTGCCGAAGTACTCCTCGAAGAACTCGGGGTGCTCGCGCAGGGCGGTGTCGGTGTCCATGAAGATGACGCCCTGGTCCTCCAGCTCCTTCTGGATCTGGTGGTAGACGACCTCGGACTCGTACTGCGCGGCGACGCCCGAGACCAGGCGCGCACGCTCCGCCTCGGGGATGCCGAGTCGCTCGTACGTGTTCTTGATGTCCTCCGGCAGGTCTTCCCAGGTCTGGGCCTGCTTCTCGGTGGAGCGCACGAAGTACTTGATGTTGTCGAAGTCGATGTCGCTGAGATCGGCGCCCCAGGTGGGCATCGGCTTGCGCTCGAACAGCTGCAGCGCCTTCAGGCGGGTCTTGAGCATCCACTCGGGCTCGGCCTTGAGCGCCGAGATGTCGCGGACGACGGCTTCGCTGAGGCCTCGCTTCGCGGTGGCGCCGGCGGCATCGGGGTCGTGCCAGCCGAACTCGTACACCCCCAGCGATTCAAGCTCGGGACGGTCGATGAGCACATCCGACATGACGATTCCTCCTCTGGGCCGCAAACGGTGTCATCCGTCCCGGCATTCCCGTCCCCCCGTGGAGTTCCGAGGGGGTGATGCCGCTTCCGGGCCCGCTTAATCGGCGCGCAATCGCGCCTAGACTGTGAGGGATGGCCGGCGCTCACGCGCGGCATCCCACCCCATGAGTCTACAGGTTGCGCCGGTATCCCGGCGTGGCTCCGCGCACCGCCCATCCCGATGCGGTGCGCATTCCCAGGAGGCTACGACATGTCCCAGGCGGTCGCGACGCGCACCCCTTCCCGCTTCCTCGAATGGCTTCCCACCACGGTGGACCGGCGCATCCGCGTCTTCGCCTGGCTGTCCTTCGCCGCCGAGGTGCTGATCATCGCCACCGGGGGCGCCGTGCGCCTCACCGGTTCGGGTCTGGGCTGCCCCACGTGGCCGACGTGCACGCCGGAGTCGCTGGTCAACACGCCGGAGATGGGCATCCACGGGGTCATCGAGTTCGGCAACCGCACCCTGACGGGACTCGTCGGCATCCTCGCCCTCATCGTGGTCGCGCTGGTGTGGCGCATGCGCCGGGAGCGGCGCGATCTGTTCCTGCTCGCGCTCGTCGTCGTCGGCGGCGTGATCGCCCAGGCGATTGTCGGCGGCATCACGGTGCTCACCGGGCTGAACCCCTTCATCGTCGGTTTTCACTACGTCGCCTCATTGCTGCTGGTGTGCGTCTGCGCCGCCTTCCTCGTGCGCATGAACACCGAGCCCGGACCACGCGCTCGAGTGGTGCCGCTGTGGTACGCCCGCACCGCGTTTGCGACCCTGGTGCCGTTGGCGCTCACCATCGTCTTCGGCGTGCTCACCACCGGGGCGGGACCCCACTCCGGTGACATCGAAGCCGGGCGCAACGGCTTCAACGCCGAAGTGCTCGAGCACGTGCACGCGTGGCCGGGCTATGTGCTGCTGGCGTGCCTCCTCGTGCTCGTCGGGGCCGCGTGGGCGCAGCGTCTCGCCGCCCGCCGCTGGGCGACGACCCTCCTGGGCGTCGTCCTCGTGCAGATCGGCGTCGGGATCTACCAGGCGCGCAACGGTCTGCCGGAGCTCGCCGTCGGCGTGCACATGGTGCTCGCTGCGCTCTCCGCGGCAGCGATGACGGTGCTGCTGCTGAACCTCACGCGGCGCGCGCACCCGCGGGGCTGACCCCGCGCGGGACTCTGGTGTGAGCGGACGCCGCCGACCATAGTGGGGGCATGGCGACGCCCTCTCCGAGCTCTGGGCTGGTCGGCACGATCGCCGAGTCCGTTCGCGCCGGCATCTGCGTCGTGCTCGTGGGCCTTCCCGGCTCGGGACGCCGCGACGTGCTGCGAGCGCTGCGCGGCCTCTTCGAACAGGAGGAGTGGGCGGTGCGCACCGTCACGGGACACGGCGTCTCGGGAAGACCCCTCGAATCGCTAGCCCTCTCCGGTGTGCACGGGCCTGGCGGCGCCGGCGGACTGACCACGCTGAGCTCCGCGCAGGCCCTGGCGCCGTCGGGAGCCGTGCCGACGCTGCTGCTCGTCGAGGACGGCGACCGCCTGGACGACACGTCGGCGACGGCGCTCGCCGCCGCGGCCGACGACCCCGCTGTCACCGTCGTCATCGCCATGCGCCCGCCCTACCCCGGGTCGACCGTCGTCGACAGGCTCTTGGCCCGCCAGGAGGCGACGGCACTGTGGATGCCGCCTGCATCGTTCGAGGCGATCCATCGTCTCGTTTCGGACACCCTCGGCGGCGATGTCGACGCCGATGCCGCGGGGCGTGTGTACGCCCTGTCGGGAGGATTGCCCGGCATCGCCCGCGCCATCACCGTCACCGCCCGGCAGGCCGGGCGGCTGGTGCAGCGCGGGGAGCGCTGGTCGGCGGAGCGCGACCTCTGGAGCAGAGCGCTCGCCGCCACACTCGTGAAGCTCGTCGAAGGGCTCTCCGACACCGAGCGTGAGGGATGCTGGCTGCTCGCCGAGCTGGGACCCGCCGAGCTCGCGACGGTGCTGCGCCTGCTGCCGTGGTCGACCCTGACCTCCCTGGACGACCGCGGCCTGCTCCGCTTCGTCGACGACGACCGCGGGCCGGTGGTCGCGCTGTTCCCTCCGGTCCTGGAGGACCATCTGCGACACCGCGCGCCCGCCGCGCGCGGCCGCGCGGCGGCCGCCCGCATCGCCGAGGCGCGACCGCAGACCCGTGACGCCGCCGCGCTGCCTGGTGAGACCGTGCGGCCGCCCCTGCACGCGCCGAATCGCTGGTCGTCGTCGCCCGAGGCCGCCGCGATCCTCGGTCGCGTACTGGGGGAGGAATCCGCCCGGCGCGTCACCGAGACGCGTGCACAATGGCGCGCGCAGCGCACGGCGGTCACGGCGGTGGCCTACGTCCAGGCGCTCGTCGACGACGGCGCGGACAACCACGAGATCGACGCCGTGCTCGCGGCTGCGAGCACCGCGCAGCTCCCCGCGGACCGGGACGCCCTCCGGCTGCGCCTGTGGGAGGTGGTGTACCGCGCGACGAGTCGTCGCGAGCCGCACCGCGCGATGGCGCTGCTGGCGGAGACGACCCGAGAGATCCCCGGTTCGGGCGCCGCGGTCTCGGCGGTCGAGCAGCACCTGCGCCTGATGATCCCAGGGCTCGGAACCGCCGAATTGCCCGCCTCCCCGCAGCCGGCCGAGATCGAGGAGGTGCGCCGACTGTCCCGGCCGATGCAGACGACAGGGCTGCCGCGCTGGCACGCCGTGGACATCGTGCGTCTCGTGCGCGGCGAGGTGCTGCTCAGCGGCGGGCGCACGAGCGACGCGGTGGCCGATTTCGCCGACCTCTCCCCCGCCGATCCGCTCCGCCGCGACCCTTACTCGGTCATCCCGCTCGCCCAGCTCTGCGACGGTGACATCGCCGGCGCCGTGCAGCGGTCGCAGCGCCAACTCGACCTCGCCCGCGGCACCCTCGATCGCACCAGTGTCGAGCCCCACGCGTATGTCGTGGCGCTCGGGCTGTTCCTGCAGGGTCGGATGGCCACGCTGCGCGACCACCTGACGAGCGTGTTCGCGGTCAACGCGCCCGCCGTGCTCGCTCCAGACTCCCGGGCCGGTCTGCTCTCCATCAGCGCGGGCCTCTCCCTGTGGGAGGGAGCGTTCGACAGCGCGCACGACATGATCGTCCAGCTCGACGCGCTCGGCCTGAGCGGCGGTCCGTTCCCGTACATGAGCTCCGCGGCGTCGGCAGCTGCGCTCGCCCTCGCACGGGGCGTGCCTGCCGCCGAGGCGACGACCGCCGCCTGGCAGGAGGTCACCACGCTCATCGACGAGGGATACCTTCTCGCCGCCGTGTTCGAAGGAGTGCGTCTGCTCGAGCTGCACGTCGACGGCGAGCGCTCGGCGCGCACCGCCCAGGTGGCCTTCGCGAGCCAGGGCTCGGTGATGCCGGCGCTGGGTGCGTTCCTCGAGGGCGCCTGCGCCCATTCGCCCGAGAGGCTGCTCGCCGCCGCGGACACCCTCCGCGACACGGAACTGGTGCTGTTCGGCACCCGCGCGCACGCGATGGCGGTGCGCTATCTGCGTCAGGAGGGTCGAGCGGAGGACGCGTCGCGCGAATCGCTTCGGCTGCGCCGGGCCGTGCACGCGGCGGGCGATGACCTGTCGCTCGTGCTGTCGGCACGGCTCGACCCGGCATCCGTGCTGACACCGCGCGAGCGGGAGGTGGCCCACCTCATCGCCGCCGGCAGCACCAATCGGGAGGTCGCCGAGCGGCTGGTCGTCAGCGAGCGGACGATCGACAACCACCTCTACCGGGTCTTCCGCAAGCTCGGCGTGAACACCCGCGAAGACCTCGTCGGCCTCGTCTGACCGGCAGCATCCTCGCCCGCGCGACTCACGCCTGATACTCACGCGCGCAGCCGGCGTGCTCAGACGGGCCTGCCCGCGTGCTGGACCGCGCCCGGCGCGATGCTCAAGTCGCTTGCGCGGTCGTCTGTGCACCCCGCCGCGGGAGTGGACTGAGTGACCGCGGGACCGCACCGGTGCCGCCGCGTGGCCGCCCGCTCCGACGGCCGGGTCGAGCGCCGTCCCACCGGCGAGAAAGGGTGGTCCGCCATGAGCGCGACCGTACGGTCCAGCCTGCCTTCGCGGCGCGTCGTGCGCGCGAGGGAACTCGCGGTGATCATCCCCGCGCACAACGAAGCCGACGCCATCGCCGAGACGCTCGACGCCCTGTCACGGCAGACGGCGGTACCGCGACGTGTGATCGTCGTCGCCGACAACTGCACGGATGCCACCGGGTACGTCGCCGCCGCCCACGGGGCCGACGTCATGGTGACCCGTGACAACACCGACCGCAAGGCCGGTGCGCTCAATCAGGCGCTCGCAGCGCTGGGCGGCGACGCACCGCCCTTCGTCCTCGTCGTCGATGCCGACACGCGCCTGGACCCGCAGTTCATCGAGGTGGCCATGGCCGCGCTGACCGCTGACGCCGCACTCGGCGCAGTGAGCGGGATCTTCGTCGGCGAGCGCCCACTGAGCGTGCTGCAGCAGTTCCAGGCGAACGAGTACGTCCGCTACGGCACCCAGATCCGCGCCACCGGACGGGTGAGCGTCGTCACCGGCACCGCGTCGATGTTCCGCACCGCCGCGCTGCGCGATGTCGCCGCCGCACGAGGTGATCTTCTGCCAGGTACCCGCGGGGACGTCTACGACCGCGGTGCCATCACCGAGGATTCCGAGCTGACCCTGGCCCTCAAGACGTGCGGCTGGCGGATGGTCGCACCCGACGAATGCGTCTGCGACATCGCCCTGCAGGCGGCGTTCGTGCACGCCGTCGCGCTGGCGCTGCTGCGCCATGACACCGACTGGAACCACGTCGCCGCGCACGAGACCCCCCTCTTCGTCCCCTCGAGCTGAGCGGGACCCCCGCTCTTGCGGAAGGACCTCTCCATGTACCAGCTCAACAGCAGCGCCGCCGGTGTGCTCGCCACGTCCGGCGCCGCCGTCGCCCACACCTGGGTGGCGGGCTGGACCCTGTTCGTCGCCGGGCTCGCCACGCTCTCGATCGGCCGTGTCCTGCGGATGCGCCGCGAAGCGCGAACGGAGCCCTGACACGTCCCGCGGGCAGTGCCCGCGGGCTGACCCCACCCATCACGACAGAAAGGAGTTGCGGTGAGAAAGCAGGTCGCGAGCGCCATTGCGGCGCTCGCCATCGCTGCGAGCCCGCTGATGCTCGGCGCGTCCGCAGCGCAGGCCGCAGACGCCACGTGCGTTCCGCGGGCTGCCTGGACCGAGACGGTCCTCGTGACCCCCGCGGTGCCCGCCGTCGCCGAGATCCCCGGTGTAGCCGAGGTCCCCGAGGTGAGCCACACGGAGACCCGCGTCGTCCAGGAGGCCTGGACCGAAACCGTCGTCGACAAGGAGGCCTGGACCGAAACCGTCGTCGACAAGGAGGCCTGGACCGAAACCGTCGTCGACAAGGAGGCCTGGACCGAAACCGTCGTCGACAAGGAAGCCTGGGACGAGGAGGTGTTCGACCACTGGCAGCGCTACTCGTGGACCGGCGGCCCGCACGCCTCCGATGACCCGCCGGCATTCCCGGGCGCTGACTGGCAGCCGAATGTGCAGGGCGACCCGCACGGCGTGGGCCACGAGGGGGCGTACTACCGCTCCCACGGCGGCTCAGGCAACGGCGACTGGTTCTACCTCGAAGCCGTCACCACGACGGTGCACCACCCGGCCGAGACCCACACCGTGGAGCACCCCGCCGAGACCCACACCGTGGAGCACCCGGCCGAGACCCACACCGTGGAGCACCCCGCCGAGACCCACACCGTGGAGCACCCGGCCGTGACCGAGGAGGTCAAGGTCATCACGCAGGAATACCGGCCCGCCGTTCCCGGCGTCCCCGGTACCCCCGCGACCCCGGCCGTGACCAGGGAGGTGCACCACCCCGCCGTCGAGTGCGCCGCGCCGGCCACGCTGGCGTACACGGGTGGTTCCGGCACCGCAGTGCCCGTCGCGCTCGCCGGTGCAGGCGCGCTCGGCCTCGGGCTGACGCTCGTCGCCCGGCGGCGCGCCGCCCGCGTCGGCGACGGCCACAGCGGCTGAACAGCCCGCGCCCGCGGCTGG
The DNA here is from genome assembly GCF_030246905.1 of Microbacterium sp. zg-Y818. NCBI lineage: Bacteria > Bacillati > Actinomycetota > Actinomycetes > Micrococcales > Microbacteriaceae > Microbacterium > Microbacterium sp. zg-Y818. Next base: position 1,143,436 of record NZ_CP126741.1, on the reverse strand, counting down.
GCCGGCTGCCCTGGCGATGGCAGGCGGCACAGACCGGACGAGAAGGCCCCGAGGAGTCGAAGCGCTCCTCGGGGCCTTCGCCGCCGCCGGTCGCATAGCGCACGCATAGCGCACTCCCCGGTTCTGTCCGGGTAAGGGGCGCAGGCTGGGCACCCCTTCGCGGCATCAGCCGCGCCCCCAGCAAGGAGCACCATGACCTCTCGCCCCCGCCTCGTCCGCAGCATCCCGTTCTGGATCCTGGTCATCGGATCGCTCGCCACTGCCGTCGCCGGTGCGGTCTTGCTGTTCGACCGCCTCACCGTCATGGCCACCGCGCTGACCGCCGGGACCGCGACCGGCGTCGAGGTCTACGTCGGCCAGGTCGAGGCCGTGGTCGGCGGCATCCTGGTGGCAACCGGACTCCTTGGCCTGGCGCTCGCGCTCACCGTCGCGTCGATGCGGGCGATCGTACCCGCGTCGGATGCCGCCTCCGTCGCAGCATCCATCTCCGAGCCGGGCGACGCGGACGACGAGTCCGCCACGCGCGGTGCATTCACGCCGGTTCAGACGACGAGTCGGCTGCCGGAGACGACCCGTACGACGGCGGGTACCGCCGACGAGGCACCCGCCATCACGAAGCCGCAGGCCGCCGGCTCCGCCGACATCGCCGGGCCGCGCCCGTGAGCAGGGCCGACCGACCGACGCTCAGAAGGGCAACAGCGGGTCGACGGCGATCGCGAGGAACAGCAGCGTCAGATAAGTGATCGACGCGTGGAACACGCGCATCGGCTTGGGCTCGGTCCCGCGCACCGCACGGTTGTAGAGCACGTGCGATTCGTACACGAACCAGCCGCCGAAGACGAGGGCGGACACGGTGTAGAGCAGGCCCATGCCGGCGACCGGCACCAGCAGCAGCGAGCACGCGACGGTGGCCCAGGCGTAGAGGATGACCTGCAGGCCGACCTGCGAGCCGTTGCGCGTGGCGCCCAGCATGGGCACGTCGACCTCGGCGTAATCGCCCTTGTACTTCATCGACAGGGGCCAGTAGTGCGGCGGCGTCCACAGGAACACCAGCGCGAAGAGGATGAACGCGCTCCACGACAGCGAACCGGTGACGGCGGACCAGCCGATGAGCACCGGGAAGCAACCGGCGATACCGCCCCACACGATGTTCTGCTCGGTGCGGCGCTTGAGGATCATCGTGTAGATCACGACGTAGAAGAAGATGGCCCCCACCGACAGCGCGGCCGCGACCCAATTGGTCGTCGCGAGCAGCCAGAGGGTGGATGCCACGGCCAGCACCCACGAGAAGATGAGCGCCCCACGGGGCGACACCTCGCCGGTGACGATGGGACGACCGGCGGTGCGCTTCATGTGCGCGTCGATGTCGCGGTCGAGATACATGTTGAACGCCGCCGCGGACCCGGCGCTCATCGAGCCGCCGACAACGGTGGCGAGCACCAGCCAGACGTTGGGGAACCCGCCCTGCGCGAGGATCATCACCGGCACGGTGGTCACCAGAAGCAGCTCGAGCACGCGGGGCTTCGTCAGCGCAACGTAGGCGCGGACGGTGCGTCCGAAGGAGGGGGCCGCCGCCTGCACACTGCCCGACGTCGTCGTGATGTCCATTTTCCCCGCTATCGCCGCGCCCATTGCTTCCTCAGTCTAGGCCATGACCTTCGCCGGGCGAGCCGGGCCGGCATCGTCACACAGCCACAACCCCGCCCTCCCAGGTACCCCGCTTCGCTATGCTGAACCCACACGCGCGCCGGTGTCCACGGGCCCCCGTCACCCCTTGCGAACGAGGGCTGCGGACCGCCCCGACACGGCGCACTCCCTCGAGAAAGGCGACCTAGTGTCGGAGTTGCAGTGGGAAGAGATCGACCGGCGCGCGGTGGACACCGCTCGAGTGCTGGCAGCCGATGCCGTCGAGAAGGTCGGCAACGGCCACCCCGGCACCGCGATGAGTCTCGCACCGGCGGCATACCTGCTGTACCAGAAGGTCATGCGGCACGACCCGACCGACACTCACTGGCTCGGCCGCGACCGCTTCATCCTCTCGGCCGGACACTCGTCGCTCACCCAGTACGTGCAGCTGTACCTCGGCGGCTTCGGGCTCGAGCTCGATGACCTCAAGGCGCTGCGCACGTGGGGCTCGAAGACCCCAGGCCACCCCGAGTACGGTCACACCGACGGCGTGGAGATCACCACCGGGCCTCTCGGCCAGGGGCTGGCATCCGCCGTCGGCTTCGCCTATGCCGCCCGCTACGAGCGCGGCCTGTTCGACCCGGAGACCCCGGCAGGGCAGTCCCCGTTCGACCACGACATCTACGTCATCGCCGGTGACGGCGACCTGCAGGAGGGCGTCACCAGCGAGGCGTCTTCGCTCGCCGGTCACCAGCAGCTGGGCAACCTGATCGCCATCTACGATTCCAACCAGATCTCGATCGAGGACGACACCAACGTCGCCTTCACCGAAGACGTCGCCGCACGCTACGAGGCCTACGGCTGGCACGTGCAGACGGTGGACTGGAAGCGCACCGGCGAGTATGTCGAGGACGTCGCCGAGCTGTTCGCCGCCATCGAGGCGGCCAAGGGCGAGACCGACAAGCCGTCGCTCATCATCCTCAAGACCATCATCGGCTGGCCCTCCCCCGGCAAGCAGAACTCCGGCAAGATCCACGGCTCCGCCCTCGGCGCCGACGAGCTGGCCGCGACGAAGAAGGTGCTCGGCTTCGACCCCGAGAAGACGTTCGAGGTCGCCGACGACGTCATCGCGCACACCCGCGCGCTGGCCGAGCGCGCCGCGCCCGCCCGCGCCGAGTGGCAGCAGGCCTTCGACGCCTGGGCCGAAGCCAACCCCGAGCGCAAGGCGCTGCTCGACCGGCTCGAAGCCGGTGAGCTGCCGGCGGACATCGCCGACGCGCTGCCGTCGTTCGAGGCGGGCAAGGAAGTCTCGACCCGCGCAGCCTCAGGTGTCGTCATCAACGCCCTCGCCGAGCAGCTTCCCGAGCTGTGGGGCGGCTCCGCCGACCTCGCCGAGTCGAACCTGACCACCATCAAGAACGCCAAGAGCTTCATCCCGGCACAGTGGTCAACGCACGAGTGGTCGGGCTCCCCCTACGGCCGGGTGCTGCACTTCGGCATCCGCGAGCACGCCATGGGCGCGATCGTCAACGGCATCAAGCTGCACGGTCCCACCCGCCCGTTCGGCGGCACCTTCCTCATCTTCAGCGACTACATGCGTCCTGCGGTGCGCCTGGCGGCACTGATGAACATCCCGTCGGTCTTCGTCTGGACGCACGACTCCGTCGCCCTCGGCGAGGACGGCCCCACCCACCAGCCGATCGAGCAGCTGGCGACGCTGCGCGCCATCCCGAACTTCACCGTGGTGCGCCCCGCCGACGCCAACGAGACGGCGGCCGCGTGGCTCGAGATCCTCCGCCGCCAGGACGGCCCCACTGGCATCGCGCTGACCCGCCAGAACATCCCCGTCTTCGAACGCGGCACGGGTGAGGCCGACGGCGATGTGCTCGCCTCGGCCGACAACGTCGCCAAGGGCGCCTACATCCTGGCCGAGGCGCCCGGGGGCACGCCCGACGTCATCCTCATCGCCACCGGCTCCGAGGTGCAGCTGGCCGTCGCCGCCCGCGAGACGCTCGCGGCGGAGGGCGTCAACGCCCGCGTGGTGTCGGCGCCGTCGCTGGAGTGGTTCGCCGAGCAGGATGCCGCCTACCGCGAGCAGGTCCTCCCTGCCGCCGTGAAGGCGCGGGTGTCGGTCGAGGCCGGCTCCCCGCTGACGTGGCACGGCATCGTCGGCGACGCCGGCCGCTCCGTCGCGATCGACCACTTCGGCGCATCGGCCGACTACAAGACCCTGTTCCAGAAGTTCGGCATCACCGCCGACGCGGTCGTGGAAGCGGCACGCGAGACTCTCAAGGAGGCCAACGCATGACCACTCCCAGCCCCACCCAGGCCCTGTCCGACGCCGGAGTCAGCATCTGGCTCGACGACCTCTCCCGCCAGCGCATCACGACCGGCAACCTGCAGCAGCTGATCGACACCCGCAACGTCGTCGGGGTGACCACCAACCCCACGATCTTCCAGGGCGCGATCTCTGCGGGCATCGGCTACGAAGAGGCCATCGCCGCCCAGGCGGCGAAGGGTGCGTCGACGGACGACACGATCTTCTCGCTGACCACCACCGATGTGCAGAGCGCGTGCGACATCTTCCGCCCCATCTACGACGCCACCAAGGGTGTCGACGGCCGGGTGTCGATCGAGGTCTCCCCCGACCTCGCACATGACACCGCGGCGACCGTCGCCCAGGCGAAGGAGCTCGCGGCCGCGGTCGACCGGCCCAACGTGCTGATCAAGATCCCCGCCACCAAGGCCGGCCTTCCCGCGATCACCGAGGTCATCGCCGCGGGCATCTCGGTCAACGTCACGCTGATCTTCTCGCTGGAGCGGTACGCCGAGGTCATCGACGCGTACCTCGAAGGCTTGGAGCGGGCGCACGCCGGCGACTTCGACCTGTCGCACATCCACTCCGTCGCATCGTTCTTCGTCTCGCGGGTCGACACCGAGATCAACAAGCGTCTCGAGGCCGTGGGCACCGGCGAGGCCGAGGGGCTCATGTCGCTCGCGGGCGTCGCCAACGCACGCCTCGCGTACGAGCTCTTCGAGCAGAAGTTCGCGGAGAAGCGCGCGGCCGACCTCGTCAAGATCGGCGCCAATGTGCAGCGGCCGCTCTGGGCATCCACGGGCGTCAAGGACCCGAAGCTGCCCGACACGCTCTACGTCACGGAGCTCGTCGCGCCCGGCACCGTCAACACGATGCCGGAGAAGACACTCGAGGCCACCTTCGACCACGGTCAGATCATCGGCGACAGCATCAGCGGCACCTACGCGGCCGCGCGCAAGGTCTTCGCCGACCTCGACCGGCTCGGCATCGACCTCGTCGAGGTCACGCAGCTGCTCGAGGACGAGGGCGTCGACAAGTTCATCGCCTCGTGGCACGACCTGCAGGGCACCGTCACCGAGGCTCTCGAAGGGGCCAAGGCCAACGCATGACCTTCGACATCCGGGTCACCGGGCACGCGAAGGCCGCGGTGGAGCGCACCCTCCCTGGGCTCATCGCCGATCTCGTCGCCAGCGGCGTCACCGCCGGCGACGGGAGCCTGTGGGGCCCCGAGGCCGAGGCCGAGGCCTCGCGTCGGCTGGGATGGGTGCAGGCCGTGAGCGTGTCCCGCCCGCTCGTGTCCGAGATCGCCGCCCTGCGCGACGAATTCGCCGAACGCGGCATGACGCGCATCGTGCTGGCCGGAATGGGCGGGTCATCGCTTGCGCCCGAGGTCATCGCGCAGACGGCCGGCCGGCCCCTCGTGATCCTGGATTCCACCGCCCCCGGGCAGGTGCTCGACGCCATCGACGGTGACGCCGAGACCGGCGGCCTGGCCGAGACCGTGCTGGTCGTCTCGTCGAAGTCGGGCTCCACTGTCGAGACCGACTCGGCCCTGCGCGCCTTCGAGGCCGCATGGCTGGATGTGGGGATGGACCCCGCAGAGCACGTCGTGGTCGTCACCGACCCGGGCTCGCCTCTCGACGAGCGCTCGCAGGCCGCCGGGTACCGCGTGTTCCACGCCGACCCGACGGTCGGTGGACGCTACTCGGCGCTCACCGCGTTCGGCCTGGTTCCCACGGGCCTCGCAGGCGTCGACATCTCCGAGCTGCTCGACGAGGCCGAGGCCACCCTGCTCGAGGTCGCGATCGACAGTCCCGACAACCCGGCGCTCGTGCTGGCGGCGGCCATCGCCGGCGGAGAACCGCGTCGCGACAAGCTCGGCCTCGTGAGCGACGGCACGCACATCGCGGGCCTTCCGGACTGGATCGAGCAGCTCGTGGCGGAGTCCACCGGCAAGGACGGCACCGGCATCCTTCCGGTGGTCCTGCTTCCGGTCTCGCCCGAGCTCGACTCCCGTCCGGCGGACCTGCAGATCCTCCGCCTCGTCGACGAGGCCCGCGAGTTCCACCTGTTCGAGCAGCACGAGGGCGAGATCCTCGTCAGCGGATCGCTCGGCGCGCAGCTGGTGGTGTGGGAGTACGCGACCGCGATCGCCTGCCGCCTGCTCGGCGTGAACCCCTTCGACCAGCCCGACGTGGAAGCCGCCAAGGTCGCCGCGCGCGGCATGCTCGAGGTCCGCCCTGCTCCGTCGGCACCGGCCTTCGTCCAGCAGGGCGTGGAGGTGCGCGTCTCGGATCCGGCACTCGCCCTGTCGGGCACCGTTGCCGGCGTTCTGGAGTCGCTCTGGGCGCGCGTTCCTTCCGACGGCTACGTGTCGCTGCAGGCCTATGTCGACCGGGTCGACCTTTCGCAGCTGGCGGGTCTGCGCGAGATGGTCGCGGCCGACAGCGGGCGCCCCACGACGTTCGGCTGGGGTCCGCGCTTCCTGCACTCCACCGGGCAGTACCACAAGGGCGGCCCCGCCAACGGCGTCTTCGTGCAGATCCTCGACGCCGGAGAAGTCGACCTGGAGATCCCGGGTCGCCCCTTCACCTTCGGCGAGCTCATCCGGGCACAAGCCGCCGGAGACGCCACCGTGCTCGCCGGGACCCACGGACGTCCCGTCGTCACCCTCACCCTCACCGAACCGCAGGCCGAAGTGCTGACGCTGTTCGAAGCCGTCCTGGAGGACTGAAACAACGTATGACCGTCGAGATCTCGCGTGGCCACAACCCGCTGCGCGATCCGGACGACCGACGCCTGAACCGCATCGCCGGTCCGAGCGCGCTCGTCATCTTCGGCGTGACGGGTGACCTGTCACGCAAGAAGCTCATGCCCGCCGTGTACGACCTCGCCAACCGCGGGCTGCTTCCGCCGGGATTCGCCCTCGTCGGATTCGCCCGCCGCGACTGGGCCGACGAGGACTTCGCCCGCGTGGTGTACGACGCCGTCAAGCAGCACGCGCGCACCCCGTTCCGCGAGGAGACGTGGAAGCAGCTCCTGCAGGGCATCCGCTTCGTCTCCGGCGAGTTCGACGACGCCGACGCCTTCAACCGGCTGCGCGAGACCGTGCACACGCTCGACCGCGAACGCGGCACGATGGGCAACCACGCGTTCTACCTGTCGATCCCGCCGAAGGACTTCCCGCTCGTCGCGAAGCAGCTGAAGGCGTCGGGCCTGGTGGACGACACGTCCGCCGGCGACACCAGCTGGCGCCGCGTCGTGATCGAGAAGCCGTTCGGCAGCGACCTGCAGAGCGCGCGCTCCCTCAACGAAGCCCTCGAAGTGGCCTTCCCCGCCGACTCGATCTTCCGCATCGACCACTACCTCGGCAAGGAGACGGTGCAGAACATCCTTGCGCTGCGCTTCGCCAACGAGCTGTTCGAGCCGCTGTGGAACCGCAACTACGTCGACCACGTGCAGATCACCATGGCCGAGGACATCGGCGTGGGCGGCCGTGCCGGATACTACGACGGCATCGGCGCGGCCCGCGACGTCATCCAGAACCACCTGCTGCAGCTGCTGGCCCTCACCGCCATGGAGGAGCCGATCTCGCTGGATGCCACACATCTGCGTGCCGAGAAGGAGAAGGTGCTCGCGGCGGTGCGGCTGCCCGAGGATCTTTCCACCGCGACCGCACGCGGCCAGTACGCCGGTGGATGGCAGGGCGGCGAGAAGGTGACCGGCTTCCTCGACGAGGACGGCATGGACCCGGCATCCACGACCGAGACCTACGCCGCGATCAAGCTCGAGATCGCCACGCGGCGATGGGCGGGCGTGCCCTTCTACCTGCGCACGGGAAAGCGACTGGGGCGACGGGTCACCGAGATCGCCGTCGTCTTCAACCGCGCACCGCAGCACCTGTTCCTGCGCAACCAGACCACCGAGCAAGGGCAGAACGCCCTGGTGATCCGCGTGCAGCCCGACGAGGGCGTCACCATCCGCTTCGGCTCGAAGGTTCCGGGGGCCGCCACCGAGGTGCGCGACGTCACGATGGACTTCGGCTACGGCCACGCTTTCACCGAGTCGAGCCCCGAGGCCTACGAGCGCCTCATCCTCGACGTGCTGCTGGGCGACCCGCCCCTGTTCCCCCGCCACGAAGAGGTCGAGCTGAGCTGGCGCATCCTCGACCCCGTCGAGGAGTTCTGGGCCGCACAGCGCGGACCCCTCGAACAGTACTCCCCAGGTTCTTGGGGGCCGCCGTCGGCGGATGAACTGCTGGCCCGCGACGGCCGCGTCTGGAGGCGTCCATGATCGTCGATCTGCCCGACACCACGGTGTCCCAGGTCGCCCGCTCGCTGGTGAAGGTGCGCGAGGAGGGCGGCGCGGTCGCCCTCGGACGCGTGCTGACGCTCGTGATCGCCACGTCGCACGGCCTCGAAGAGGACGCGATCGACGCCGCCAACGACGCCTCGCGGGAGCACCCCATGCGGGTGATCGTGCTGATGACCCACCCTGACGGCGACGCGCGCCTCGACGCGCAGATCCGCGTCGGCGGCGATGCCGGTGCCAGTGAGGTCATCGTGCTGCATGCGCACGGCGACGCCGCGAGCAACCCCGACAGCCTCATCACGGGACTGCTGCTGCCCGATGCGCCAGTCGTGGCCTGGTGGCCCGACCATCCGCCGGCGGTTCCCGCCGAGTCCGGCATCGGCCGCATCGCCCAGCGCCGCATCACCGACGCGTCGACGAGGCCTTTCGCCGACGACCGGCTCACGACGCTCTCGCGAACGTACGCCCCCGGCGACACCGACCTGGCATGGACGCGCCTCACGCACTGGCGCGAGCAGCTCGCCGCGGTGCTCGACCAGCCGCCCTACGAGCCGGTCACGGACGTCGAGGTCGTCGGCAGCGGCAGTTCGCCGTCGACGGCGCTCCTGGCCGCGTGGCTGCGGCTGAAGCTCGAAGTCCCCGTCACCTGGCGGTACGCCTCCCCCGAGGAGTGGGACCACGGAATCCGCTCGGTGCGTCTGACGCGCTCCTCCGGCGACATCGTGCTCGAGCGCGCCAACCACACCGACGCCCACCTCTCCCAGCCGCAGCAGCCGGGACACGACATCGTCCTGCCACGCCGCACGCTGCGCGAATGCCTGGCCGAGGAGCTGCGCAGGCTCGATCCGGACGTCCTGTATGGTCGGGTCATCACCCAGGGCTGGGAGTTGCTCGGTCCCGCCGCGACCGGGGAGAAGCATGTCTGAGTTCTTCGCCGAGAAGCGCGTCGTCGTGCGCCCCGACCCCGAGCACGTTGCCCGCTCCGTGGCCTCGCGATTCCTCTCGCGGCTCGCCAAGCGCACCCGCGACGGTCGGGTCACCCACGTCTCGCTGACCGGCGGCGTCATGGGCACCTCGGTGCTGCGCGCCCTGGGTGGCCATCGCAAGCTCGACAGCGTCGACTGGTCTCTCGTGCACTTCTGGTGGACGGACGAGAGGTTCGTCCCGCGAGACAGCGACGAGCGCAACGAGAAGACCGCGCACACCGAGCTGTTCTCCCGCATCGACGTCCCCGCCGAGAACATCCACCCGATCCCCGCGTCCGACGCCGGCGTCGATCTCGATGCCGCGGCCGAAGCCTACGCGCGCGAGCTCGCGCGCTTCGCCGACGACGAAGCCGGAAACGCTTGGCCCACGTTCCAGATCATCTTCCTCGGGGTGGGAGCCGACGGCCACATCGCATCGCTCTTCCCGGACCGCCCGGAGATCCAGATCACCGACCGCGCTGTGGTCGCCGTGCGCGACTCCCCCAAGCCGCCGCCGGAGCGGGTGACGATGACCCGTCCGGTGATCAACTCCGCCGCTCGCGTGTGGATGGTGCTGGCCGGGGCCGACAAGGCCGCAGCCCTCGGACTCGCCCTCGCGGGTGCAAGCTACGACAGCGTGCCTGCCGCCGGGGCCAAGGGTCGCAAGCGCACGGTGCTCTTCGTCGACGAGGCCGCTGCCGCGCAGGTGCCGCCCGAGCTCATCGACGGCGAATACTGAGGCGAGCCGGCGGATCCGGACACGAAGAAGGGGATGCCGCGAGGCATCCCCTTCTTCCGCTCTCGTGAGCGGTCGTCACATACCGCGGCGCTCACGCAGCTGCTTCAGAGCGTCGTCGAGGAGCGTCACGGCCTCTTCGTCGGTGCGGCGCTCCTTCACGTAGGCCAGGTGCGTCTTGTAGGGCTCCGGCTTGGCCAGCGCGGGCGGGTTCTGCTGATCGCGACCGGCAGGCAGGCCGGAGTGCGGGGAGTCGATCGTGTCGGGGATCTCCTCGTCGGAGATGCCGGCGGCGAAATGGCGCACCGTCTCATTGCCGAGGGCGTCCCAATACGACACCGCCACGCGGTCCGCGTGGAACCCGTGGTCCTGCTCGCCCATCGGGCCTGCGCCCACCCGCGTGCCGCGGATGGCGTTTCCACCTGTAGCCATGTCAGATTCCCTGGAACTTGGTGATCAGGCCGAGGGCCACGATCGAGACGAACCACGCCAGCGCGAGGATGACGGTGAAGCGGTTGAGGTTGCGTTCGGCCAGGCCGGACGAGCCCATCGCCGAGGTCATCCCCCCGCCGAACATGTCGGACAGGCCGCCGCCACGACCCTTGTGGAGCAGGATGAGAAGGGTCAGCAGCAAGCTGGTGATGCCCAGCATCACCTGCAGGACGAACTCGAGAACTGGCACAGTCGTAGAAGCCTTTCGCTGTGGTCCCTGCGGACCACACAAGGGTCGAGTATAGCGGGCGGTGGCGCGGCGACGGGTTCAGCGGCCGGAGTGGCCGCTGAACCCGTCGTCGATCACACTCCGACGTGCTTCTGGAACCGGATGATCGCCGCGAACTCGTCCACCAGCAGGCTCGCCCCGCCCACCAGTGCACCGTCGACGTCGGGCTCGCGCATGAAGCTCGCGATGTTGCTCGACTTCACCGACCCGCCGTAGAGCACACGCGTGCGCTCCGCAGCCTCGGCGCCGAGCTTGGCCGCGACGACCTCGCGCAGCTTGGCGCACACGTCCTGCGCCTGCTCCGCAGTGGCGGCTTTGCCCGAGCCGATGGCCCAGACCGGCTCGTAGGCCACGACGATGTCGGCATCCGCCGGCACGCCGTCCAATGCCTCCTTGAGCTGAGACACGGGCACGGCGCTGGCGCCGTGGGTCTCGAGGTCGTCCGCGGTCTCACCGACGCAGATCACGGGAACGAGCCCGTGACGCAACGCCGCCTGGACCTTGGATGCCACGACCTCGTCGCTCTCGGCGTGGTACTGCCGACGCTCGGAGTGGCCGATGATGACGTACCGGCAGTCGAGCTTCGACAGGAACGCACCCGAGATCTCTCCCGTGTACGCACCGGAATCGTGCGCCGACAGATCCTGCGCGCCGAGCGCGAACTCGATCTTGTCGGCATCCAGCAGCGTCTGCACCGCCCGCAGGTCGGTGTACGGCGGGAAGACCGCCACCTCGACACTGCCGTTCTCGTGCTTGGCGTCCTTCAGCGTCCACGCGAGCTTCTGGACGAACGCGATCGCCTGCAGGTGATCGAGGTTCATCTTCCAGTTGCCCGCGATGAGCGGGGTACGGTTCACTGCCATCCGAGGACCTCCAGTCCGGGCAGACGCTTGCCTTCGAGGAACTCCAGGCTTGCGCCGCCGCCGGTGGAGATGTGACCGAACTGGTCGTCGGAGAATCCGAGCTGACGCACCGCCGCGGCGGAGTCGCCACCGCCGACGACGGACAGGCCGTCGACCTCGGTGAGCGCCTGAGCGACCGCCTTGGTGCCCGCAGCGAAGGCATCCATCTCGAACACGCCCATGGGGCCGTTCCAGAACACCGTCTTGCTGCTGCGGATCGCGTCGGCGAAGAGCCCTGCGGTCTTGGGTCCGATATCCAGACCCATTCCCGAGGCGCCGAAGGGGGTGTCCTCCAGCGCGTCTGCCTCTGCCACCACGTGGTCGGCGTCTGCGGAGAAGGATGCCGCCATGACGGCATCCACAGGAAGGACGATCTCCACGCCTCGTTCCGTCGCGTCGGCGAGGTAGCCCCGCACCGTCTCGAGCTGGTCCTCTTCCAGCAGGCTCTTGCCCACCTTGTGGCCCTGCGCAGCGAGGAAGGTGTACATCATCCCGCCACCGATGCAGAGCTTCTGCACACGCGGCAGCAGGTGCTCGATGACGCCCAGCTTGTCGCTGACCTTCGAGCCGCCCAGGACGACCGTGTAGGGCCGCTCCGGCTTCTCGGTGAGGCGGTCGAGGACGTCGACCTCCTTCTCGATCAGGTACCCGGCCGCAGACGGCAGGATCTGCGCGAGGTCGTAGACAGAGGCCTGCTTGCGGTGCACGACGCCGAAGCCATCGGACACCAGCACGTCTCCGAGCGAGGCGAGCTGCTCGGCGAAGGCGCGGCGCTCGGCCTCGTCCTTCGCCGTCTCCCCTGCGTTGAACCGCAGGTTCTCGATCACCGCGACGTCGCCGTCCTCCAGCGCCGCCACGGCCTCGCGGGCCGACTCGCCCACGGTGTCGCGGGCGAAGGCGACGGGCTTCCCCAGCAGCTCGGAGAGCCGCTGTGCAACGGGGGCGAGGGTGTACTTCTCATCGGGGGCACCGGCGGGCCGGCCGAGGTGCGAGCACGCGATGACGCGCGCGCCCTGGTTGATCAGTTCGTTCAGCGTGGGAAGCGCTGCCCGCACGCGGCCATCGTCCGTGATGACGCCGTCCTTGAGGGGGACGTTGAAATCAGCACGGACGATGACACGCTTGCCGGCCAGCGAACCCAGCGAGTCGAGGGTGCGCAGGGCCATGGCCGTCAGAGCTTGCTTGCGACGAGCTCGGTGAGGTCGACGAGGCGGTTGGAGTAGCCCCACTCGTTGTCGTACCAGCCGACGATCTTGACCTGGTTGCCCATCACGCGGATGAGGCCGGCGTCGAAGATGCACGAGTGCGGGTCGGTGACGATGTCGCTCGAGACGATGTCGTCCTCGGTGTACTTCAGGATGCCCTTGAGCGGGCCCTCTGCGGCAGCCTTGTACGCGGCCTTAATCTCGTCGACCGTGACACCGTCACGCGTCTGGATGGTGAGGTCCGTGGCCGAGCCGGTGGGCACCGGCACGCGCAGCGCGAAGCCGTCGAGCTTGCCCTTGAGCTCGGGCAGCACCAGGCCGATGGCCTTGGCGGCACCGGTCGAAGTGGGAACGATGTTGAGGGCCGCGGCGCGGGCGCGACGCAGGTCCTTGTGCGGGCCGTCCTGCAGGTTCTGGTCTGCGGTGTAGGCGTGCACCGTGGTCATGAGGCCACGCTCGATGCCGAAGTGGTCGTTGAACACCTTGGCCATGGGGGCCAGGCAGTTCGTCGTGCACGACGCGTTCGAGATGATGTGGTGCTTCTCGGGGTCGTAGTCGCCCTCGTTCACGCCGATGACGAACGTTGCGTCCTCGCCCGAGGCCGGTGCCGAGATGAGCACCTTCTTCGCGCCGCCGGCGATGTGCTTGCGGGCGTCGTCGGCCTTGGTGAAGCGGCCGGTCGACTCGATGACGATGTCGACGCCCAGCTCGCCCCAGGGGAGGTTCGCGGGGTCGCGCTCCTCGAACACCCGGATCTTCTTGTCACCGACGGTGATCGAGTCCGCGTCGTACGTCACGTCGGCGTCGAGGCGGCCGAGGATCGAGTCGTACTTCAGCAGATGCGCCAAAGTCTTGTTGTCGGTGAGGTCATTCACCGCCACGATGTCGAGGTCCGCACCCTGCGCGAGCGCGGCTCGAAGGTAGTTGCGTCCAATGCGGCCGAAGCCGTTGATGCCGATCTTGACAGACACGATGTCTCCCGGTTTCCGTCGCGCCGGCGACGCCTGCTCGGCGCTCCAGACACGCGATCTCTTTGACAGAAGAGGATGCCGGAACCCGCCCGTTTCCGGGGAGGATTCAGGCATCCTCACCTGCCTTCGACACTACAGCAGACCGGCGGTCTTCTCACGGGCGGTGGCGAACCGATCCGCGACATTCGCCCAGTTGGCGATGTTCCAGAACGCCTTCACGTAGTCGGCGCGCACGTTGCTGTAGTCGAGGTAGTAGGCGTGCTCCCAGACATCCAGCAGCAGCAGGGGCACGGTGCCGGCGGCGAGCTGGTTCTGCTGGTCGAAGAACTGCTGGATGATGAGGTTCTGCCCCAGCGAGTCCCAGAACAGTCCCGCCCAGCCGGACCCCTGCACGCCGAGCGCTGCGGCGGAGAAGTGCGCCTGGAACTTGTCGAACGAGCCGAAGTGGTCGTCGATCGCGGATGCGAGGTCGCCGACGGGCTTGTCGCCGCCGTCCGGCGACATGTTCGTCCAGAAGATCGAGTGGTTGACGTGACCGCCGAGGTTGAACGAGAGGTCCTTCTCGAGCTTGTTGACGTTCGCGAAGTTTCCGGTCTCGCGGGCCTCCGCGAGCTGCTCCAGCGCCGTGTTCGCGCCGGTCACATAGGCCTGGTGGTGCTTGTCGTGGTGCAGCTGCATGATCTTCGCGCTGACGTGCGGCTCCAGCGCCGCGTAGTCGTAGGGCAGCTCGGGCAGGGTGTATGTCGCCATGTTCGCTTCTTCCTGTCGGCGCCGCGCCGAAATCCTCGGAGCGGCGAGGGGACGTGCTTCATCCTAGTGAGCGACAACACCCGGGGCACGAGGTTGCTTCCCGATGGCCGAGCCGGTATCCGGCGGGGTCGCTTGGGCGCACCCCGGGCGCGTCGCGCCCCCGTCCCGCCCTGCCTCCCGGGCGCGTCGCGCCCCCGTCCCGCCCTGCCTCCCGGGCGCGTCGCGCCCCCGATCGCTGAAACGACATCTGACGGCCGAGACCATGGGAAATACCCGATGTCTCGGCCGTCAGATGTCGTCTCACGGTGCGGTGCGCCGCGTGCGGCGCGGCGCGCGCGGTGCGGCGCGCGCGGTGCGGCGTCGTCAGTCGTCGTCGCCGGCCGGGACGGCCGATTCGGTGTCGGGAATGCCCTCGGCTTCGGCCTTCTTGTCGGCCATCGCCAGCAGGCGGCGGATGCGGCCGGCGACGGCATCCTTCGTCAGCGGCGGGTCGGCGTGATGGCCGAGCTCGTCCAGGCTCGCGTCGCGGTGGGCCAGGCGAAGCTCGCCGGCCTGCTTCAGGTGTGGCGGAACCTCGTCACCGAGGATCTCCATCGCCCGCTCCACGCGCGCGCACGCGGCCACGGCCGCCTGAGCGGACCGGCGCAGGTTGGCGTCGTCGAAGTTGACCAGGCGGTTGACTCCCGCACGCACCTCGCGGCGCTGGCGCAGCTGCTCCCACTCCGCCGCAGTACGGACCGCGCCCATCTCGGCCAGCGCGGCACGGATGGCCTCGCCGTCGCGGACGACGACGCGGGGCACCCCGCGCACTTCGCGCGCCTTGGCCGTGATCCCAAGGCGATGGGCGGCGCCGACGAGCGCCATGGCCGCCTCGCCCGAGGGGCACGAGATCTCCAGCGCCGCCGAGCGCCCGGGGTCGCTGAGCGTGCCGGCCGCGAGGAACGCTCCACGCCAGACGGCCGCCAGATCGGGGCGCGCGCCGGTGGTGAGCTTGTTCGGCAGTCCCCGTACCGGGCGGCGTCGCTGATCGAGCAGCCCGGTCTGACGCGCCAGGGTCTCGCCGCCGTCGATGACACGCACGGCGAAGTGGCCGCCGACACGGCCGCCCGACGCCTGCACGTGGGCGAGTTCCGGCCGCACGCCGTAGATCTCCATGAGGTCACGGGCAACCCGACGAGCCAGGCCGTCGGACTCGAGTTCGGCCTCGACGGCGACGCGGCCGGCGATCGAGTGCAGTCCGCCGGAGAACCGCAGCAGGGCTGTCAGTTCGGCGACGCGCGCGGTGGGTCGCGGGTCGCGAATGGCGGCCAACTCGGCCTTCACGTCGGCGGTCAGGGGCACGGGATTCCTTCCGAGAGGCGCAGGGGGACGATCGTCCAGTTTACTCCCGACCCAGGTCCCGATGCTTCACGCGCACGGCTACGCCGGGCAGCGCCGCCAGTCGTCGCGCGAGTTCTTCTGCCGTGGCCACCGATCGGTGCTTGCCGCCGGTGCATCCCACGGCGACGGTGGAATGGGGCTTGTTCTCGCGCTGATAGCCGGCCAGCACCGGCTGCAGCGCCGCGACGTACGCGTCGAGGAACTCCTCCGCCCCCTCCTGGTCGAAGACGTAGTCGCGCACGGCATCGTCCTTGCCGGTGAGCGACTTCAGATCCTCGACCCAGAACGGGTTGGGCAGAAAGCGCATGTCCGCCACGAGATCGGCATCCGACGGCAGCCCGTACTTGAAGCCGAAGCTCATGACTGTGAGCGTGTGCCGGGCTGACCCTTCGGCGGCGAAGAGGTCGACGATGCGGGTGGCGAGCTGGTGGATGTTGTTGTTCGAGGTGTCGACGATGAGGTCGGCGCTCTCGCGCACCCGCGCCAGTCGCGCCCGCTCCCGGTGGATGCCGTCGAGGAGCGTCCCCTCGCCCTGCAGCGGATGCGGCCGGCGCACCGATTCGAATCGCCGCACCAGCACGTCGTCGGACGCGTCCAGGAAGAGCACGCGCAGGTGCCGACCGTGGCGCAGCGCCTGGGTGATGCGGGGAAGCTCGGCGAACAGGTCACGGCCGCGCACATCGACCACCGCGGCCACCTTCGGCAGCGAGCCGCCCGCCAGTTCGCTCAGGTCCAGCAGCGGACGCAGCATCTGCGGGGGAAGGTTGTCGACGACGTACCAGCCGAGGTCTTCGAGGGCGTTGGCGGCGGTGGTGCGGCCGGCGCCGGACATGCCCGTGACGATGAGGACCTCACCCGCGTCCTGTGCCGTCATCAAGCGCCCCCGTCTTTCCCTTCACCCTACCGGCGCGCGAGGTGCTCGTGGACCGTGGCGGCGAGCTTCGGTCCGATGCCGGGCAGCTCCGCGATCTGTTCGGGAGTGGCCTCGGTCAGGGCGGCCACCGAGCCGAAGTGGCGCAGCAGCGCTTTGATGCGGGTGGCACCGAGCCCGGGAACCTCGCTGAGCACGCTGTTGATGTCGCGACGACGACGCTTGCGCTGATGCGTGATGGCGAAGCGGTGGGCTTCGTCGCGCAGCCGCTGCAGCAGGTAGAGCGCCTCGGAGGTGCGCGGCAGGATCACCGGGTACTCCTCCCCCGGCAGCCACACCTCTTCGAGCCTCTTGGCGATTCCGCACAGCGCGATCTCCTCGTGGCCGGCGTCGGCCAGCGCGCGCGCCGCCGCCTCAACCTGCGGCTTGCCGCCGTCGACGACCAGCAGCTGCGGGCGGTAGGCGAACCGCGGCTTCTTGCGCGCCGGGGCGACCACCTCGCCGTCGTCGGTGGGCTGCGGCTCGGGCTCGTCCGCTTCCTCGGGGCGGTTCAGATACGCCAGCCTGCGGGTGAGCACCTGATGGATCGAGTCGGTGTCGTCGGTCGTCTCGGGCACGCCGAAGGTTCGGTACTGGTCCTTGCGGGGCAGGCCGTCCTCGAAGACCACCATGGATGCCACGACGTTGGTGCCCCCCAGATGCGAGACGTCGTAGCACTCGATGCGCAGCGGCGCTTCGGTCAGATCCAGCGCCTCCTGCAGGTCGGTCAGAGCCTGGGTGCGAGCGACGTAGTCGCTCGTGCGCCGCGTCTTGTGCAGCATGAGGGCCTGTTGGGCGTTGAGGTTCGCGGTCTTCATGAGCTCCGCTTTGCGGCCCCGCTGGGCGACCCGGATCGACACCCGCTTGCCGCGCCGCGCGCTCAGCCACTCCTCGAGGTCCGCCGCTTCTTCGGGGAGAGCGGGCACGAGCACCTGACGCGGGATGTCCGCCGCCGCGGCATCGCCGTAGCTGCGCTGCAGCACCTGGTCCACCAGGTCCGCCCCCGAGATGTCGATCTCCTTCTCGATGGTGCTGGCCCGCACACCCCGCACGCGCCCGCCGCGCACCACGAAGTGCTGCACCGTGGCTGCGAGCTCGTCCTCGGCGATACCGAAGAGATCGGCGTCGGTGTCGTCCGACAGCACGAGAGCGCTCTTGTTCAGCACCGCGTCGATCGCCTGCAGCTTGTCGCGGTACACCGCCGCGCTCTCGTAGTCCATCGCCGCCGCCGCTTCCTTCATGCGGGCGGTGAGTTCGCGCGCGAAGCGCTGGTCGCCGCCGGACATGAAGGCGACGAAATCGTCGACCATGGCGCGGTGCTCTTCGATCGACACCTTCATCGAGCAGGGTCCGCCGCAACGTCCGATCTGCCCAGGAAAGCACGGTCGGCCGCTGGCCATCGCCTTCTTGTAGGACGAGTCCGAGCAGGTGCGGATCGGGAAGACCCGGATCATGAGATCGATCGTGTCGTGCACCGCCCACACCTTCGGGTACGGGCCGAAATACTTGGCGCCCGGAATGCGGCGATTGCGCGTCACGACCACCCGCGGTGCCTCATCGGCGAGCGTGACCGCCATGAACGGATAGGACTTGTCGTCCCGGTAACGCACGTTGAAGGGCGGATCGAACTCCTTGATCCACATGTACTCCAGCTGCAGGGAGTCCACGTCGCTCGCGACCACGGTCCACTCCACGGATGCCGCGGTGGTGACCATGCGCCGTGTGCGCTCGTGCAGGGTGTGCAGCGGAGCGAAGTAGTTCGACAGCCGGGCGCGCAGGTTCTTCGCCTTGCCGACGTAGAGCACGCGGCCGTCGGCGTCGCGGAAGCGGTACACCCCCGGGTTGGTCGGGATCTCGCCCGGTTTCGGCTTGTACGGGAGCGTGGGAGCTGAGCGCGGCATCCGCTCAGCCCGCCTTGCGGACCGCCTGCGCGTCGCCGAGCACTTCGGCCAGGAACGCGCCGGTGTGGCTGCCCGCGGTGCGGGCCACCTTCTCGGGCGTGCCGGTGGCGACGATCTGTCCGCCGCCGGAGCCGCCCTCAGGCCCCAGGTCGATGACCCAGTCCGCCGACTTGATCACGTCGAGGTTGTGCTCGATGACGATGACGGTGTTGCCCTTGTCCACAAGGCCGCCCAGAACCTCGAGCAGGCGCGCCACGTCCTCGAAGTGCAGGCCGGTGGTCGGCTCGTCGAGCACGTAGATGCTGCGCCCGTTGGAGCGCCGCTGCAGCTCGGTGGCCAGCTTCACGCGCTGCGCCTCGCCGCCCGAGAGCGTGGTGGCCGACTGCCCGAGACGCACGTATCCGAGGCCGACGTCGACGAGTGTCTTGAGGTAGCGGTGGATCGCCTGGATCGGCTCGAAGAACTCGGCCGCCTCGGAGATGGGCATCTCCAGCACCTCGGCGATGTTCTTGCCCTTGTAGTGCACCGCCAGGGTGTCGCGGTTGTACCGCTTGCCGTGACAGACCTCGCAGTCGACGTAGACGTCGGGAAGGAAGTTCATCTCGATCTTGATCGTGCCGTCACCCGAGCACGCCTCGCAACGCCCGCCCTTGACGTTGAAGCTGAAGCGACCGGGCTGATAGCCGCGCACCTTCGCCTCGGGCGTCTCGCTGAACAGGGTGCGGATACGGTCGAACACACCGGTGTATGTGGCGGGGTTCGAGCGCGGCGTACGGCCGATCGGCGCCTGGTCGACGTGCACCACCTTGTCGAGGTTGTCGAGCCCGGTCACGCGCGTGTGCTTGCCCGCGAGACGGCGTGCGCCGTTGAGCCTGGTGGCGAGCACTTCGTAGAGGATGCCGTTGACGAGCGTTGACTTGCCCGAGCCGCTCACGCCGGTGACCGCGGTGAGCACGCCGAGGGGGAATTCCGCCGTGACGTTCTTGAGGTTGTTCTCGCGCGCGCCGACCACCGTCAGCATGCGCTTCTTGTCGATGGGGCGCCGCTTGGCCGGGGTGGGGATGGAGCGGCGTCCCGACAGGTACTCCCCGGTGAGGGAGTTGCGGTCCTCCAGCAGCGATGCCAGCGGCCCGGAGTGCACGACATGGCCGCCGTCGACGCCGGCGCGGGGGCCGATGTCGACGACCCAGTCGGCGGCGTGGATGGTCTCCTCGTCGTGCTCCACGACGATGAGCGTGTTGCCGAGGGCCTTCAACTTCAGCAGGGTCTCGATGAGCCGCCGGTTGTCGCGCTGGTGCAGCCCGATGGACGGCTCGTCGAGCACGTAGAGCACACCGGTCAGGCCGGAGCCGATCTGCGTCGCCAGTCGGATGCGCTGGGCCTCTCCGCCCGAGAGCGACCCGGCGGCGCGGCTGAGCGTGAGGTAGTTGAGTCCCACCTGCACGAGGAAGTCCAGGCGCGCGCGGATCTCGCGCAGCACTGCCGCGGCGATCTGTGCCTCACGGTCGGTGAGCTCGAGCTGCGCGAAGTACTCCTGCGCCTCGGCCAGGCTCAGCCGGGAGGCGTCGGCGATCGAGTGGCCGTGCACGAGGACGGCGAGCACCTCGGGCTTCAGCCGGTCGCCGTTGCAGACCTGGCAGGGCACCTCTCGCAGGTATTCCGACCAGCGCTGACGCTGACTGTCTGATTCGGCCTGGGCGTACTGCCGTTCGATGTACGGCACGACCCCCTCGAAGCCCGACGCGTAGCGCATCTCGCGCCCGTAGCGGTTCTTCCACTTGACAGTGACCTTGTAGTTCTCGCCGCGCAGCACCGCATCCTTGATGTCCTGCGGGAGTTTTCGCCATGGCGTGTCGAGCGAGAACTTGAGGTCCCGCGCCAGGCCTTCGAGCAGCCGCTCGTAGTACTGGTACAGACCCTTGCCCTGGGTCGTCCAGGGGATGATCACGCCCTCGCTGATGGAGAGATCCTCGTCGGCGATCATCAGGTCGACGTCGACCGACATCTTCGTGCCGAGTCCCGAGCAGGCGGGGCAGGCACCGAAGGGCGCGTTGAACGAGAAGGTGCGGGGCTCGATCTCGGTGAGCTGGATCGCGTGGCCGTTCGGGCAGGCGAGCTTCTCGGAGAACGACTGCCAGGCGTCGTCGCCCTCTTCATCGACGAAGTTGACCTGCATGATGCCGCCGGCGAGCCCCAGCGCGGTCTCGACCGAGTCGGTGACGCGGCTCAGGATGTCGGGCCCGGCCACCAGGCGGTCGACCACGACGGCGATGTCGTGCTTGTAGCTCTTCTTGAGCTTGGGGGCCTCCGCGAGCTGCACGAGGTCGCCGTCCACGACAGCGCGCGCGTAACCCTTCGCGCTGAGCTCCTTGAAGAGGTCCGCGAACTCGCCCTTCTTCTGCGAGACGACGGGAGCCACCACCTGGTACCGCGTGCCGTCGGGCAGCTCCATGAGCTGGTCGGCGATCTGCTGCACCGTCTGACGCTGGATGCGCTCGCCGCACTCCGGGCAGTGCGGCACCCCGATGCGCGCCCAGAGCAGTCGCATGTAGTCGTGGATCTCGGTGATCGTGCCCACCGTCGAGCGCGGGTTGCGGTTGGTCGACTTCTGATCGATCGAGACGGCCGGGCTCAGGCCTTCGATGAAGTCCACGTCGGGCCGGTCGACCTGCCCGAGGAACTGGCGGGCATACGAACTCAGCGACTCGACGTAGCGCCGCTGCCCCTCGGCGAAGATGGTGTCGAACGCCAGACTCGACTTTCCTGAGCCCGAGAGACCGGTGAACACGACGAGCGCGTCGCGCGGAATGTCGAGGTCGACGTTCTTCAGATTGTGTACGCGGGCACCGCGGACGCTGAGCGTTCCGCGGGAGTTTCCGGGCGCAGGGACAGAGACGATGGGCACTGATCAAGTCTAGGCGGGGCCTCGGACACCGGCTCGGAAAACCCTGCGAGGCGCGCGCGTTAGGGCACCGTCCGCCAGGCGTCAACCAGCGGAAAGCGGTCGCGCCGCCACGTAGCGTGCCGTGCAGTCCACCCCCCGCGACGATGGAGGATCCATTGCACAAGGACCGCAAGCCCACCCGCGACGACATCGTGATCCCCGGCGCCCCCGCGCCGGCTCCGGCCGAGCCCACCGAGCCGACCGAGCCGCTGCCTCCCAAGCCCGACCAGGCGGCTCCGAAGACGGTGACCCCCACGGGTGCCGAGACGGGGCTCCCCCCGAGCAGCACCGCACAGCAGGGCAACGGGCTCACCACGGCCCAAGGCGCCCGTGTGCGCGACACCGACCACTCCCTCAAGGCGGGGGCGCGGGGGCCGGTGCTCCTGCAGGACCACCACCTGCGGGAGAAGATCACCCACTTCGACCACGAGCGCATCCCCGAGCGGGTCGTGCACGCCCGCGGCGCCGCCGCCCACGGCACCTTCCGCGCCAACGGCGCCGCCTCGTCGGTCACCCACGCCCAGTTCCTGCAGAAGGGCGCGACCACCCGGGTGTTCACCCGGTTCTCGACCGTGCTCGGCTCGCGCGGCTCGGCGGACACCGTGCGCGACACGAGAGGGTTCTCCACGAAGTTCTACACCGAGGAGGGCGTCTACGACCTCGTCGCGAACAACATCCCCGTGTTCTTCATCCAGGACGCCATCAAGTTCCCCGACGTCATCCACGCCGGAAAGCCCCACCCCGACCGCGAGATCCCGCAGGCGCAGTCCGCCCATGACACGTTCTGGGACTTCGTCTCCCTGCACACCGAGGCGCAGGCCCACGCCATGTGGAACATGTCCGACCGCGGCATCCCCCGCTCCTATCGGATGATGGAAGGCTTCGGGGTGCACACCTTCCGCATGGTGAACGCGGAGGGCGCCACGTCGCTGGTGAAGTTCCATTGGCGTCCCAAGCTCGGCACGCACGCCCTCACGTGGGAGGAGGCGCAGCTGGCGGCGGGCAAGGACCCCGACTTCCACCGCCGCGACCTCGCCGACGCGATCGAGGCCGGCGCCTTCCCGCAGTGGGACCTGGCCCTGCAGGTCATGCCCGACACCGAGGACGAGACCTTCCAAGGCATCGACCTGCTCGATCCCACGAAGTTCATTCCCGAGGAACTCGCGCCGCTGCAGGTGGTGGGCACCCTGACGCTGGATGCCAATCCGACGAACTTCTTCGCCGAGACGGAGCAGGTCGCCTTCCACCCGGGCCATCTCGTGCCGGGCATCGACGTGACGAACGACCCGCTGCTGCAGGGCCGGCTCTTCTCCTACCTCGACACGCAGATCAGCCGGCTGGGCGGGCCGAACTTCGCCCAGCTGCCGATCAACCGCCCCCACGCCGACGTCAACGACATGCTGCGCGACGGCATGCACCAGACGGCCGTGCACCGTGGCGTCGCCCCGTACCAGCCGAACTCGCTCGACGGCGGCTGCCCTTTCCACGCCGGGGCGGACGAGTCGGCGTTCACCGACTTGCCGGTTCGGGTCGCCGAGTCGGCGAAGGAGCGCGCCCAGCCGGCGAGCTTCGACGACCACTACTCGCAGGCACGGCTGTTCTACCGCTCGCTCACGCCGATCGAGCAGCAGCATGTCGCCGAGGCCTACGCGTTCGAACTGGGCAAGTGCTACGAGCAGGCCATCAAGGAACGTCAGCTGCAGGCCCTCGCCAACATCGACGCCGGCCTCTGCGCCTCGGTCGCCGACGCGCTGGGACTGCCCGCCCCCGAGGCCACCGTTGCGGTGACCGACGCGCCGCCGAGCCCGGCGCTGTCGTTGATCGGCCGGCGGTGGCCGATCGAGGGCCGCACCGTGGGCATCATCGCGGATGAGCACACCGAGCAGGGCGAGCTCGGCCGCGCCCGGGCGGCGATCCACGCCACGGGCGCCGTGCCGCTGGTGGTGGCCCCGCGCGGCGGCATGCTCGGCGCGGTGCCTGTGCAGCGCACGGCCCACACCGCCGCGAGCATCGAGTTCGACGCGCTCATCGCGCTGTCCGGGTCGCCCGACCCGCGTACCGCGCGGCTCTTCGACGAGGCCTTCCGCCACGGCAAGGCGATCGGCGTGACGGATGCCGCGAGCGCGCTGCTGCGCGACGCGCGCATCCCCGTCGACGCCCCGGGCGTCGTCGCGGGAACGGCCGAGCAGGTCGTGGCCGGCGTGCTCGACCTCATGCCCGAGCACCGCGTCTGGGACCGCTGGCAGGCGCCCCTGCGCTGACGGTCAGGCTCGCCCCGTTCCCACGAACGGGGCGAGCCCGTCCCGCAGGGCCGCGAGCGCCGCGGCATCCACCCCCACGCGCTGCATGATCTGCTCCGGCACACGACGGGCCTCCTGGCGCAAGGCGGCTCCCGCCTCGGTGAGGCCGATGTCGAGCACGCGCTCGTCGTCGTGTCGACGGGTGCGGGTGACCCGGCCCTGCGCTTCGAGCCGCTTGACCAGCGGCGACAGGGTGGCCGGCTCCATCGCCAGCTCGTCGGCGAGGTTCCGCAGCGACCGCGGGGTGCTCTCCCAGAGCGCGAGCATCACGAGGTACTGCGGGTGCGTCAACCCGAGGGGCTCCAGCACCGGGCGATAGATCGCGACGACGTTGCGGGCGGCGGTGACGATGGCGAAACAGACCTGGTTCTCGAGCTTCAGCAGGTCGTCGGCACCGTCCACGCCCCCGAGTCTAGCCATTCGTTAGTACACTAATGATCATGACGCGCAGCGACCCGGACCGCCCTCCCCTTCGCGAACGCGTCCGCGAAGCCGGCGGCTGGTACGCCTACCTCAATTCGCGGCTGATCAAGGTCGCCGGCCCCGCGTCGGTGGGGCCGTACGACGCCGAGCCCGAGCCCACGCGCACCGAACGGGCGTGCCCGCTGTGCGGCAAGCCGATGTCGCAGCACACGTTCGACCGCTCGGGGCCGAAACCCCTCATGACCTGCCCCTGACTCAGCGCAGGCGCACGGACCCGTCGGCTTCGAGTGGCCAGCCCGGATTGACTGCCACCTCCCACGGATGCCCGTCGGGATCCACGAACACTCCGGAATAGCCGCCCCACTCGGTCTCAGCCGCCGGTCGCGCAACGCGGGCGCCGGCCTGCTGGGCTGTGCTCAGGACAGCGTCGACGTCGGCACGCGACTCCACATTGTGGGCGAAGGTCACTCCGCCCCAGCCGCCGTGGTCCGCCATGCCGGAATCCGCCGCCAGGGCGGCCCGTTACCACAGTGCCACGACCATGCCCCCGGCCTGGAAGAAGGCGATGTCGCCGGGAACCGAGCGGGGGTGCGGTTCCCAGCCGAGCGCGCGGTAGAACGCGATCGACCGCTCCAGGTCCGCCACTCCCAGGGTGACGAGGGAGAGCCGCTGCTGCATGGTCGCTCCGATCAGGCGTGGCCGGCGCGCTCCATGGCGCGCAGTTCCTTCTTGAGGTCCTGCACCTCGTCGCGCAGCCGCGCGGCGAGCTCGAACTTCAGCTCGCCGGCGGCGGCGAGCATCTGGTTCGACAGGTCCTCGATCGTCGACTCCAGCTGGGTGGCGCCCTCGGCCGCGATGCCCACACGACGCAGCTGCGGCGTGGGGCTCTTGCCCTTGCCGCTCTTGAGCGGGCCGGAGCGCTTCTTCGACAGCAGCTCCTGCGTGTCCGAAGCCTCGCGGTTGAGCGCGTCGGTGATGTCGGCGATGCGCTTGCGCAGCGGCTGCGGGTCGACGCCGTGGGCGACGTTGTACGCGATCTGCTTCTCGCGGCGGCGCTCGGTCTCGTCGATGGCCTTGCGCATCGAGTCGGTCATGTTGTCTGCGTACATGTGCACCTCGCCCGAAACGTTGCGGGCGGCGCGGCCGATCGTCTGGATGAGAGAGGTGCCCGAGCGCAGGAAGCCCTCCTTGTCGGCATCCAGGATCGCCACCAGCGACACCTCGGGGAGGTCGAGGCCCTCGCGCAGCAGGTTGATGCCGACGAGCACGTCGTAGACGCCCGCGCGCAGCTCGCTGAGCAGCTCGACGCGCCGGAGGGTGTCGACGTCGGAGTGGAGGTAGCGCACGCGCACGCCGTGCTCGCCGAGGAAGTCGGTGAGCTCCTCGGACATCTTCTTCGTCAGGGTCGTCACCAGCACGCGCTCGTCGCGGCCCACCCGCACCCGGATCTGCTCGAGGAGATCGTCGATCTGCCCCTTCGACGGCTTGACGACGATCTGCGGGTCGACGAGCCCGGTCGGACGGATGATCTGCTCGACCACACCGTCGGCGATGCCCATCTCGTACCGCCCGGGCGTCGCCGAGAGGTAGACGGTCTGGCCGACACGCTGCTTGAACTCATCGAAGCGCAGCGGCCGGTTGTCCAGGGCGCTGGGCAGCCGGAAGCCGTGGTCGACGAGCGTGCGCTTGCGGGAGGCATCGCCCTCATACATCGCACCGATCTGCGGCACCGTGACGTGCGACTCGTCGATGACCATGAGGAAGTCGTCGGGGAAGAAGTCCAGCAGCGTGTGCGGCGGCTCCCCCGGCATGCGCCCGTCGAGGTGACGGGAGTAGTTCTCGATGCCGGAGCAGAAGCCGAGCTGCTGCAGCATCTCGATGTCGAACGTCGTGCGCATGCGCAGTCGTTGCGCCTCGAGCAGCTTGCCCTGACCTTCGAGTTCCTTGAGGCGCTCGGCGAGCTCGTGCTCGATGGTGCCGATGGCCCGCTGCACGGTGTCGGTGCCGGCGACGTAGTGGGAGGCCGGGAAGATCGGCACGCTGTCCATGCGGTTGATGACGTCACCGGTGAGCGGGTGCAGCATGTACAGCGCCTCGATCTCGTCACCGAACATCTCGATGCGGATCGCGAACTCCTCGTAAACGGGGATGATCTCGATCGTGTCGCCGCGGACGCGGAAGTTGCCGCGCGAGAAGTCGACGTCGTTGCGGTTGTACTGCATCGCGATCAGCTTGCGGATGAGGGCATCGCGGTCGTACCGCTCCCCCACCTGCAGAGCCACCATGGCGCGCAGGTACTCCTCGGGCGAGCCGAGGCCGTAGATGCACGAGACCGTCGAGACCACCACGACGTCGCGCCGGCTCAGCAGCGAGTTGGTCGTCGAGTGCCGCAGCCGCTCGACCTCGGCGTTGATGGACGAATCCTTCTCTATGAAGGTGTCCGTCTGCGGGACGTAGGCCTCGGGCTGGTAGTAGTCGTAGTAGCTGACGAAGTACTCCACCGCGTTGTTCGGCATGAGTTCGCGGAACTCGTTGGCCAGCTGGGCGGCGAGGGTCTTGTTGTGGGCGAGCACCAGCGTCGGCCGCTGCACCTGCTCGATGAGCCACGCGGTCGTCGCCGACTTGCCGGTGCCCGTGGCGCCGAGCAGCACGACGTCGGTCTCGCCGGCATTGATACGGGCGGCGAGCTGCTCGATGGCCTGGGGCTGGTCGCCGCTGGGCGTGTATTCGCTGACGACCTCGAAGGGCCGGACGGCACGGGTGGTCTGCATCCTTCCAGCGTAGGCCGCCCTTCCGACAACGGGCCGGGCGTTCGCCGCCGGCAGAGCGGGCAGGCCGGCGGCGCGGGCCCCGACTGCGGGCGTCAGCGGCGCACCGGTCCGTTCGCGTACTATGGCGGCGAGAGCGAGGCGACACAGTGCAGCGAACGGCCGTGGTCCTGGAGGACGAAGAGGACATCCGCGCGCTCATCACAACGGTGCTCACCGGTGCCGGCTACGAGGTGTTCGAGACCGCGAACGGTCTGGACGCCGTGGAACTGGTCGCCCGCCACAATCCGATGCTGACGACGCTTGACGCGAACGTCCCGGGCATCGACGGCTTCGAGGCGGCCCGTCGCATCCGCGAAGTCAGCAACACATACGTGATCATGATCTCGGCGTTCGTCGAGGACGCCGACGCCGAGCGCGGCCGGCTGGCCGGCGCCGACGAGTACCTCGGCAAGCCCTTCCGTCCGCGCGAGCTGCGCGCGCGGCTGGAGATGGTGCCCGACCGGCGTCGGGACCACGGGCAGAGCTAAGCGCTCGGCTCGGCGACGAGCACGGCGGATGCCACACTCGAGGCCGCCCGCTCCGCCGCCGCACGTGCGTCGGCGAGGAGCGTGGGGGCATCCTGCCCCCTGGCCGACCCCACGGCGATGCCGACACCCAGCGACGGCAGCACTCCCCCGCTTGCGGCGTTGAAGGCGTCGAACAGCTCGCGGTACATCGCCATGCCCAGCCGCCGCGCTTCTGCCGACGAGCGCACCGTGGTCATGATCGCGAGCAGGTCGTCGTCCTGCTCGCCGACCACGGCGAGGGCCGGCGTGCTGCGCAGCACCGCCGCCCGCCCCTCGGCGATCAGCTCATCGGCCAGTTCGATGCCGAATGCGGTGGCGATGTAGTCCAACTCCTCCAGCCGCACCACGAAGACGGCGATCTGCTCGCCGTGACGCCGCGCGTCCTGCACCGCCTGCGCGAGGTCGGCGTCGAACTCTCTACGGGAGCGGATGCCGGACGTGGCGCGCGCGCCCTCACGCGTGGCCTGGCCGCGCAAGCCGGTGCGTGCGGCGCGCAGCACCGATGTCCCGACGACCGTGGTGATGGTGAGGACGACGGTGAGGACCGATGCCGCCTCCGTTCCGAACCATGTCCGGAACAGCTCGCTCTCCGGGCCCGCTGTCACGAACGCTGCCGTGCGACCCGCGTAGAACGCCGCCTCCCCCGCGAACGCGCAGGTCAGCGCCGCGGCGGTGGGGGCGTGCCGGAGCGCGTGTTGACGGGTCGCGAGGGCTGCGAGGGCGGCGAACACGCAGAGCGGCACGAACATCCACAGCGCCCCGGCCCAGTCGCCCCCGTCGGGGCCTTCGAGCAGCGCGGCTACGGCCGCGGCGACGGCAGCCGCCGCGACGACGACCGCCGGCACCGTCATCGATTTCTCGTTGTAACGGCGGCATCCCAGCCACAGCAGTCCGGTCGACGCGACGAACATGGCGTTGCCGCCGGCGACCGCCCACCAGGATTCGGGCTGTGTCGCCCAGACCAGGTAGAACAGCGTCGTGACCAAGCCGCTGAGAAAGCCCAGTGCCCAGAGCCGGCCCGCCTGGTCGTCGCGACGGAGAAAGGTCTCGACGATGTACAGCACGGCGCTGACCACGACGACGAGCGCGGTGACGGCGGCGAGGGAGTCCTGCTCCATCACTTGACTCCTGCTTCCTGGGCATCCGAGCGGTTGACGGATGCCTCGACATCCGCCCCGGGCCGCACGGACGGAACCGAGACGGTGAAGGTCGACCCGACGCCGAGCGTGCTGTTGACGTAGATGTCACCGCCCAGACGACGGACGATGTCGCGGCTGATCGAGAGACCCAATCCGCTTCCTTCCACATCCGTGCGACGCACGGCCGCCCCGCGGTAATACCTCTGGAAGATGTTCGCCAGATCGTCCTCATCGAGTCCGACCCCGGTGTCCTCGACGAGGATCAGCGTCTTGCGTCCGCGGGTGGCGGTCACCACCGACACCCGGCCACCCTCGCGGTTGTACTTGATCGCGTTGGACACCAGGTTGTCGACGACCTGGCGCAGCCGCAGCGGATCCACGAAGCCGCGCGCCGGCAGCGCACGAGACAGGTCGATCGTGACGTTGCGACTGCTCTCGCCTGTGACGAAGGACTGAGCCGAGGCCTTCACGATCTCGAGCACGTCGACGTCGCGCGGGTGCATCGGAAGCGCCGCGCCATCCGAGGTGCTGGAGGCCTTAAGCACGTCTCCGACCAGTGTCAGCAGCCGGTCGGCGTTGCGGTCGGCGATCTCCAGGCTCGATGCCGCGGCCGCCGGGAGGCCGGGTTCGTCCATGGCGAGCTCGATGTGGCCGATGATCGAGGTGAGCGGGGTGCGCAGCTCGTGCGAGACCGACGACACGAGCATGTCGCGGGCCTGCAACGCCCGCATCTCGGCGGTGACGTCGCGGGAGACCATGACCGCCCCGGCATCGTCGTTGCCCGCCGCGCCAGGCAGTCGGCGCACGGTGATGCTCAGGGCACGCCTCTCGCCGGGCACCGGCTCGAACCACACCCGCAGATCGGAGAACTCCTCGCCCCGCAGCGCGCGCGCCAGGGGCTGCTCCTCCGGCGGCAGGGGCGTGGTGCCGTCGGCCTGGTAGACGACGGGCCCGACACCGTCGCGATCGGGCATGAGCTGGTTCAGGTGCGCATGTGCGTCGCTGGTGACCGTCGTGAGCACGCCACGCTCGATGCGGACCACCTCGAAATCGACCGTGTCGAACACCTCGGACAGCATCTGCTCCTGGTGCCGCGAGCGTTCGAGGGCCTGCGCGAGGATCTCCGCCTGCCGACGCAGCAGCCGTCGCTGGGCGGCAGCCCGACGTGCGCTGCTGTAGGACGTCGCGCCGATCGCGGTGAGGACGACCGGCAGCAGCAGCGTCCCGAAATTGAACGACTCCTGCGGTACCAGCGTCAGCGTGACCGCGTACAGCACGACGCTGAGGCCCACGCCGCCGACGAACCCGGCCAGGGCGAACGACGATGCCAGCCAGAGCACCGGAAAGGTCCAGAGCAGGGCCGTACCCGCGGTGGCATCCGCCAGGCGCATCAATCCGATCCCGATGATGTCACCCAGCGGGATGAGTGCCGTCCACCAGAGCGGCACGCGCGCCCACGGCACCACGATGGCCACGGCGGTGAGCGCGACCACCAGCAGCACTCCCGAGAAGAACAGCGCCGTGTCGCCGGTGAAGCCGGTGCCGAACTTGAGGAAAGCGAGCACCGAGACCACCGCGGCCAGGAGCAGCTGGTTCAGGGCGGCCGTGCGAGCGAGGGTGTGGTCGGCCGCACGCGGCCAACCCCTTGCACCCCGGCTGGACGCCTCGGGCTGCTCTCTCTGGCGGTCGGAGGCGAGAGAGGGCATATGACGACGTTATCGCGAGTGAGCGCCAGTGCCGGAACGGCCGTCGGCGCCGTCACCCTCGGCGCGCCCCACCCGCGCCCACAGGTCGTCAGCCTGCGCCAGCGTTTCGGCGAGGGTGCCCGTGGTATCGATGACAACATCCGCGATCGCCAGGCGGCGGTCGTCGCCCACCTGTGAGGCGATCCGCGCGCGTGCATCCGCCTCGGACATGCCCCGCAGCTCCACGAGACGTCGAGCGCGCATCTCAGCCGGAGCGTGCGCGACGACGATCAGGTCCCACGGGTCGTCGACACGCGCCTCGACCAGCAGGGGGACGTCGTAGACCACGACCGCGCCGGGGTCCGCCGCAGCCGCCTCGCCGAATCGGCGGACGGATTCCGCCCGCACGGCGGGATGCACGATGGCATTCAGCCGCGAAACCGCATCGTCGTCTCCGAAGACACGGGATGCCAGTCGCGCACGGTTGAGCGAGCCGTCGGATGCCAGCACGTCGGAGCCGAACGCCTCGGCGATGGCCTCGAGCACCGGCGAGCCGGGCGCCTGGACGTCGCGGACGATGCGATCGGCATCCACCACGATCGCTCCATGGTCGGCCAGGCGTCGGGCGATCGTTGACTTGCCCGAGGCGATTCCCCCGGTGAGTGCGATGAGCGGCATGTCACGAGCATGCCAGACACCGACCTGGTGGCGCCGTGGAACGACGAAGGGCCGCCACTGAGAACAGTGACGGCCCTTCGTGATGGATCAACGACCCGAGAGCTTCTCCCGCAGGGCGGCGAGAGCCTCGTCGTCGGCCAGCGTGCCGGCAGAACCGCTGTCGGACGAGTACGTTCCCGCACCCGCGTCGACACCGGCGGCAGCCTCGGCCTCGAGGGCCTTGGCGACGGCGGCCTTGTGAGCCTCCCAGCGACCCTGAGCGGCGGCGTACTCGGCCTCCCAGGCCAGACGCTGCTCGTCGAAGCCTTCCTTCCACTGGTTGGTCTCAGCGTCGAAGCCCTCGGGGTACTTGTACTCCCCGTTCTCGTCGTACTCCGTGACCATGCCGTAGAGGGCGGGGTCGAACTCGGTGCCGTTGGGGTCGACCGACTCGTTGGCCTGCTTGAGCGACAGCGAGATGCGACGACGCTCGAGGTCGATGTCGATGATCTTCACGAAGACCTCTTCACCGACCGACACGACCTGCTCGGCCAGCTCGACGTGCTTGCCGGACAGCTCCGAGATGTGCACGAGGCCCTCGATGCCGTCGGCGACGCGGACGAACGCACCGAAGGGGACCAGCTTGGTGACCTTGCCCGGAGCGACCTGACCGATCGCGTGGGTACGGGCGAAGACCTGCCACGGGTCCTCCTGCGTCGCCTTGAGCGACAGCGAGACGCGCTCGCGGTCCAGGTCCACCTCGAGGATCTCGACGGTGACTTCCTGGCCGACCTCGACGACCTCGGAGGCGTGCTCGATGTGCTTCCACGAGAGCTCGGAGACGTGCACGAGGCCGTCCACGCCGCCCAGGTCGACGAACGCACCGAAGTTGACGATCGACGAGACCGTGCCCTTGCGGACCTGGCCCTTGTGCAGGTTGTTGAGGAACGTGGTGCGCGACTCGGACTGCGTCTGCTCGAGCAGGGCGCGGCGCGACAGCACGACGTTGTTGCGGTTCTTGTCGAGCTCGAGGATCTTCGCCTCGATCTCCTGACCCAGGTACGGCGTCAGGTCACGGACACGACGCAGCTCGATCAGCGAGGCCGGCAGGAAGCCGCGCAGCCCGATGTCGACGATGAGACCGCCCTTGACGACCTCGATCACCTGACCGGTGACGACACCGTCGGTGTCCTTGATCTTCTCCACATCGCCCCAGGCGCGCTCGTACTGCGCACGCTTCTTGGACAGGATGAGGCGGCCTTCCTTGTCCTCCTTCTGGAGAACCAGGGCTTCAACCTCGTCGCCGACCTTGACGACCTCGTTGGGGTCGACGTCGTGCTTGATGGAGAGCTCGCGCGAGGGGATGACGCCCTCGGTCTTGTACCCGACGTCGAGGAGCACCTCGTCGCGGTCGATCTTCACCACGGTGCCTTCGATGAGGTCGCCGTCGTTGAAGAACTTCAGAGTCTTCTCGACCGCGGCCAGGAAGTCCTCGGCAGATCCGATGTCGTTGATCGCGACCTGCTTGGTGGCCGGGGCGGTCGTTGCGGTAGTCATGTAGTGGGTTGTCCTTGTTGGGTTGGGGTATCGGGCCTCGAACAGGGCCGCGCACGCCAGGGCGAACGGAACCTCGGTAAGAGGCGAAGCGGATTGTGTGATGCGATGCCACGTGCAGCCACCGATACGGCGGCCACACGAATGACACTTCAGGATACCAGAGAACGGCGTCGAACCGCGAGGTTCCCGGGCCCCGTCAGCCCTGCGCGGCTGCCGCGCAGACCACGCAGCGGTCTGCGGCCGGCCGGGCTTGCAGCCGCGCCACCGGGATCTCCGCCCCGCACGTCACGCATACGCCGTACGTGCCCTGCGCCACGCGCTCGCGCGCGGCCTCGAGCTCGGCCCGCTCCGCCAGCGCGGCCCGGCGCAGCGCCTGCACCTGCGTCCACTCCCCGCTGAGCGTCGAGCCTTCCGGGTCATGCTCATCGTCGGCGGTGCCGTCCGCGCGGTCGCGGCGCAGCGACGCGTCGTCCTGGTCGAACCGCGCGATGCGCAGATCGACCTCCCGTCGACGGCGCTCGAGCTCGCCGGCCAGCGAGCGCAGCGCCGCGGCGCGGTCGGTCACAGTCCCCGCAGCGCGTCGGCTATCGGCACGTCGCCGTTGCCGAAGCGCACGGTGCGCCCGACGGTGGCCGGTTCGAGGAGGGATGCCGCGATGACCGCGGCGACGTCGGCGCGCGACACCGCGCCGTCGCCTTCGGGATCGAGGGAGATGCGGCCGGTGGGCGGGTCCTGCGTGAGGGTGCCTGGGGCGACGATCGTCCAGTCCAGACCGCTGGCCTGCAAGTGCTCGTCGGCGGCCCACTTCGCGTCGGCGTAGGCGAAGAAGGCGTCGTCGGGAGAGACACCGTGGTCGGCGCGTGAGCCGATCCACGAGACCATCACGAAGCGGGGCACTCCGGCCGCCGCGGCGGCGTCGATCGCACGGATCGCGGCATCGCGGTCGACGGCGTAGGTGCGCTCGGGCGAGCCGCCGCCCGCACCCGCCGCCCACACCACGACGTCGTTGCCGGAGACGAGGTTGGTGAGCTGGTCGCGGTCGAGCGACGTCACGTCGGTCACAACCGCCTGCGCGCCGGTGGCGGCGACGTCGGCTTCGTGGTCGGGATTGCGGATGACCGCGGTCACGGTGTCGCCGCGCTCGGCGAGGATCGGCTCGAGCTGCAGGGCGACCTTGCCGTGTCCGCCGATGATCAGGGTGCGTGCCATGGGGAACTCCTTGTGGGAAGCGAGCTCTCCACGCTAGCGCGCCACGCCCCTCATGGGGCCGGAACGTCCTGCGATTCCGGCGTCGCGGCGGCATCGGCAGCGGGCACGGCCAACACGCTGTGATGTCTGCTCCACAGCAGGTAGAACGCCAGCACGACCGCGACCCACGCGGCGAACCAGATGTACGTCGACCATCCGAGGCCGGCGATGAGGTACAGGCACGCGAGGATCGAGAGCACCGGCGTGACGGGGTATCCGGGCACCCGGAACGCTCGCGGCAGGTCGGGCCGGGTGCGACGCAGCACCATGACGCCGACCGAGACCACGATGAAGGCGACCAGAGTCCCCATCGAGACCAGGTCCCACAGGCTCGTGAGCGGCACGAGACCCGCGAGCACCGCCACTGCCGCCGACACCACGACCGTGGAGAAGACGGGGGTGCGCGTGCGCGGGTCCACCCGCGCGAACGCCTTCGGGATGAGCCCGTCGCGGCCGATCGTGTAGAGGATGCGGGTCTGGCCGAAGAGGATCACCAGCGTGACGGAGAAGATCGACACGACGGCGCCGGCCGCCAGCAGCGTCGCCGGCCACGATGCGCCCAGCACGTCGGCGAGGATGACCGCCAGCCCGGCGCTCTGCTGGGCGGGATCGCTGAAGTCGCCCCACGTCTGTGCGCCGACGGCGGCCACCGCGACGAGCAGATAGACCGAGACGACCACGGCGAGCGCGATGAGGATCGCACGCGGCAGCGAGCGCTGCGGGTCGCGGACCTCGTCGCCCGCCGTCGACACGGCATCCAGCCCGATGAAGGTGAAGAAGATGGTGCCGGCCGCCGCAGTCACCCCCGCCGCCCCGTGCGGGGCGAACTCGGCGAAGTTGTCCACGCGGAAGGCGGTGATGGCGATCGCGGCGAACATCAGCAGCACCGCCACCTTGATGACGACCATGATCGTGTTGACGACGGCGGATTCGCGCGTGCCCCGCACGAGCAGGACCGCGCACATGGCCACGAGCACGACGGCCGGCAGGTTCACGATGCCGCCCTCGAGCGGTCCCGCCATGAGTTCGGGCGGCAGGTGCCAGCCGAACACCGCGGCCAGCAGGTGGTCCAGGTACCCGCTCCAGCCCGACGACACCGCCGCGGCCGAGACGCCGTACTCGAGCATGAGGCAGGCGGCGACCCCCATCGCGACGATCTCGCCGAGGGTCACATAGGCATAGGAGTACGTCGATCCCGAAATCGGCACGGCGGAGGCCATCTCGGCGTAGCAGACGGCCGACAGGCCAGCGGCGATCGCGGCGATGACGAACGAGAGCAGCACGGCGGGGCCGGCCAGCGGCACCGACTCGTGCATGACGAAGAAGACGCCCGTGCCGATCGTGGCGCCGACACCGAGCATGGCCAGCTGGAAGGTGCCCAGGCGTCGGACGAGCCCGGTGCCGGAGTCGTCCTCGTTCTGCGGGGTGATCGGCTTGCGGCGGAACAGCGCATGCATCGCGCTCTGACGGGCCGGCATCCGATCTCCTTCTGTGTGTTGGACAACCATCGATTGTAAACCGCGCCACTATGACATCCCGCGCGAGGGGCGGGGAGAGGCTGTCAGTGCCGCCTCGCGGGAATGCCGCGGGCGTCGAGGCGGTTTGACCGGCTGACCCGACCCTCAACCCCCCACTGCAGGAGATCCCATGAGCACGGCAACACACGACCGGGTGCTGCACCCCGATGCGGCAATGGGCGCGGTGACCCTGCGCGTCGCGGACCTCGAGGCGATGAGCGGGTATTACACCCATGCCTTCGCGATGGAGCCCCTCGAGGAGAAGGCGCGCGGGCGCGAGGTGCACCGGGTGCTCGGCCGCGGATCCACCCCGCTCGTGCGGCTCGTCCACACCCCGGATCTGCCGCAGGCGGCCGCGCGCGAGGCGGGCCTGTATCACACCGCATTCCTCTTCGATGAGGCCGAAGCGCTGGCGGCGACGGTGTACCGCGCCGCGCAGCACCCCCTCAGTCGCTTCAGCGGCTCGGCGGACCATCTGGTGAGCGAGGCGTTCTACTTCACCGACCCCGAGGGCAACGGCGTCGAGCTGTACACCGACCGGGACCGCGCCGAATGGGTGCACGTGGCCGGTCAGATCCAGATGGACGTACTCGCCCTCGATCCGAACGAGTACCTCCGCCGCCACCTCACGCAGGAGGCGCTGGATGCCGGTCCCTCCCGTGCCGGCGCCGTCGGCCACGTGCACCTGCAGGTCGGGGACATCCCCACGGCCCGCGCCTTCTACCTCGACGCGCTCGGGTTCGAGGCCACCCAGAGCGCCTATCCCGGGGCGCTCTTCGCCGCCGCCGGCGGGTACCACCACCACATCGCGATGAACACGTGGAACAGCCGCGGCGCCGGTCCTCGCGCCGCGGCGCTGGGCCTGGGCGATATCTCGATCACCGTGCCCCGCCGCGAGGAGCTCGATGCCCTGGGTGCGCGCCTGCGCGACCACGGCATCGCCTACGACGGCGACGGCCGGTCGGTGCGCGCCGTGGATCCGTGGGGCACGCAGGTCACGGTCGCCCTCCCCGACCTCTCCCTTGACGAAGTGCTGCAGCGCTGACGGCTTTGCCCGGCCCGAGCACTGACGCGGCGTGGGGGCACGGCCTAGCGTTGATCACATGGCCCTGACCGCCGCCATCCGCGCCGATCGCCGACTCCCCCTGCTGCAGGTGGCCAAGTCGGCGCTGGCCACCGTGCTCGCGTGGGTGGTCGCCGGCGCCTTGCTCGGAGGTCCGCCTCCGGTGTTCGCGGCGATCGCGGCGCTGCTGGTGGTGCAGCCGAGCCCGAACCAGTCCGCGGCCAAGGCGATCGAGCGTACGGTCGGGGTCATCGCGGGCGTCGCGATCGGTTCGGCCCTGGGGCTGGCGTTCGGCACCCAGGCCTGGGTCGTGCCGGCGGCCGTCGTGACCTCGCTCGTGTTCGGCTGGGTGCTGCGCATGACGCCGGGGGTCAGCAACCAGACCGTCATCAGCTCGGTGCTGGTCCTCGCGCTGGGGGTCTCGACGCCCGGCTACGCGGGAGCGCGGGTCGTCGAGACGATCATCGGCGCGGCTCTGGGTCTGGCGGTGAGCGTGCTGCTGGCGCCGCCGGTGCACGCCACCCAGGCGCTCGACCGCGTGGACGCCCTGGGGCTTGAGACCGCCGCGACACTGGACCGTCTCGCGGACGCTTTCACGTCACCGCGCACCACGGCCGAGCTGGAGGAGATGCTGCTGACGGCGCGGCTGCTGCGCCCCATGCGGGATGCCGCGGAGAGCGCTCTGTCCACCTCGACCGACGCGCTCGCCCTCAACCCGCGCGCGCCCCACTTCCGTCCGCAGATCGACCATCTGCGCGAGCTGCTCGAGCGCTTCTCCGGCATCGTCACGCAGGTGATCGGCATCACCCGCGCGGTGCGCGAGTACGGCGGCAGCGGGCTCGTCGATGAGCCGTCCGCGCCCGCGATCGCAGAGCAGCTGCACCGAGCGGCACACGACCTGCGGCTGCTGACGAGCACGCCGGGTGAGCTCGCCGAAGACGAGGAGCCGGCCCTCACCCGCCCCCTTCGGATCCAGACGCCGTCGTCGACGAACTGGATGCTGATCGGATCGATCCTGGTGGACCTGCGCCGCGTACACGAAGCAATCACGGCTCCGCTGTGACCGGTGGGTCGATCACGCCGTCGAGATACCACCAGCGCCCGCTCTGCCGGACGAAGCGGCTGCGCTCGTGCAGCACCCCGCGGCTCGGGCCCTCGCTCCAGTGCGCACGGAACTCCACGTAGCCGCGCTTCTCGCCGGTCTCCGCGGTGACGACCTCCAGGCCCCGCCAGCGCAGGTCGGGGTCGAGGTCCAGGTGCTCCGGCCGGGTGCCGGGGTGCCAGGTCTGCTCGAGGTACGCGGTGTCGCCCACGACGAAGGCCGTGTACCGCGAGCGCATGAGTGCCTCGGGAGTCGGCGCCGGCACTCCGGCGAGGTGGCGTCCGCAGCACTCCCCGAAGGTGGCCTCGCTTCCGCACGGGCAGGGGTCGTGGTCACGCATGGTGCTGTCAGTCTCGCACCGCTTTGACACCGCGACGGCTGCCGCCTAGCGTTCAGGCGCACGATCGTGGCAGGCAGACGAGAGGAACACCGTGACCGCAGCGCCCCGTGCACGCTCCTGGGGCACCGCACAGCTCTGGTGGCGCGTCGCGATCGTCGCGGTGTGCCTGCTGGGGCTGTCCAGCGGCAACCACCGGCTCGTCTACTTCACGGTGCAGAGCAACGTCATCGTCTTCGCCTACTACGCCGGCGCGCTGTACTGGATGGTGCGCCGCGGCATCCCGGACGCTCCCGCACCCCGGCTGAGAGGCGCCGTGACGACATGGATCCTCACGACCGCCCTCGTCTCCCACGTGCTGCTCAACGAGGGAGCGAGTCCGCTGCCCGGGCTCATGGACGCAGATCCCGCGCAGGCGCTGGCGAACCAGTCACTGTTCCTCTTGCACTACGTCGTTCCGGGCATGGTGCTGGTGGACTGGCTGCTGTTCGGCCCCCGCCGGGCGGTGCGGTGGCGCGATGGCCTGCTCTGGCTGATCTACCCCGCCGCATACGCCGTCGTCACACTCTCCCGCGCGATCGCCTTTCCGACGATCGCGGACCGCTTTCCCTACCCCTTCCTCAACATCGACGTGCTCGGGCTGGGCGGGGCCGTGCTCGGCATGGCCCAGGTCGTCGCAGCGATCGCGGTCATCGCGGCCGGCGTCATCGGCCTGGACCGGTTGTCGGCCGTGATCGGCGACGGGCTGCGCGGGGTGGTCGCGCGCGGGTGATCCGCGGCGTCTGCTCGTCGCTGTCGCGTCACTGTGGCGCCGCTGTGGATAACCGGATGCCGTGCGAGCGCTGCGCGGTAGCGTGTGCGCATGAAGGCACATGGCGCGGTCGGGGCAGTCGCCTCGGTCCTGCTCGTGCTGGCTCTGACCGGCTGCGTCGCGGAGCCCGAACCGGCTCCCACCCCCACAGCGACCGGGTTCGCCTCGGAGGCGGAGGCCTTCGCCGCGGCCGAGGAAACCTACCGCGCCTACGTCGATGCGCTGAACCAGGTGGACCTCAGCGACCCCGACACATTCGAGGCGGTCTACGCGTGGACCACGGGGGAGCTGAATGCGAGCGATCGCACCTCGTTCAGTGAGTGGCATGCAGAGGGGTACGAGATCAGGGGAACAGCCTCGGTCGCTCAAGTCGTGCTTGCAGAGTTCGCGGATGGCCCCTCCGCGCAGACCGTAATCGAAGCCTGCTACGTGATCAGCGATGTCGACGTTCTGAACCCTGCTGGAGATTCCGTAGTTGCACGGGATCGGCCTCCGGTTCAGTCACTACGAGTGACGCTCAGCCCCAGCGAGTCCACAAGGACGATGCTGGCGCTAGAGGCCATCGAAGCGGCGGTGACGTTATCGTGCTAGCCGCAATACTGCTCGCCGGCTTCCTCGCTGCCGGGCCCTCCCCTGCCGGCGTCTGTGACAGCGCTAGCAATCTGATCGACGCCTGCACGCGCAACACCGGATCGTCGGTCGAAATCGGCGCCGACTACACGGCGGGCGGCGGCGGAGGTGGTGGCGGCGGCGGGAACCAGGGCGGCGCGGTCCGTCCCGAGGTTCCGGCGCCGGGACCCGCCCCGGTGTGCAACACGGTCGTCGGGTGCCGCGGCGGCTACCAGGTGTGGACTCCCCCGGAGGTCACGATCAGCGACCTCGCGGCGTTCACGCCGGCGCGCCCGTCGTTCACGGCGGAACCCGACGGCGTCGCAGTGCGCGGCATGCCGGCCAACTTCGTCGCCGCGGCGACGGAGCAGCACATCGCGGGCGAGCTGTTCGACTACCCGGTGGTCGTGCGCTTCGTGCCCGCCGCGTTCGTGTTCCACTACGGCGACGGCTCCAGCCGCACCTCCTCGACCGGTGGCGCCAGCTGGCCGACGCTCGGGCAGGCGCAGTTCACCCCCACCGCCACCAGTCACGCCTACGGCGAGCGGGGCGACTACGCCGCCTCGGTCACCGTGCGCTACGCGGCATCCGTCGATTTCGGCACCGGCTCGTGGCGCGAGGTGCCCGGGTTCGTCGACGCGACGGCGGGCGGATACGCCGTGCGAGTCGTCGAGGTGCACACGGCGCTCGTGGACCGCACCTGCCTCGAGGACCCGAGAGGTCCCGGGTGCTGAGGGTCACCGCGTGACCGACCGCCTCATGCTGCCCGACACGGCGTCGGCGTACCGCAGCACGTCTCGTGCTACGGCGTCGCCGCCGGTACCGACCCGACCTGGCTCGCCGCTCCTCGCCGCATCCGCAGCGCGTTCCGCCCTGATGCGACGGCGAGGGCACCGAACGCGATGAGCACCCCAGCCCCCGCGAGGATCCCGAAACTGCCATCGCCCTTGACGACCTGCATGATCAGGATCGTCGCACCAGCGGCGGCAGCGAACACGTAGAGAACCGTCAAGCCGAGCGCGCCACGGATGCTGGTCGATGTCGCAGACATTCCGCAACTGTATCGAGGGCGACGCGGCCGACAGTAGCCTGTCGACGTGTCCTCCCGCTCAGAAAAGCTGCTTCTCCTCGACACCGCATCCCTGTACTTCCGGGCGTTCTACGGGGTGCCCGACAAGGTGCGCGCCCCCGACGGCACGCCCGTCAACGCCGTCCGCGGGCTGCTCGACATGATCGCGAAGCTGACGACGACCTACGAGCCGACCGACATGGTCGCCTGCTGGGACGACGACTGGCGCCCGCAGTGGCGCGTCGACCTCATTCCGACGTACAAGACGCACCGCGTCGCGGAGGTCGTGCCGGGCGCGCCCGACGTCGAGCAGGTCCCCGACCCGCTCGAGGCGCAGATCCCGGTGATCCGCGAGGCCCTCGCGCTGCTCGGCATCCCGGTGGTCGGGCGTGCCGACCACGAGGCCGACGACGTCATCGGCACCCTCGCGACCCGCGCGACCATGCCCGTCGACATCGTCACCGGCGACCGCGACCTCTTCCAGCTCGTCGATGACGCCCGCGACGTGCGGGTGATCTACACCGCCCGCGGCATGAGCAACCTCGAGGTCGTCACTGACGCCACCGTCGTGTCGAAGTACCGCATCCTGCCCACGCAGTACGCCGACTACGCCACGCTGCGCGGTGACGCGTCCGACGGATTGCCGGGGGTCGCCGGGATCGGCGACAAGACGGCGGCGACCCTGCTCGCGGCCCACGGTGACCTCGACGGCATCCGTGCCGCCGCCGCGTCCGGCGACGGGATGTCCGCCACGGTCGCCAGCCGCATCCTCGGCGCCGCCGACTACCTCGACGTCGCCCCGACGGTGGTGGGGGTGGTCACCGACCTCGACATCGCCGCGCCGGAGTCCCGGCTGCACGCACCGGATGCCGCCACCCGCGACGCCGCCGAGGCGTTCGCCGAGCACTGGGGACTCGGCACCTCGATGAAGCGGGCGCTGGACGCGCTGGCCACCCGCGACTGAGAAACCACTTTCCGACCGAGACCCACCGCCACGCGTGGTGTCTCGGCGGGCGAATGGTGTCTCGCCGGAAAAGTGTTTCCCCCGTGACGCCGCTGGCGGCCGGCTCAGCGCCGGCGGCCCGTCCACTCGCGCAGACGGTCGAGGGGCCAGGTGGTCACGATCCGGTCGGCGGGCACGCCGGCACGCTCGGCACGCGCGGCCCCGTGGTCGATGAGCGACAGCTGCCCCGGGGCGTGAGCGTCGGAGTCGATCGAGAAGAGGCATCCCGCCTCCAACGCGATGGCGATGAGCTCGTCGGGCGGGTCCTGCCGCTCGGGGCGCGAGTTGATCTCGACGGCGACCTGGTTCTCCGCGCACGCGGCGAAGACCGTCGCTGCGTCGAACAGTGACGGCGGACGCGTCCCCCGCGACCCCTCGACGAGTCGGCCGGTCACGTGCCCGAGCACGTCGACGTGCGGGTTGCCGACCGCCGCCACGAGGCGCCGGGTCATCGGGCCGCGCTCCATGCGCAG
The DNA here is from genome assembly GCF_030246905.1 of Microbacterium sp. zg-Y818. Classification (NCBI taxonomy): domain Bacteria; kingdom Bacillati; phylum Actinomycetota; class Actinomycetes; order Micrococcales; family Microbacteriaceae; genus Microbacterium; species Microbacterium sp. zg-Y818. The sequence goes on along the minus strand of NZ_CP126741.1, from coordinate 1,101,467 downwards.
CTTCGAGTGCGCCGACGCGACCACGACGTCGAGCTCGGCCAGCAGGTCCTCCTGCTGGTCCAGCCCGCCCTGATCGAGGATGTCGACCTCGATCCCGCTCAGCAGCGTGAACCCGTCGCCGCTGAACTGCGGAAGCAGCGCCAGCTGCTCGCGCAGCCGCTCGGGTGAGAGCCCGTTGGCGACACGCAGCCGGGGTGAGTGGTCGGTGAGGGCGAGGTACTCGTGACCGAGCGCGCGGGCAGCCTGCACGATGAGGTCGATCGAGGTGAGGCCGTCGGACCAGTCGGAGTGGCTGTGCAGGTCTCCCCGCAGGCGTGCGCGCAGGTCGGAGCCGACCGGCGCGACCCCGGCGCTCTCCCGCAGCTCGACGAGGTAGGTCGGCACCTCGCCCGCCAGCGCCTGCTGGATGACGGCGAAGGTCGAGTCCCCGATCCCCTTGCGTCGCCGCAATGCGGCGGAATCCCGCAGTGCCGCCTCATCGAGACCCTCGATCGCGGCGGCCGCCGCGCGAAACGCCTTGGACCGATAGCGCGAGGCCCGCTCTCGTTCGAGCAGGCCGGCGATCTCGCTGAGTGCCTCGTGGGGATGCATGGCGACAGAGTACGGGCCCGCACCGAGGCGGTGCGGGCCCGTATGGTCCGAGAAGTCAGGAGGTGGTGAGCGTTGACCGCTTCACGACGACCGGGATCGAGGCGAGGCGATGGATCGCCCAGCCGAAGATGATCGACAGCACACCCATGCCCATGGCGAAGGCAGCGACGCCGAACGACACGACCGAGGTGAACAGCGATGCCCGCAGGAACGACGCGTTCATCATCGTGGCCCGCACCGGGTCTTCCTTGTCGAGCTCGGCGTACGTCTTGCCGTCCGAGGAGTGCAGGGCGTGCTGCTGGATGATGTCCGCCTGCACGAATGCGGTGAAGGGACCGGCGACCGTCTGACCCTGGAAGGCCATCGCGTCATCGGGGACGGTGATGTTCTCGGCGCGCAGCTGCGAGGAGACCATGACCCAGACGACGATGCCGACGATGATCAGTGCCACACCGCCCAGGATGCCGATGATGCCGGCGGCCTTGATCAGGCCGACCTTGCGGGTGGGCGATTCGATGGTGTCGGCCGTGGTGGCCGGTGCTTCCGACATGCGGGGGTGCTCCTTGTGATCGGGGTGTTCCCTCAACCTAGCGGGGGCAGCGCCCGGCCCGACACACCAACGCCGTGAATAAGAAACGCCTCAGTGCTCAGCCGCCGAGCTGCTGGGTCGTCTCCACCCACGAAACCAGTGTGGCGGCGGCGGAGCCGTCGTCGATCGCGGCTGCCGCGGCATCCTTCCCTTCGGCCAGTCGCTCGAGGATCGGACGCTGCGACTGGGCGGGGTCCAGCGAGAGCCGGTAGGACACGATGCCGGCGGCGGTGTTCAGCAGCACGATGTCGCGCACCGGCCCCGGCTCACCGTCGAGCACCCTGCGCACCACAGCGGCGTTGTGGTCGGGCTCCCCACCCAGCAGGTCGTCGATGTCTGCCAGCGGGATGCCGAGATCGCGCGGGTCCAGGTCGTGCTCGTGGACGTCGCCCAGGCTGATCTCCCAGAGCCGGCTGTGACCGGTGGTGGTCAGCTCGTCGAGCCCGTCGTCGCCGCGGAAGACCAGGGCGGTCGCGCCGCGGGTGCGGAACACTCCGGTGATGAGCGGGACGCGATCGAGCTGTGCCACGCCCACGGCATTCGCCTCCGCTCGGGCCGGGTTGCAGAGGGGGCCGAGGAAATTGAAGACGGTCGGCACGCCGAGCTCGCCGCGTGTGGCGCCGGCGTGCCGGAAACCGGGGTGGAACGCCGACGCGAAGGCGAACGTGATGCCCGTCCGCGCCAGCGTCTGCGCGACGGCATCGGGTGACAGCGACAGATCCACGCCGAGCGCGCGCAGCACGTCCGAAGAGCCGGACTTCGAGCTGGCCGCCTTGTTCCCGTGCTTGACGACCGGAACACCCGATGCCGCGGCGACGATCGCGGACATCGTCGACACGTTGACCGTGCCGAAGCGGTCACCGCCGGTCCCGACGATGTCGAGCACCTGCGACGGCACGGGCAGCGGAACGGCCGCTTCGAGGATCGCGTCGCGGAACCCGACGATCTCGTCGATCGTCTCTCCCTTCGCCCGGAGGGCGACGAGGAATCCGGCCAACTGCGAAGGCGTGGCGGCGCCCGTCATCACCTGCCGCATCGCCCAGGTCGACTCCGACACGCTGAGATCACGCGCATCGAGAAGAGTGGTGAGGATTTCGGGCCACGAGTAGAGCTCCGCCATGGGGATCGATCCTATCGGGGGCCGATCAGCGAATTCTCAGCGCGCTCTGAGGGCGGACTCACTTCACCCAGCCGATCACCAGCCGTCCGATGGGAAACTTAGGGCCGACTTTCAGCCATAATGAATGTGTGACGAGCTCTCCAACGACCTATCCCCAGGCCATGCGGTCGGTCAAGCGACCCGACCCGGTCGCCGTCGGCACCATTGTCTGGCTCGGCAGCGAGGTCATGTTCTTCGCGGGCCTTTTCGCGATCTTCTTCACGCTGCGCAGCACCTCCCCGGAGCTGTTCGCGGCGCGGTCGGAGATCTTGAACGTGCCGTTCGCTGCGATCAACACCTTCATCCTCGTGCTGTCGTCCTTCACCTGCCAGGCCGGCGTCTTCGCCGCCGAGCGCTTCCAGTCCTACCGCACCGGCAGCTTCTGGAACGTCCGCAAGTGGGGCATGACCGAGTGGTTCTTCCTCACCTTCATCATGGGTGCGGTGTTCGTCTCCGGCCAGATCTGGGAGTACGCGACCCTCGTCGCCGAAGGCCTGCCGATCTCCGCAGACGCGTACGCGTCGGCCTTCTACATCACGACCGGCTTCCACGCGCTGCACGTCACCGGCGGCCTGATCGCCTTCCTGATGGTCATCGGCCGCGCCTACGCGGTCAAGAACTTCGGGCGCAAGGAGATGACCACCGCGATCGTCGTGTCCTACTACTGGCACTTCGTCGACGTCGTGTGGATCGTCCTGTTCGCCGTCATCTACCTGCTGCCCTTCGCGAGCTGAGAGCGAGCTGAAAAAGCCCATGGCACGACACACCCCTCGCCGCTCGAACGGCCGCCGCAGCCCCTGGGCCGCCGCCGCCCTCATCGGCATCGGCCTTCTCGTCACCGGCGGCGTCTACGCGGGAGCATCCGCTGCCGTGGCCGCCTCTGAGCCGCAGACGGTTTCCTCTGCACTCACGGTCGAAGACGGCAAGAAGCTGTTCCAGGCCAACTGCGCCACCTGTCACGGACTGGACCTCCAGGGCTCCGCGAACGGCCCGTCGCTGTACGGCGTCGGCGAACTCTCGGTCGAGTTCCAGATGGCCACGGGCCGCATGCCGCTGCAGATGCAGGGCCCGCAGGCTCCGCAGAAGCCGGTGCAGTTCACGCAGGAGCAGATCGAGGCGATCGCGGCGTTCACGCAGTCCGTCGCCCCCGGCCCGAGCTACCCCGACGCGCGCGTCCTCGACGGCGAAGGCGATGTCTCGGCGGGCGCGGAGCTCTTCCGCATCAACTGCGCGATGTGCCACAACGTCGCTGCGGCCGGTGGCGCCCTCACCGAGGGCAAGTACGCGCCCCCCATCACGGACACCAGCGCGCTGCACATCTACGCCGCGATGGTGACCGGCCCGCAGAACATGCCCGTCTTCAACGACCTGACGCTCACCACGGACGAGAAGCGCGACATCATCTCGTCGCTGCTGTACATGCAGGAGAACCCGTCTCCCGGCGGTTTCACCCTCGGCTCGCTCGGCCCCGTGTCGGAGGGTCTCTTCATCTGGATCTTCGGTATCGGCGGTTTGATCGCACTCACCGTGTGGATCACGGCGAAGTCGAACTGATCGATCACTGACACAGCATCACGGAACGCACGAGGAGCACCATGACACACGAGGACGACGCGCTCGAGCACGAGAGGGCTTCCTGGAAGCCTTCCCCGGGGCTCGCGGTCGCGGTATCCGACCCCGTGCACAACCCCGGCCTGCCGCCGCACCGCGCACGCATCACCGACAAGGATCCCGCCGCGATGAAGCGGGCCGAGCGCACGGTGTACACCCTGTTCTACCTTTCCCTCGCCGGGAGCATCTGGGCGGTCGCCGCCTACATGATCTTCCCGATCGAGAGCGGGTCGCTCATCGACATCCGCAACAACAACCTCTTCATCGGACTCGGCATCGGGCTCGCGCTGCTGGCCATCGGCATCGGTGCGATCCACTGGTCCAAGGCGATCATGTCCGACAAGGAGTTCACCGAGCCGCGTCACGCCACCCGCGGCCGCGACACGACGCGCGAAGCCGCCGTCGATGTCTTCCGTGAGGCCAACGAGGAGTCCGGTTTCGGTCGTCGCACGATGATCCGCAACTCGCTGATCGCCGCCGTCGTGGCATCCGTCGTCCCCGGCATCACGCTCTTCCGCGGCCTGGCGCCCGAGAACACTCCCGAGCACCCCCACGCCGGCGACCCGGTGTACCTGCTCAGCCACACCATGTGGAAGGAAGGCGAGCGTCTGGCGCACGACCCCAGCGGTCTGCCGATCCGTGCCGCCGACCTGACGCTGGGATCGGTCGTGCAGGTGATCCCCGAGTCGCTCGCGTCCCTGAGCCACCATGACGGCTACCTCGAAGAGAAGGCCAAGGCGATCGTCCTTGCCGTGCGCATGCTCCCCGAGCAGCTCAAAGAGACCGAGGAGCGCAAGGACTGGTCGTACGACGGCATCGTCGCGTACTCCAAGGTCTGCACGCACGTCGGCTGCCCCGTCGCCCTGTACGAGCAGCAGACCCACCACCTGCTGTGCCCCTGTCACCAGTCGCAGTTCGACGTCACCGACGGCGCGGCCGTCATCTTCGGCCCCGCCGCGCGCCCGCTGCCGCAGCTGCCGATCACCGTCGACGATGAGGGCTACCTCATCGCACGCAGCGACTTCACCGAGCCGGTCGGCCCGAGCTTCTGGGAGCGTCATTGAGCACCGCAACTGTCACTGAGGAAACGACCGAGAGGTCGAAGAACTCCGACGAGAAGCCGCTCGGCGGCCGTTTCGTCGCGGGTGCGGCGAACTACCTCGACGAGCGCACGAGCATCTCGGGCCTCGTCAAGGAGCTCGGTCGCAAGATCTTCCCCGACCACTGGTCGTTCATGCTCGGCGAGATCGCCCTGTGGAGCTTCGTCGTCGTGCTCCTGTCCGGCACGTTCCTGACGTTCTTCTTCCAGGCGTCGATGGTCGAGACGCACTACTACGGCGCCTACGAGGCGATGCGCGGCATCCCGATGTCGGCGGCCATGGAATCCACACTGCGGATCTCGTTCGACATCCGCGGTGGTCTGCTGGTGCGCCAGATCCACCACTGGGCAGCGCTCGTGTTCGTCGCCGGCATCGGCGTGCACATGCTGCGCGTCTTCTTCACCGGCGCGTTCCGCAAGCCGCGCGAGCTCAACTGGGTGATCGGCTTCGTGCTGTTCGTCCTCGCGATGGGTGAGGGCTTCACCGGCTACTCGCTCCCCGACGACCTGCTCTCGGGCAACGGTCTGCGCATCATCGACGGCATGGTCAAGGGCATTCCGCTGATCGGCACCTGGACGTCATTCCTGCTCTTCGGCGGCGAGTTCCCGGGAGTCGACATCGTCGGCCGCCTGTACACGCTGCACATCCTGCTGCTGCCGGCGATCCTCGTGGCGCTCCTGGCGCTTCACCTCATGCTCATGATCGTGAACAAGCACACGCAGTTCGCCGGCCCCGGCCGCACGAACAGCAACGTCGTGGGATACCCGATGGTGCCGGTCTACATGTCGAAGATGGGCGGCTTCTTCTTCATCACGTTCGGTGTGATCGTGCTGATCGCGTCGCTGTTCACCATCAACCCGGTGTGGAACTACGGCCCGTACGACCCGTCCCCCGTCTCGGCCGGTACTCAGCCTGACTGGTACATCGGCTTCGCCGACGGCGCTCTGCGTCTGGTGCCCCCGCACCTGGAGTCGGTCTTCCTCGACCGCACCTGGTCGTGGAACATCCTGCTGCCGCTGGGCGTGCTGGTCATCTTCATCCTGCTCGTCGCCATCTACCCCTTCATCGAGGCGTGGATCACCGGCGACAAGCGCGAGCACCACATCGCCCAGCGTCCCCGCAACGCCGCCACCCGCACCGCCATCGGCGCCGCAGGTGTCACCTTCTACGCGGTGCTGTGGGCTGCGGCTTCGTCCGACCTCATCGCCACGCACTTCCATCTGACGATGGAGGGCGTCATCCACGCCCTGCAGGCACTGCTCATCGTCGGGCCGATCCTCGCCTACTTCGTCGCCAAGCGCATCGCTCTCGCGCTGCAGAAGAAGGACCGCGAGATCGTGCTGCACGGCTACGAATCCGGCCGCATCGTCCGCCTCCCCGGCGGCGAGTACATCGAGGTGCACCAGCCGGTCGACGAGTACGAGCGCGTCAAGCTGGTCGATGTCGAGACGAACGCCCCGCTGGTTGTGCGCCCCAATGCCAAGGGACGCATCCCGTGGCACGAGAACATGCGCTCCGCACTGTCGCGCTGGTTCTTCGAGGACCGCCTCACGCCGCTCACGCAGACCGAGCTCGACGCGGCGCTGGAGCACCAGCACCACTCGCTCGAGCACATGCAGGAAGAGGAAGCCGCTGAACTGCAGGGCGCCCACGAGCGCGCCGGCGTCCCCGACGCTCCCCTGCACCCGATCGACGACGGTCACAACAGCGAGACGGCCGTGCGTCCGTCGAACGTGATCATCCCCGACGAGGGCGACAAGAAGGACAAGAAGGACTCCTGAGTCCCGATACGAGAAAGGCCCCGGCGTTCCGCGCCGGGGCCTTTCTCGTCTCCCGTGGAGGGTATGGCAGGATTCCTCCCCACTGCGACCGCCCGCCGATGTGACCGCCACGAGGGCCGCGCTACGGTGGCGGCATGACGGATGCCGAGACCTACTTCGCCGCGAAGCTGCGCCACGAGACCGACGCGAGCGACGTGTACGAGGCTCAGCGCGCGGGGACCGCCCTGACCATCGTCGATGTGCGCAGCGACGCGGCGTGGGCACAGGGACGCGTCGCGGGCGCGGTGCACCTGCCCTACCGCGAGATCCCGGCGCGCGCGACGGCAGAGATCGACCGGGCGACACCGGTCGTCGTGTACTGCTGGGGACCCGGATGCAACGCGGGCGCCAAAGCGGCCCTGGCCTTCGCCGCGGCGGGGTACTCCGTGCGGGAGATGATCGGCGGCTACGAGTACTGGGTGCGCGAGGGGCTGCCGACGCAGGACGACGACGGGCCGCTGGCGCGCCGGTTCGATCCGCTCACCATGGTGGTGCGCTAAGGCACGCCGAGCGAACTCAGGCGCTGTCGAGGCCCTCGAGAAAGCGGGCCGCCGCCGCGCCGGCGAACACCGGGGCGTCGGGTGACACCCGGTCGGTTGCCGCGACGATGTCGCACACGACGGCTGTCGCGTTGTCGCGGGTGCCGGCATCCAAGGCGACTCGCACGACCCAGTCCGCCGCGCGTTCGGGGGTCGGGGCTAGCGCGAGAAGCCGCTCCAGCTCGTCATGTGGAACATAGTCGCTCACCCCGTCGCTGCACAGCAGCCATCGATCCCCGAGCACCGCGTCCACGCTTGCGACGCTGACGGTGTCTTCGTCGTCTCCGCTGAGCGACGCCGTGATGACATTGCGGCGCGGGTGCACAGCGGCTTCCTCCGGGCTGAGGAGACCCTGGTCGACCAGAGCCTGCACGAGCGAGTCGTCGCGCGTCTGGCGCGTGAGCAGACCGTCCCGCAGCAGGTAGGCGCGGGAGTCGCCGGTGTGGGCGAGCAGCAGTTCACCGGTGCCCGCGAACCACAGCCCGGTGAGTGTCGTGGCCATGCCCGCGAGGGCGGGGTTTCGTCGCGTGTGCGCGCCGATGTCCCAGTTCGCCCAGCGGATGCGCGATACCAGGTTCTCTGCATCCCGCATCTCGGGAGCGCCGGCCGCCAGGCGGTGAAGGAGCGCCGCGGATGCGAGATCGCCCGCCGGTCCCCCGCCGACTCCGTCGGCGACGCCCGCCCCCCAGGATGCCGCGAACGCGGCATCCTGGTTGACGGTGCGGAACTCGCCGACGTCCGAGACGGCGGCGGCTCTCAGTCGAGCCGACATGGCGTGGCGCTCAGCGAGCGAAGTACCCGCGGTAGTACTCGAACACCCAGCCCACGATGGCGATGACGAAGACGGCGACGCCGATCGGGATCATGAAGGTGCCGACGGCGAAGCCGATCATGGCCAGTGCAGCCGAGAAGGCCAGGACGATCGGCCACCACGACCACGGGCTGAACTCACCCATCTCGGGGTCGCCGTCGTCGATGTCCGCCGTGAGGATGTCCTCGGGCAGCTCACCGCCCTGGGCCTTGTGCACGCGGCCGACATAGAACCCGATCAGCGCGGACATGAAGACCGAGAAGAACAGAGCAACCGTGCCGACCCACTCGATCGCCTGGTACCAGGCGAGCTCGGGGTAGGCGATGATGTTCCACCAGGTGTAGACGATTGCGACCAGCAAGAAGAAGCCGGCGAGGAGCCACCAGAGGTTGACATTGGTCTTCATCGCTACTTCACCTCTCCCTCGGCGACATCGACAACGGGGGCATCGGGCGCGTCCTTGGCGGGACCCACACCGACCGGCACGGCCGCTTCCGGGTGGTTGACGTCGAACGCGGGACGTTCGCTGCGGATGCGCGGGATCGAGGTGAAGTTGTGCCGCGGCGGCGGGCAGCTGGTCGCCCACTCCAGCGAACCCCCGTAACCCCACGGGTCGTTGACGGTCACCTTCGGAGCCTTGCGCGCCGTGATCCAGACGTTGAGGAAGAACGGCAGCATCGAGGCGCCGAGGATCATCGCACCGACTGTGGAGATCTGGTTCTCCCAGGTCCAGCCGTCAGCGGCCGAGTAGTCGGCGTAGCGGCGGACCATGCCGTCCACGCCCAGCCAGTGCTGCACGAGGAAGGTCATGTGGAAGCCGATGAACAGCATCCAGAAGTGCACGTAGCCGAGGCGCTCGTTGAGCATGCGGCCGGTCCACTTCGGCCACCAGAAGTAGAACCCGGCGAACATCGCGAACACGACCGTGCCGAACACCACGTAGTGGAAGTGCGCCACCACGAAGTACGAGTCAGACAGGTGGAAGTCCAGCGGCGGCGACGCCAGGATCACGCCGGTCAGCCCACCGAACACGAACGACACCAGGAACCCGAGAGCGAACACCATAGGAGTCTCGAAGGTGATTGACCCTCGCCACATGGTGCCGATCCAGTTGAAGATCTTCACCCCTGTCGGCACCGCGATCAGCATCGTCATCAGAGCGAAGAACGGCAGCAGCACCGCCCCGGTGACATACATGTGGTGCGCCCACACCGCCACCGACAAAGCCGCGATCGCGATCGTGGCGTACACCAGCGTCTTGTACCCGAAGATCGGCTTACGGCTGAACACCGGGAAGATCTCCGACACGATGCCGAAGAACGGCAGCGCGATGATGTACACCTCAGGGTGACCGAAGAACCAGAACAGGTGCTGCCAGAGGAGCACCCCGCCGTTCTGCGGGTCGAAGATGTGCGAGCCGAGGATGCGGTCCGACGCCGCCGACAGGATCGCCGCGGCCAGCACCGGGAACGCCATCAGGATCAGGATGCTCGTGATGAGCGTGTTCCACGTGAAGATCGGCATGCGCCACATCGTCATGCCCGGAGCGCGCATCGTGACGATGGTGGTGATGAAGTTCACCGCACCGAGGATCGTGCCGAACCCGCTCATGCCCAGGCCCAGCATCCACAGGTTGCCGCCGGCGCCGGGCGAGAAGCTCGCGTTGGCCAGGGGCTGGTAGGCGAACCAGCCGAACGATGCCGCACCCTGCGGGGTGAGGAAGCCGGAGATCGCGATGATCGAGCCGAAGAGGAAGAGCCAGAACGCGAACGCGTTCAGACGCGGGAACGCGACGTCGGGAGCGCCGATCTGCAGCGGCAGGATCGCGTTGGCGAAACCGGCGAACAGCGGGGTCGCGAACATCAGCAGCATGATCGTGCCGTGCATCGTGAACAGCTGGTTGTACTGCTCCATGGTCGGCACGACCTGCATGCCCGGCTCGAACAGCTCGGCGCGGATGATGAGCGCCATCACGCCGCCGAGCAGGAAGAACAGCACCGACGAGATCAGGTACATGTACCCGATGGTCTTGTGGTCAGTGGAGGTGATCCACTTGACGATCAGGTTGCCCTTCTGCTCCACGCGCGACGAGCTCATCAGAGCCGCCTGACGCGGGGGAAGGGTGGTGGGTCGGGCCTGTCCCGTGCCCTCGAGTGTCGTCGCCATCTCAGTGGTCTCCCTCGGCCTCGCCGGCCGTGTTGCCCGGCAGGTTCTGCAGGCGATCGTAAGCGTCGTTGATGTCACCGGTCTGGCCGGCGGCGCGCAGCGTCTCGAGGTATTCCTCGTACTCGGCCTCGCTGACCACCTCGACGTTGAAGAGCATCATCGAGTGGTACTCGCCGCAGAGCTCGGCACACTTGCCGGCGTAGGTTCCTTCGCGGGTCGGCGTGAAGGACCAGTAGTTGTCCTTGCCGATGTACATGTCCTTCTTGTACAGGAAGTCGATGATCCAGAACGAGTGGATGACATCGCGCGACTGCAGCTGGATCTTGACGGTCTTGTCGACCGGCAGGTACAGCGTCGGAAGCGCGGCCTGGTCGATGTCGCCCACCGCGTCCGCGTTCGCCTGCACGCCCATCGTCCAGACGGACTCGTCGGTGTCGCCGTCGTCGGGGTTGTACTGGAAGTCCCACGACCACTGCTTGCCGATCGCGGTGATCGAAACGTCGGGGTCCTCGTACTGCGTTTCGAGGATCGTCTGGTCACGCGCGGTGAAGGCGAAGAACCCCACGACGAGGATCAGCGGGATCACGGTGTACAGGATCTCGATCGGCATGTTGTAGCGCATCTGCACCGGCAGGCCGGTCTGCCCGCGACGGCGGCGATACGCGATGGCGGCCCACCCCATGAGGCCCCACGTGACGAGGCCGACGGCCAGGAGGACGATCCAGGAAGTGGTCCACAGTCCGGAGACCATCTCCACACGGTCGGTCGCCGGAGCGCCGCCGTCCTCGAAGCCGGGCAGATAGCCGTTCAGCTCCGTCGGGGAGCACGCAGCCAGCGTGACTGCAGTGGCTGCTCCCAACGGGATGGCGGCCCAGCGTAGGCGGCGTTTTGATCGCACGGTGCACCTTTCCGGACGCGGGTATGACCAGCTAAGTCTAGGGCAACGTCACACCGGATTCAGGCCAACCACCCAGGTCCACATACGCGTCGTCCGGCGGTTTTCCCGCGCTGATCAGCGCAGGAACCGCCGGACGATGGGGCCGGAAACCTTCAGATCAGTGGAAGCTGTCTCCGCATGCGCAGCTGCCTGCAGCGTTGGGGTTGTCGATCGTGAAGCCCTGCTCCGAGATGGTGTCCTTGAAGTCGATCATGGCGCCGTCGAGGTACGGCACGCTCATGTCGTCGACGATCACCTCGACGCCGTCGAAGTCGACGGTCTTGTCGCCGTCGAGGTAACGCTCGTCGAAGTAGAGCTGGTAGATGAGGCCCGAGCAGCCGCCGGGCTGCACGGCAACCCGCAGACGCAGATCGTCACGGCCCTCCTGGTCGAGCAGGCTCTTGACCTTGGCGGCGGCGGCGTCGGTGAGCGAGACGCCGTGGTCGCGGACGACCTCGGCGACAGGCTGTGCGGTGTCGGTCATGGGGTCTCCCCTGGGTCGGGCCGCCGGGGGCGGCTGGATGCCACGATTCTACGCGCGTCCCCCGAGAGCCGGCCCGGGTCAGAGGCTTTTGGCGTCGAGACGCTCCAGCAGGAGCGCCTCGGAGACCAGCGCATTGCGGAAGGTTTCCAGGTGCAGCGACTCGTTCGGGCTGTGGGCCCGCGCGTGCGGGTCCTCGACTCCGGTGACGAGGATCTGCGCCTCGGGGAACTCGCGCACGAGATCGGCGATGAACGGGATCGATCCCCCGACCCCGATATCCACCGGCGGCACGCCGTAGCCCGCCTCGAGGGCTGCGCGGGCGTCTTCGACGGCCCATCCCGCCGTGTCTACGAGAAACCCGTCGCCGAAGTCCACGTCCGAGAAGGTGAGCTGTGCCCCGAACGGCGCATGCGCCCGAAGGTGCGCCTCGAGCGCCTCGTATGCATCGCGCGCCGATTGGCCGGGCGCCACGCGGGCGCTGATCACGACGGACACCTCCGGGCTGAGGGTGTTCGACGCGTTCACGACGCTCGGCGCGTCGATGCCGGTCACCGTCACGGAGGGCTTGTTCCAGATGCGGCTGAGAATGGTGCCGTCGCCGATCGGCGACACACCCTCGGGGAGCCCGGCCTCTTCGCGGAGCGTCTGCTCGCCGTACTCGGGAGTCTCGGCATCCCGGTGGCTGAGACCTGCGACCGCGACGCCGCCCTCGGCGTCCCACAGTGTCGAGAGCAGCTTGATCGTGGCCATCATCGCGTCCGGCACCGCTCCCCCGAACATTCCGGAGTGGGAGGCGTGGTCGAGGGTGCGGACGGTCAGCGTGAAGCGCGCGTTGCCGCGAAGCGAGACGGTGACCGCGGGCGTGCGCGAATCCCAGTTGCCGGAGTCGGCCACGACGATCACGTCAGAACGCAATGCGTCGGCGTTGTCTTCGAGGAAGGCGGCGAACGAGCGGGAGCCCGCCTCTTCCTCGCCTTCGATGAAGAGCGCCACCCCGAGGTCGAAGTCGGGGCCGAGCGCCTCGGTGAGCGCACGGAGCGCGCCGATGTGCGCCATCACCCCGGCCTTGTCGTCGGCGGCGCCGCGGGCGTAGAGGCGGCCGTCGCGGACGGTGGGCTCGAAGGGCGGCGTCTCCCACAGCGCTTCGTCGCCGACCGGCTGCACGTCGTGGTGAGCGTAGAGGAGGATCGTCGGGCGGCCGTTGCGGGCGGCACGGGTCGCAAGCACTGCCGGCATCCCGCGCTCGTCCGTGCCGGGAATCGCGGCGTCGCGCACCTCGACACGCTCGAAGATCCCGAGCCCTTCCGCGAGCTGCTTGACGGACTCCGCGCTGCGACGCACCTCGGCGGGGTCGAAACCGGGGAAGGCGATGGAGGGGATGCGCACCAGCGCGCCCAGGTCGGCGAGGGCGGCGGGCACGGCGGCGGTGGCCGCGGCGCGCACGGCCTCGGGGCGGGACAGGTCGGAACTCATGCGGGTAATCTTAGAGTGAACCCGATTCCCGCTATCCAGAGGATCCTCCCGTGGCCAACACCCCCGCTTCCGCGCCGAAGGAAACGTCGACGACGACGCCCGCCGAGCAGGTGGGCTCGGGCAAGGGCCGCCCGACGCCGTCGCGTGCCGAGCGCGAGGCGGCTCGCAAGCGCCCGCTGGTGGCCGACACCAAGGAGGCCAAGGCGCGCGCGAAGGCGGAGCTCGCCGCGGCGCGCGAGAAGGCCCGCATCGGCATGGCCAACGGCGAGGATCGCTACCTGCCGGCGCGCGACAAGGGTCCGCAGCGCAAGTTCGCCCGCGACTTCGTCGACGCCGGGTGGCACCTCGGCGAGGCCGTCATGCCGATGATGCTGCTGGTCATCGTGCTGACGTTCATCCCGATCGCCGCCGTCACCTACTGGTCGTTCATCGGCCTCTGGATCTTCATCCTCTTCGTCATCGGCGACATGATCATCACCTCCATCCGGGTGAAGAAGGTCGCGAAGGACCGCTTCGGCACGCGCATGGAGAAGGGCCTCGGCTGGTACGCCGCGATGCGCACGATACAGATGCGCTTCATGCGTCTGCCCAAGCCCCAGGTGAAGCGCGGCGCGAAGGTCTGATCGCTGCGCGTCAGCGTGCGGTTCGGGCGAGTCCGCGGTTGATCTGCCGCGCCCAGAGCGGCCCGCGGTACAGGAACCCGGTGTAGCCCTGCACGAGGTCGGCACCGGCGTCCAGTCGTTCGCGCACGTCGGCCGCCGTCCCCACTCCCCCGACGGAGATGACGCAGAAGGTCGCCGGAACCGCTGCGCGGAGCACCCGCAGCACCTCGAGTGAACGCTTCTTCAAGGGCGCGCCGGACAGTCCACCGTCGCCGGCTGCCGCCACCACCGCGGGGTCGCTCGTGAGCCCCTCGCGGGAGATGGTCGTGTTCGTCGCGATGATGCCTGCGAGCCCGGATTCGACGGCGAGGCGGGCGATCGCAGTGATCTCCTCGTCGGGCAGGTCGGGGGCGATCTTCACCAGCAGTGGCGTGCTCCCGGATGCGTCGCGCACGGCCTCGAGAAGGGGTCGCAAGGTCTCGACGGCCTGCAGTCCGCGCAGGCCCGGCGTGTTCGGCGACGACACGTTCACGACGAGGTAGTCGGCCAGCGGCGCGAGCAGACGAGTGCTGGTGACGTAGTCGGCGGTGGCATCGGCGACGTCGACCACCCGGCTCTTGCCGATGTTCACACCGAGCACCGCTCGCCGCTTGCGGCGGCGGAGGGCACGCAGGCGGGATGCCGCAGCCTCGGCGCCGTGGTTGTTGAACCCCATGCGGTTGACCACGGCCCGGTCGGGCACCAGGCGGAAGAGCCGCGGGCGGGGGTTGCCCTGCTGCGGGATCGCGGTGAGCGTGCCCACCTCGACGTGACCGAAGCCGAGCGCCCACAGCCCTGCGGCCCCGGTGACGTCCTTGTCGAAACCCGCGGCGACTCCGAACGGGGAATCGAAGGTGAGGCCGAGCGCCTGCGTGCGCAGTTGCGGCGCCGGACGCGTGAACCGGCGCACGAGCGGCGCGAAGGGCCGCAGCCCCAGCGTGCGGATCACCGTCATCGCCGCGTGGTGCGCGGTCTCAGGGTCCAGACGCGTGAGGACGGCGCGGAAGAGAAGTGGATACATCGTCGGGTACCTGCGGCGGGGGTCGGGTCAGTCCGCGTGCACGGCGGCGCGGGCCGCGGCGTGGTCGGCACGCAGCTGTGCGATGGCGGTCTCGAAGTCCTCGAGCGAGTCGAACGCCTGGTAGACGCTGGCGAAGCGGAGGTAGGCCACCTCGTCGAGGTGGCGCAGCGGCCCCAGGATAGCCAGCCCGATGTCGTTCGTGTCGATCTGCGACGACCCTGTCTGGCGGATCGCCTCCTCGACCGACTGGGCGAGGATCGCCAGGTCGCCCTCGGTGACCGGCCGGCCCTGGCACGCCTTGCGGACGCCGGACATGACCTTCTCGCGGCTGAACGGCTCGATGACGCCGGAGCGCTTGATCACGTTGAGGCTTGCGGTCTCTATCGTCGAGAACCGCCCGCCGCACTCGGGACACTGGCGTCGGCGGCGGATGCTCAGGCCGTCGTCACTCGTGCGGGAGTCGACGACGCGGGAGTCGGGATGGCGGCAGAAGGGGCAGTGCATGGCACCGACAGACTAACGCCCGAAGCGGGCGGTGACCGCTTCGCCGTGCGCGGGGAGGTCTTCGGCCGTCGCGAGCGCCACGATCCCATCGGCCACTTCCGCCAGAGCGGCGCGGTCGTACGCGATGATCTGCTGCGGGCGGAGGAAGGTCGACGCGGACAGTCCCGCCGCGTAGCGGGCCTGACCTCCGGTGGGGAGGACGTGGTTGCTCCCGGCGAGGTAGTCGCCCAGGCTCACCGGCGACGCGGCGCCGACGAAGACCGCTCCGGCGTTCACGAAGTCGTCGACGTGGGGGTCGGCGAGGTGCAGTTCGAGGTGCTCGGGGGCGTAGGCGTTGCTCACCGCCGTGGCGGCGGCGATGTCGTCGACCAGCACCACGGCCGACTGCGGGCCCGACAACGCCTGGGCGATGCGCTCCGCGTGCCGGGTGCGCGACGCGCGTTCGGTGACCGCGTCGATCACCGCGGTCGCGAGAGACTCCGACGGCGTCACCAGCACGGCGGAGGCCTGCTCATCGTGCTCGGCCTGGCTGATGAGGTCCATCGCGACCAGCACCGCGTCGGCGCTGTCATCTGCGACGATGAGGATCTCGGTCGCGCCGGCTTCGGAATCGGTGCCCACCACGCCCGCGACGGCGCGCTTGGCAGCCGCGACGAAGTTGTTGCCCGGCCCGGTGACGACGTCGACCGGCTCGAGCCCGATCGACGCAACCCCGTACGCGAACGCGCCGATCGCGCCGGCACCGCCCATCGCGTAGATCTCGGTCACCCCGACGAGCCCCGCAGCCGCAAGGATCACCGGGTGCACCCGGCCGCCGTGCTCGCGCTGCGGCGGGGACGCGAGGGCGACTTCGCCCACGCCGGCGACCTGGGCGGGCACAACGTTCATCACCACACTCGACGGGTAGACGGCCTTGCCGCCGGGGACGTACACGCCGGCGCGGCGGACCGGCCGCCACCGCTGCTCGACCCGGGCGCCGGGCGACAGCTCGACGGCCGACGGAGGCGGGACCTGCGCGGCAGAGGCTTCACGCACACGGCGGATGGCTTCTTCGAGTGCTGCACGCACCGTCGGATCGAGCGAGGCGATGGCCTCGTCGACGTGATCTTGAGGAACCCGCAGGGCGTGACCCGACGCGCGGTCGAAGCGCTCCGCCTGCTCGCGCAGCGCGGCCTCGCCGCGGGAGGCGACGTCGTGCACGATCTGAGCCGCCGTCGTGAGCGCCTCCGCTCGCGCCGCTTGAGCGCGCGGGACGGATGCCAGCAACTCGGCCGAGGTGAGCGTGCGGCCGCGGAGGTCGATCGTACGGATCATCCCACCAGATTACCGGCCCCTCCCCCGGCCGCCGGCCGGGCTGCGGGCCTCAGCCCCGCGTGACGTCCGAGACGTCGTGCAGGTATCCGACGCGCCCGTCTTCGTGGCGTACGACGAACACCTCGCCCCGGTCCTCGATCACGAGCGCCCACGCGTCGGGGCCGATGCGGAAAAGCGGCGCCCCCTGCGCATCGACGACGTCGCGTTCGACGGGCACGAGGGCCCAGAACGCCTGACTCACCGGTCCGCCGGAGACCACGACGGGCTCCTCGACGACGACGGCCGCAGCCCACTCCGCTTCGGCGTCGGACTCGGCGGGGGTCTCGTCTGCTGCGGCGAGCGGCTGGTCGTCCAGCGAGCGCTCGACGTCGGGATTCTCACCGAAGGCGTCGGTGTCGTAGGCGCCCGTGTCCCGCGCGTTCGTGCCGGCTGCGGCCGTGTCTGCTGCGGCGCCTGCGCCGTACGCGCCTGCACCGTACGCATCGGTGCCGTAGCCGCCGGCGGCGTGGGCTCCGGCAGTGCCGGAGGCCGCGTCGGCGGGCTGCGCCGTGTCGGCGGCCGGGGCGGGACGCTCCGGGGCCGGGCGGGCGACAACCGGCCGCAACGGCCGGGCGTTGCGGTGCGCCGGAATCTCACGCCGGTACTTGAAGTCCTCAGAGAGCGTCGGCAGCAGCGGGGCGAAGACGGTGAGCACGACGCCGGCGAGCATCAGGAAGAACTCGACCCACACGACCCAGCTGCTCAGCCACACATCGGTCTGCACACCACGCACCACGTTGGTCCACAGCGCGGCGAGCCACACGACGGCGGAGACCGAGAACGCCACCGAGGCGAACTGATCGATCCCGAGCGAGCCGACGCGGCGGATGCCGTCGGGCGAGAAGCGGCGCAGGACCACGAGGAACACCGCCACCGTGGGAACGCCGATGGTGAGGATCCAGTCCAGACCCGAGTTCCAGACCGAGCCCCCGATTCCCCCGACGTCGCCGATGAGCTCGTCGCGGTACAGGGAGAAGAACGACACGATGAACGCCACGAGCCAGACAGCCAGGAGCGCCACTTCGCGCACCGAGAACGGACCCACGCCGTACTGCGGCGGGGCACCGGCGGACGCGGGCGCGGAATGCGCTGTGGCATCCGCGGCATCGGTGGAGTGATCGGGGGTGTTCACGGTGTTCTCGTCGAGCCGCTCGTCGGTCACGGTTCATCCCTTCGCCGTCGCGCCGGAGGCGCGGTCATCCGATGGTACCGGTCAGCCTAGGCAGTGGGGACCCAGCAGGCCCTTCAACTCGCCATAGAGATCCGCGGTCACCTGCACGTGCAGCGGCACCTCGAACACCTTCGCGATGCCGCCCTTGTGCACCTTCAGCGTCACCTCGGTGTCGCCCCGGTGCCGCGTGAGCACCTGTGCCAGTTCGCCGATCACGGCCTCGGTCGCCCGGTGCTCGGGCATCGTGAGCGTGAGCGGCCCGGCGACGTCGGTCGTGCCCAGATCCGGCGAGAATGCCGACTGGCCGTGCAGGTTCAGGCCGTCGTCGCGCCGCGAAACGCGGCCGCGGACGACGAGGATGGAGTCGGCGACGAGCATCGACTGGAACTCGGTGTACGTCTTGCCCATGAACATCACGGTCACCTCGCCGTTGAAGTCCTCGACCGTGATCATGCCGTACGGGTTGCCGCTCTGCTTGGCCACCCGGTGCTGCACGCTGGTCACGAGGCCCGCGACGGTGACCTGGTCGCCGTCCTGCACGTCCTCGGAGGAGAGCAGGTCGTGGATCGACATCGAGGCGTGCTTGGCCAGAGGTATCTCGAGACCGGCCAGCGGGTGGTCCGAGACATACAGGCCGAGCATCTCGCGCTCGAAGGCCAGCTTGTCCTTCTTGGTCCATTCCGGTCGCTCCGGCACCTTGGGCGGCATGACCTCCTCGGCCTCGTCGTAGAGGCTGTCGAAGTCGAAGCCGATGGCGCCGGTCGCGGCCTTGCGCTTGGAGTCCACGGCGGCCTCGGTGGCATCCTCGTGGATCTCCATCAGGGCACGGCGTGTCGAGCCCAGTGAGTCGAACGCCCCGGCCTTGATGAGCGACTCGACCGTGCGCTTGTTGGCGACGTGGATCGGCACCTTGGTGAGGAAGTCGTGGAAGCTGACGAAGTTGTCGTCGGCACGCGCCGTGACGATGCCGTCGACGACGTTGGTGCCGACGTTGCGAATCGCGCCGAGACCGAAGCGGATGTCGCTGCCGACGGCGGCGAAGTACCGGATCGATTCCCGCACGTCCGGCGGCAGCACCCGGATGCCCATGCGGCGGCACTCGTTGAGGTATACCGCGAGCTTGTCCTTCGCATCGCCGACGCTCGTCAGCAGCGCCGCCATGTACTCGGCGGGGTAGTGCGCCTTCAGGTACGCCGTCCAGTACGACACCAGCCCGTACGCGGCGGAATGAGCCTTGTTGAAGGCGTAGTCGGAGAAGGGCAGGAGGATGTCCCACAGCTTCTGGACGGCGGCGTCGGAGAACCCGTTCGCGTGCATGCCGGCCTGGAAGCCCGCGTACTGCTTGTCGAGCTCGGACTTCTTCTTCTTGCCCATCGCGCGGCGCAGGATGTCGGCCTGACCGAGGCTGAACCCGGCGACGCGCTGGGCGATCGCCATCACCTGCTCCTGGTAGATGATGAGGCCGTAGCTGGTGCTCAGGATCTCGGCGAGCGGCTCTTCGAGCTCAGGGTGGATCGGAGTGATCTCCTGCAGCCCGTTCTTGCGCAGCGCGTAGTTGGTGTGGGAGTTCGCTCCCATCGGGCCCGGCCGGTACAGCGCGATGACGGCCGAGATATCTTCGAAGTTGTCGGGCTTCAGCAGCCGCAGCAGCGACCGCATGGGTCCGCCGTCGAGCTGGAACACGCCCAGCGTGTCGCCCCGGGCCAGAAGGTCGTACGCCGCCTGGTCGTCGAGCGCGAGGTCCTCGAGCACGACCTTCTCGCCGCGGTTGGCCTCGATGTTGTCCAGCGCGTCGTCGATGATCGTGAGGTTGCGCAGCCCCAGGAAGTCCATCTTGATGAGGCCCAGGGACTCGCACGCCGGGTAGTCGAACTGCGTGACGATCTGGCCGTCCTGCTCGCGCTTCATGATCGGGATGATGTCGATCAGCGGCTCGCTGGACATGATGACGCCGGCGGCGTGCACGCCCCACTGGCGCTTGAGGTTCTCCAGGCCCACGGCGGTGTCGAACACCGTCTTGGCCTCGGGGTCGCTCTCGATGACGGAGCGGAACTCGGATGCCTCTTTGTAGCGGGGGTGCTTCGGGTCGAACATCCCGCCCAGCGGCATGTCCTTGCCCATCACCGCCGGCGGCATGGCCTTGGTGAGCTTCTCCCCCATGCTGAAGGGGAACCCGAGCACGCGCCCGGCATCCTTCAGCGCCTGCTTGGCCTTGATCGTGCCGTAGGTGACGATCTGGGCGACGCGCTCGTCGCCGTACTTCTCGGTGACGTACTGGATCACCTCGCCGCGGCGCCGGTCGTCGAAGTCGACGTCGAAGTCGGGCATCGAGACGCGGTCGGGGTTGAGGAACCGCTCGAAGATCAGACCGTGCTCCAGCGGGTCGAGGTCGGTGATCTTCATGGCGTACGCCGCCATGGAGCCGGCGCCGGAGCCACGGCCGGGGCCGACGCGGATGCCATTGCGCTTGGCCCAGTTGATGAAGTCGGCGACGACGAGGAAGTAGCCGGGGAAGCCCATCTGCACGATGACGCCGGTCTCGTACTCCGCCTGCTTGCGCACGGCGTCGGGGATGCCGCCGGGGTACCGCTCGTGCAGGCCGTTCTCGACCTCTTTGACGAACCAGCTCTCCTCGGTCTCGCCCTCGGGCACCGGGTAGCGCGGCATGTAGTTGGCCGAGGTGTTGAACTCGACGTTGCAGCGCTCGGCGATGAGCAGGGTGTTGTCGCACGCGACCTCGTGGTCGCGGAAGATCTGTCGCATCTCGGCGGGCGACTTGACGTAGTACCCGTCGCCGTCGAACTTGAACCGGTTGGGGTCGTCGAGGGTGGACCCTGACTGCACGCACAACAGCGCCGCGTGGCTCGTGGCGTCGTGCTGGTGGGTGTAGTGCAGGTCGTTGGTGGCCAGCAGCGGAATGCCGAGGTCCTTCGCGAGCCGGTGCAGGTCGGTCATGACCCGGCGTTCGATCGACAGACCGTGGTCCATGATCTCGGCGAAGTAGTTGTCCTTGCCGAAGATGTCCTGGAACTCCGCCGCCGCCGCGCGCGCGGCGTCGTACTGCCCCAGCCGCAGGCGCGTCTGCACCTCGCCGGACGGGCAGCCGGTGGTGGCGATGAGCCCCTTGGAGTACGTCTGCAGCAGCTCGCGATCCATGCGCGGCTTGAAGTAGTAGCCCTCGATCGAGGCCTTGCTCGAGAGGCGGAAGAGGTTGTGCATGCCCTCGGTCGTCTCCGACAGCAGGGTCATGTGCGTGTAGGCGCCCGAGCCCGAGACGTCGTCGCTGTTCTGCTCGGGCGTGCCCCAGCGCACCCGTGACTTGTCGCTGCGGTGCGTGCCCGGGGTGACGTACGCCTCGATGCCGATGATCGGCTTGATGCCGGCGTCTTTCGCCGTCTTGTAGAACTCGTACGCGGCGAAGGTGTTGCCGTGGTCGGTGACGGCGATGGCCGGCATGTCCAGCCGCACCGCCTCTTGGACCATGGCGCCGATGCGGGCCGCGCCGTCGAGCATCGAGTACTCGCTGTGGACGTGAAGATGAGCGAAGGAGTCGGATGCCACGGGTTCCAGTCTACGAGGAGCCCCGACATCGGCGGTCGGGCTGAGGGCGCGCCGCCTAGGCTGGGAGCATGGCCACTCCCGATTTCGTCCTGTCGCTGCGCGAGAGCATCGGGCACGCCCCGCTCCCCCTCGTCGGCGTCACCGCGGTGGTGTTCCGCGACGAGAAGGTGCTGCTGGGAAAGCGCGCCGACAACGGCTCATGGCAGTCGGTCTCGGGCATCGTCGACCCCGGCGAGGAGCCGGCGGATGCCGCCGTGCGCGAGTGCCTCGAGGAGGCCGGCGTCGTGGTGAAGGCCACGCGACTCGCCCTCGTACAGCAGATGCCTCGCATCACCTACGCCAACGGCGATCAGGTGGACTACCTCGACCTGGTGTTCCGATGCGAGTGGGTGTCGGGTGACCCGCACCCCGCCGACGGCGAGCTGACCGAGGTCGGGTTCTACGGCCTCGGCGAGATGACCGACGTCGCGCCCGAGAACGTGCGCAAGATCGCGCTGTCGATGGCCGAGGACGACCCGGCGACCTTCCGCGGCGGGCGCTAGAGGTCCAGCCGCATCAGCACGCGGGGAAATCCGGCGAGCACGGAGTCGGTGTCGGCGGCTTTGACGAATCCGGCGCGCTCGAACAGCGCCCGCGTGCCGACGTACGCCATCGTGAGGTCGACCTTCTCGCCCCGGTTGTCGACCGGGTAGCCCTCGATCGCCGGGGCGCCCCGCTCCCTGGCGTACGCCACGGCACCGTCGACGAGCGCGTGGGCGATCCCCTGCTTGCGGTGCCCCGGCCGCACCCGCACGCACCACAGCGACCAGACGTCGAGGTCGTCGACGTGCGGGATCTTGCGGTTGCGGGCGAACGAGGTTCCCGCCCGCGGGTACACCGCCGCCCAGCCGACCGGTTCGGCGCCGTCGTAGGCGACGACGCCCGGCGGTGGCTCCTCCGCGCACAGCTCCCGCACCCGCTCGGCGCGCGCGGATCCTCGCAGGGCATTGTTCTCGCGCGATCCGATGCGGTAGCTCAAGCAGAAGCACACGTTGGATGCCGGATTCTTGGGTCCGACGATCGCCGCGACGTCTGCGAACACGGTGGCGGGGCGCACGTCGATGACCATGACGCCATCATGGCGTCTCCCGGAAACAGGAGGAATGCCCGCAACAGGAGGAATCCGGCTGGATCGTCCTGTTCCGGTGATTCCTCCTGGGGCGGGGATACCGGGCGGGGTGCCGTGCCGGCGGTCAGTCACCGCGCAGCACGTCGAGGGCGTGCTGCAGATCGGCGGGATACCGAGAGGTGAAGGTGACCCAGTCGGTCGTCGCCGGGTGGGCGAACGAGAGCTCGCGAGCGTGCAGCCACTGCCGCGTGAGGCCCAGTCGCGCCGCCATCGTGGGATCGGCGCCGTAGAGCGGATCCCCGACGCACGGATGCCGGTGGGCGGCCATGTGCACGCGGATCTGGTGGGTGCGTCCCGTTTCGAGGTGTATCTCCAGCAGTGACGCACCGGGGAAGGCCTCGATCGTCTCGTAGTGCGTGACGGAGTCCTTGCCCTCGGGGGTGACGGCGAACTTCCACGAATGCGAGGGGTGCCGCCCGATGGGCGCGTCGATCGTGCCCGCGAGCGGGTCGGGGTGCCCCTGCACGACGGCGTGGTAGATCTTCTCGACCGTGCGCTCCTTGAACGCGCGCTTGAGCGCGGTGTAGGCGCTCTCGGTCTTCGCCACGACCATGAGCCCGCTGGTGCCGACATCGAGCCGGTGCACCACGCCCTGGCGCTCGGCGGCGCCGCTGGTCGCGACGCGGAATCCGGCTGCGGCCAGCGCCCCCAGCACGGTCGGGCCCTCCCAACCGACGGAGGGGTGGGCGGCGACGCCGACAGGCTTGTCGACGACGATGATGTCATCGTCGTCGTAGACGATGCCGAGGTCCGCAACGGCGACGGGCACGACCCGCGGCGGCTCCTTCTCAGCCCACGTCACCTCGAGCCAGCCGCCGGCGCGGAGCTTGTCAGACTTGCCCAGCGTGCGTCCGTCGAGGACGACACCGCCTGCTTCGGCCACCTCGGCGGCGAAGGTACGAGAGAAGCCCAGGAGCTTGGCGAGGGCGGCATCCACCCGCACGCCGTCGAGCCCGTCGGGAACGGGAACGCTGCGACTTTCCATGTCAGGCCTTCGCGGCCTCGTCGGAAGCCGAGGCGGCGTCGCCGTCGGACGCAGGCGCATGGTGCCGGTGGTGTTCGCGTGTGCCGTCGAACCGCAGGCCGACGAGCACCAGCACGGCGACGCTGATCATCATCGTGACGATGAAGATGTCGGCGATGTTGTAGATCGCGGAAGGGAACCCGAGCCACATCCACGGGGTGTGGATGAAGTCGATCACGTGGCCGACCAGAAACCCCGGCTCGCGCAGCAGGCGGTCGGTGAGGTTGCCCAGAATGCCGCCGAGGAGCAGTCCCAGCACCACTGCCCAGAGGCGGGAGTGCACGACGCGCGCGGCGAGGACGACGATCGTCACGGCAGCGGCGAGAAGGACCAGCGTGAAGATCCAGGTCACGCCCTCACCCAGGGAGAATGCCGCACCGGGGTTGCGCGTGAGGTAGAGCTGGAAGAAGTCACCCAGGACGGGAACCGTCTCCTCATAAGGGAGGTTCTCGATCGCGAGATGCTTGGTGAACTGGTCGGCGGCCAGCACCAGCGCCGCGAGAGTCGCGATGATGGTGCCGGCCGCCGCCGTACGCAGAGGCGTCCGTTCGGTCAAGGACCAGGCCTAGTGGCCGACGGCCGAGACCGGCGCGGAGCCGGACGTCGTGCCCGTGGTGTCGAGGTCGCGGAGCTTGCCCTCGATGTAGCTGCGCAGCTGCGAGCGATAGTCGCGCTCGAACTGGCGCAGTTCGGCGATACGCGTCTCGAGCACGCCGCGCTCCTTTTCGAGCCGGGCGATCTCGTCGCGGCCGCGGGCCTCGGCCTCGGCGACGATCGACGCCGCCTGTGCCTGCGCCTCGGAGATGAGCTTGTCGCGCTGAGCCTGGCCCTCGGCCACGTGCTCGTCGTGCAGACGCTGCGCGAGCTCGATGATGCCGGCGCTGGCGGCGACGGGAGCGGCCGGCGCGGACTCGGCGGCGGGGGTCTCGGCGACCA
Organism: Microbacterium sp. zg-Y818; assembly: GCF_030246905.1. NCBI lineage: Bacteria > Bacillati > Actinomycetota > Actinomycetes > Micrococcales > Microbacteriaceae > Microbacterium > Microbacterium sp. zg-Y818. The sequence continues at coordinate 1,076,808 of NZ_CP126741.1, read as the reverse complement.
CCTCGACGGCTTCGACCTCTTCGACCTCGGCGGGGGCCGCAGCGGCGGACGCGGCCGCCGGCGTCTCACCGGACTCGTAGGCGGCGAGCTTGGCCTTCAGCTCTTCGTTCTCCGCGATCGTCTTGCGCCATTCGACGACGATCTCGTCGAGGAAGTCGTCGACCTCGTCCGGGTCGAATCCTTCCTTGAAGCGCACGTGCTGGAACTGCTTGGTGACGACGTCATCGGGGGTCAAAGCCATTGTCTGGTCCTCTTTCGGAGCTCACGTCGCGGGCCGATCGGGAGCAGCCCGCTACCTGCGGGCCGATCAAACCAGCATAGTGCGAGCGGTCACGGGCCGCGAGGCGGGATGGGGGTCAGGGTCCGGCGATCGAGCGCGTGATCGACAGCAGCACGAAGCAGACGAGCATCGTCAGCGGGAATGCGAGATCGACGGCCACCGGCCCCAGTCGGAGCGGGGGGATGAACCTGCGGAGCAGCTTGATCGGCGGATCGGTGACCGTGTAGACGATCTCCGCCGCGACCAGGCCTGCGCCGCGGGGGCGCCACGATCGATTGAACATCGGGATGTACTCGAGGATCAGCCGCACGAGCAGCAGCAGAACATAGACGAGCAGGAGCGAGTTGACGATCGAGGCGACGAGCTTGAGCACGTCCACGGCGGTCTACTGCGCGAAGGCCGGCGCCTCGGGGTCGGCCTGCACCACAGCACCGTCACCCGACACCGCGACGTTCTCGGGCGACAGCAGGAACACCTTGCTGGTCACGCGCTCGATGCGACCGAACAGGCCGAGCGAGAGCCCGCTGGCGAAGTCGATCAGGCGACGCGCGTCGGCGTCACTCATCTGCGAGAGGTTGATGATCACGGGGATGCCGTCGCGGAAGTTCTCGGCGATGATCTGGGCGTCGCGGTACTGCTTGGGGTGCACCGTGAGGATCTCGCTGATCGCGCTCGGCGCGGGCTGGCGCACCACGGCAGGACGGTGGATCGGGGTCACCGGGGCGGGAGCCTTCTCGATCGGCTTCTCGCGGCGCGGCTGCTGCTGCGCTGCGGGCTCCTCGTAGACCTCTTCCTCGTCGGCCAGACCCAGGTACACCATGGTCTTCTTGAGGGGGTTCGACATCGCAATCCTCCGTGGTTCGCTCGTGTGTTCCGAGGCTATCCGTGCACGGGCCTCGGGCCCGTGATTGCCGAGCCGATCCGCAGGTGTGTCGCACCCGCGGCAATCGCCTCGGAAAAATCGCCGGTCATTCCGGCTGACATCCACCCCGCGTCGGGCACGACCGCGCGCACCTGATCGCGTGCCGCAGCGAGGCGGGCGAAGGCATCCGCCGCCGGTTCATCCAGCGGCGCGACGCCCATGACCCCGCGCACCCGCAACGTCGGGCACGTGCCGACGATGTGCTCCGCGAGACCGGCGACGTCGTCCGGCGATGTGCCGCCCCGCCCCGCGTCGTCGGTGAGATTGACCTGCAGCAGCACGTCGAGGATGCCTGCGACGGACTGCCCCGCCGCTTCGAGAGCATCTGCCAGCCGCGCGCGGTCGACCGAATGCACGACGGCGGCCGCCTCGCGGATGGCCCGGGCCTTGTTGGTCTGCGCCTGGCCGACGAAATGCCAGCGCAGGTCGGCGAGATCGGCAAGCTCCGCCCGCTTCGCGGTCAGCTCCTGCTGGCGGTTCTCCCCGACGTCGCGCACGCCCAGGTCGTACAACTCCCGGATGAGCGACGCGGGGTGGAACTTCGTCACCACGACGCGTGTGATCTCGCCCGGGTCACGGCCCGCCGACCGAGCGGCATCCACGATGCGCGCGTCGACGTCGGCGAGCCGCGCCTTGAGATCCACGGTTACTTCAGGAAGTCGGGGATGTCCAGGTCGTCGTCCCCGAATGCCGACTCGTAAGAGTCGGTCGAAGCCGGCGCACTGACGGTCACATGCTCGCGCTCGCGCTCCCGCTCCCGCGGGGTCTCGGCCTGAGCAGGCACCTCGCGGGCGGCTTCCGCGGCCGGAACCGTCGGCAGCACGGGAGCGGACGTGGCCCGCTGGGTCACCGGGTCCAGCCGCAGAGCGGGTTCGCCGCCGTCGAAGCCGGCCGCGATGACCGTCACGCGCACCTCGTCGCCGAGGGTGTCGTCGATCACCGTTCCGAAGATGATGTTCGCCTCGGGGTGGGCCGCTTCCTTGACGAGCTGAGCGGCGTCGTTGATCTCGAAGATGCCGAGGTTCGAGCCGCCCTGGATCGACAGCAGCACGCCGTGGGCGCCTTCGATCGACGCCTCCAGCAGCGGGGACTCGACCGCGAGCTCGGCGGCCTTGATGGCACGGTCGGCGCCGCGTGCGGAGCCGATGCCCATGAGGGCGGATCCCGCCCCCTGCATGACCGACTTGACGTCGGCGAAGTCGAGGTTGATGAGGCCCGGCGTCGTGATGAGGTCGGTGATGCCCTGCACACCGGCGAGCAGCACCTGGTCGGCGGTGGCGAAGGCCTCGATCATCGAAATGCCGCGGTCGCTGATCTCCAGCAGACGGTCGTTCGGCACCACGATGAGGGTGTCGACCTCTTCCTTCAGCTTCGACACGCCCAGCTCTGCCTGGCTCTGGCGACGGCGGCCCTCGAAGGAGAACGGCTTGGTCACGACACCGATGGTCAGCGCGCCGATCGACTTCGCGATGCGCGCCACGACCGGAGCGCCGCCCGTGCCCGTGCCGCCACCCTCGCCCGCGGTCACGAAGACCATGTCGGCGCCGGTGAGCGCCTCTTCGATCTCCTCCGCGTGGTCCTCAGCGGCGCGACGGCCGACCTCGGGATCGGCACCTGCGCCGAGTCCTCGGGTGAGCTCGCGCCCGACATCCAGCTTGACGTCGGCGTCGCTCATCAGCAGCGCCTGAGCGTCGGTGTTCACCGCAATGAACTCCACGCCCCGCAGGCCGAGATCGATCATGCGGTTGACGGCGTTCACGCCGCCGCCTCCCACACCCACGACCTTGATAACCGCGAGGTAGTTCTGGTTCTGGCTCATGCGCCGGCCTCCGTATCGTCCCGAACCCTAAACCTTCAACCTCATGTAGAGGTTTAAAGAAATGCTGGGTATGCAATTCCCGCTGACTCCGAAGCTAGGGTGCGGACGGGCCGCGCCGTGCAGCGTCGTGGGCGTGTCGCCGGATGCGAATTCAGAACCGGTCGTGGCGGGTCAGCGCAGCACGATGGCGTCGGGCGAGGACACGTCGTAGGCGGCCACCGTCTCGGGCGGCCGCGACCGCATGATGGTCTCGAGCGCAAGCGCCTTCATGGCCGACTGGTCGGCGCCTCCCCACACGATCTCGGTGCCGGTCGCCCCGAGGGTGAGCGTGACGTCGTTCGGCGTCGAGGCCGCGACCTGCGTCACCTGCATGCGGATGCCGGCGGGCAGCGACCGCACGACATGACCCACGGCCTCGAAGGCGTCCGATTGCGCACCACCGGCGACCTCGAGCAGCGGCTCCCCCACCGGCGGCGTGCTCGTCGTCGACAGTCCCACGCCCGCCGCGTCGACGAGGGTGTACCCCGCCGGCGACGACAGCACGCCGATCGGGGTGCGCTCCACGATGCGCACGACGAGCTCGTGCGGCGGACGCGCTTCCAGCGAGTAGGTCTCGACGAGGGGGAAGCCCACCAGCACGGCCTTGACCTCACTGTCGTCCACGAGCGGCATCGGCGTTCCGACCTGGCCGGACAGCGCCTCCTCGACGGCGCCGGCATCGAGTCGATCGGCGCCTTCGACGGTGATCGTCTGCACGGCGAACAGCGGGCTGTACGCGGCACCGAGTGTGCCCAGCACGAGCAGCAGCACGGCCGCGGCGACACCGATCCACGCCATCTGCCGGCGACGCTGGCGTGCCGTGAAGCGGCGCACCTCTGCGCGCAGCGCCCTCCTGCGGGCGCGGGCGGCGCGCATCACATCGCCCCACCGCACCTCGTCGCCTGCAGGCTCGGCCGGCGGGCGGGCGGACTCAGCGCCGCTCGCGGCATCCACGGCAGGGGGCGCAGGTCGAGTCAGCGGGCCGGCGTCCGCCGACGTGACCGCGTTCGGCGGGTCTTCGCGAAGGTGGAACGGGATCACCGGCGCGAGCGGCATCGTCTCGGCCTCGTCGGGCGGGGCGTCACCGGCGGAGCCGCGATCGACGGCCTCGGGAACCTCGGAGCTCGCCTCGGCGGGCTGCGGCCGTCGCGGCGGCCCCACGGTGCGGGGCGGGTCGACGGCGCGCGTCGCGGCATCCGTCCCGCCTTCTTCGGGGCGCGCCTCCGACGGCGGCGGGATGGGGCTCGGCCGGCGCATCCGGGCTACTCCGCCGCCGGGGACGGCGTCGCCGCGAGCGAGTCGAGCACCTGCGGGATGATGAGGTTCACGTTGCCGCAGCCGAGCGTGACGATGAAGTCGCCCTCTCGCGCGATCGACGCGGCGTAGTCCGCCGCCTGCTGCCAGTCCGCGACGAAATGCACGCGCGACGGGTCGCTGAAGGCGCCGCTGACGAGCTCGCCGGTGACCCCGGGGACCGGGTCCTCCCGTGCGCCGTAGACGTCGAGCACGACCGTCTGGTCGGCGTGGGACTCGAGCACCTCCGCGAACTCCCGGTACATCTCCTGCGTGCGGGAGTACGTGTGCGGCTGGTGGAGGGCGATGATCCGACCGTCGCCGACGACCGTGCGCGCGCCGGCGAGGGCGGCGGCGACCTCGGTGGGGTGGTGGGCGTAGTCGTCGTAGACGCTCACGCCGCGCTCTGCTCCGTGCAGCTCGAACCGGCGCTGCGTTCCGCCGAAGACCTCGACCGCGCGCAGCGACTGCTCGAGCCCGTAGCCGAGGGTGAGCAGCACCGCCACGGCACCCGCGGCGTTGATCGCGTTGTGGGCGCCGGGGACCGTCAGTCGCCCCTCGACCGAGACGCCGTCGTGGGTGATCGTGAAGGCGACGGGCCCTTCGGCGACGATGCCGGTGACCCGGACATCCGCCTGCGGGTGCTCACCGAACGTGATGACGTTCGGGTGCGCCAGCCTGGCCCGCACGCGCTGCGCGCCAGGGTCGTCGGACGAGATCACGACCGCCTCGCGCGCCTCGTCGCCGAAGCGGGCGAACCCTTCGTAGAACGCGTCGCGGGTCGCCCAGTGGTCGAGGTGGTCGGGGTCGACGTTGGTGATGAGGGCGACCGACGTGTCGTAGAGCAGGAACGTGCCGTCAGACTCGTCGGCCTCGATCACGAACAGCTCGTCGGCACCCGTGCCGCTCGAGACGCCGAGATCGGCGATCACACCGCCGTTGACGAACGTCGGGTCGGCATCCAGCCGCTGCAGCGCCGTGACGATCATGCCGGTCGACGTCGTCTTGCCGTGGGCGCCGGCGACCGAGACGAGCCGGCGCGAGCCGATCAGCCAGTGCAGCGCCTGCGAGCGGTGGATGACGTGCAGTCCGCGCTGCTTCGCGAGCACGAACTCGGGGTTCTCAGGCCAGATCGCACCGGTGTGCACGACCGTGTCGACGTCGTCGCCGAGGTTGGCGGCGTCGTGACCGACGTGCACGGTGGCGCCGCGCGCCGCCAGGGCCCGAAGCGCCGGGCTGTCGGCACGGTCGGAACCCGAGACGCGGATGCCGCGGTCGAGGAACATCCCCGCGAGTCCGGACATGCCGGAGCCGCCGATGCCGATGAAGTGCGCGGCGGTGATGTCGTCGGGGATGGGAAGGCTCAGGTCGGGTCGGATCATGGCCCGACAAGTCTAGGTCGGGTGCCGTGAAGGACAGCTGTGCGGCGCGCCCGTCAGCGAGCGAGCGCGGCGTCGATCATGGCGATGACGTCCTCGGTGCCGGTGCGGCTGCCGACGGATGCCGCCGCCTCCCGCATGGCCCGCAGCGCGTGGTCATCCTGCAGCAGCGGCACGATCTCGTCGCGCACCCGCCCGGCGGTGAACTCCCCGTCGGGGATGAGCCGCGCCGCTCCCGCACGCACGGCCGACGCGGCGTTGAGGGCCTGTTCGCCGTTGCCGACGGCGTACGGCACGTAGACGGCCGGGATGCCGAGGGCGCTGATCTCACTCACCGTCGCCGCACCCGCGCGCGCGACGACGACATCGGCGATCGCGAACGCGAGGTCCATGCGGTCGATGTAGGGCAGCAGCGCGTAGCCGGGGGCGCCGGGGTCCTGCAGCTCGTTCTTCTCCCCTGCCGCCTGCAGCAGCTGCCATCCGGCATCCCGCACGTCCTTCCAGGCGCCGGCGAAGGCTTCGTTCAGACGCCGGGCGCCCAGCGAACCGCCGAAGACGAGGAGCGTGGGCAGGTTCGGGTCCAGCCCGAAGTGGGCGGCAGCTTCGGCGCGCAGCGCCTCGCGGTCGAGGTCCGCGATCTCGCGCCGCAGCGGCATCCCCACCACGCGCGAGCGCTTCATCGGCGTGCCTGCGAAGGCGACGCCGACCCCTGCCGCTCGGCGCGCGCCGAGCACGTTCGCGAGCCCCGGCCGCGCGTTGGCCTCGTGCACGACGAAGGGGACCCGCTCGCGCGACGCCGCGACGTAGGCCGGAGCCGAGGCGTACCCGCCGAAACCGACGACGACGTCCACCCGGTGGGCGCGGATGTGCGCGCGCACCTGGGCGATCGCCCGCAGGAAGCGAGGCGGAAAGGCCACCGCCGCGCCGTTCGGGCGACGCGGGAAGGGCACCTTGTCGACGAACAGCAGTTCGTAGCCCCGCGCGGGCACAAGCCGGGTTTCGAGCCCTTCCCGGGTTCCCAGCACCAGCACGGTGTCGTGAGGGCTGCGGTCGCGCAGCCCGTCAGCGACGGCCAGCAGGGGGTTCACATGCCCGGCGGTTCCGCCGCCGGCGAGAAGGTACGTCGTCACCAGACGACCCTACCCGCGTCAGCGCGCGGCGACGCCGAGGTTCTTCACAGGCAGGGTGCGGGCGAACGACAGCAGGACACCGCAGGCCATGAGCACCGACAGCAGCGCCGTGCCGCCCTGGGACATGAAGGGCAGGGGCACGCCCAGCACGGGCACCACACGCAGCACCACGCCCATGTTGATGAGGGCCTGACCGACGATCCACACTGTGATGGCGCCGGCAGCGATGCGCACGAACGGGTCGTCGGTCTTGCGCACCACATGGAAGGCGCCGACGGCGAACAGCGCGAACAGCCCCAGCGCCACGATGCATCCGATGAGCCCGAGCTCCTCGCCCACGATGGCGAAGATGTAGTCGTGCGCGGCGGCAGGAAGCCAGGCGTACTTCTCGCGCGAGTTGCCCAAGCCCAGCCCGAAGACACCGCCGGCGGCGAGCCCCCACACCCCGTGCATCGCCTGGTAGCAGCCATCGAGGTAGTCCTCGATGCAGTTCGGGTTGAGGAAGCTCATGATGCGCGCCATGCGGTTGGGGCTGCGGATGGCGAGGACGGCGACGGTGACGGCGGCGAGGATCAGCGGGATGATGAACAGCCGCAGCTTCACACCCGAGAAGAACAGCGCGCCCAGCAGGATCAGCACCAGGATCATGGTCGTGCCGAGGTCGCCGCCGGCCATGACGGTCGCGATGACGAGGCCGCCGACGGGCACCACCGGGATGAAGACGTGCTGCCATTTGGTCAGCAGCGAACGCTTGCGGAAGAGCACCAGCCCGAGCCAGAGCGCGAGGGTGAGCTTGAGGAACTCCGAGGGCTGGGCCTGCTGGCCGGCGATGGAGATCCAGTTGCGGTTGCCGTCGTTCTCGATGCCGATACCTGGCACGAAGACGAGCAGCTGCAGGAACGTCGCTGCGATGAGGGCAGGCCAGGCGATCTTCTTCCAGAACGCCACTGGGAACCGGCTCATGACGAACATCAGCGGAATGCCGATCGCCGCGAACACCGACTGCTTGATGAGCGTGTCGAAGGGGCCAAGACCCGCCGCCGTGGAGACGGCCGACGTGGCCGACAGCACCATCACGAGCCCGAAGGAGGTCAGCAGGAGAGCCGCTGACGAGATCAGCACGAACTCGCTCGGCACCGGCGCGAAGACCTTGCCGAGCGAGATCCGCGCGGCCACGGGCCCGCGCGACGCGCCGTCAGGCGGGGTCGTCGGGGGTGTCGTGCGGTTGTGCGTCGTGCTCGTCATCGGCCCCCCTTTCGATCCGTTCGCGCACCGCCGCGGCGAAGCTGTTGCCGCGGTCGGCGTAGGACGCGAACTGGTCGAAGGATGCTGCGGCGGGGGCGAGCAGAACCACGTCCCCGTCACGGGCGATCCCCGCCGCCAGTTCGACGACCCGCGTCATGACCTCTTCAGTGTCGGCGTCGTCGACCTCGAATACCGGCACTGTCGGCGCGTGTCGCCCGAACGCCTCGAGGACCGCCGTCCGATCGGCGCCGATCACGATGGCCGCCTTGCTCTTCGCGCCCCTCCCCGCCACGAGGTCCGAGATGTCGACGCCCTTCAGCAGTCCGCCGACGACCCAGACGGCGCCGGGGTAGGCAGCCAGTGAAGATGCGGCGGCGTGCGGGTTCGTCGCCTTCGAGTCGTCGACCCAGGTGATCCCCCCCTCGACCGCGACCACCTCGATGCGGTGCGGGTCGAGCCGGAAGTGCTCCAGCGCCGCGGCGATCGCTGCCGGCGGCACGTCGAGGGCCCGGGCGAGGGCGCTGGCGGCCAGCACGTTCGCCACGACGTGGGGAGCCGCGAGCCCGTGCGCGGCGAGGTCGGCGACCGTGGTCAGCTCGAGCGCGGTGGTGGCCCGCTCCGCCAGGAACGCCCGGTCGACGAGGATGCCGTCGACGACACCGAGGTCACTGGGTCCCGGCACCCCGAGGTCGAAGCCGACGGCGCGGCATCCCTCGACGACCTCCGCCTCTTCGACCATCTCGCGGGTGGCGATGTCTGCCCTGTTGTACACGCAGGCGATGCGGGTGTTGGCGTACACGATCGCCTTCGCATCGCGGTACGCCCGGAACGAGCCGTGCCACTCCAGGTGGTCGTCGGCGAGGTTCAGGCACACCGAAGCCGCCGGCGAGACGGGCTGGGGAGTCGACTGCAGCCCGAGATACCAGAGCTGGTGACTCGACAGCTCGACCACGAGCACGTCGAAACCGGCCGGATCGCGCACGGCGTCGAGCACCGGCACGCCGATGTTGCCGCAGGGCGCTGCGCGCAGACCGGCCTCGGCCATCATGGTCGCCGCCAGCCGGGTGGTGGTCGTCTTGCCGTTGGTTCCCGTGATGAGCACCCAGTCCGCAGGGCGTCCGTCCTGCCGGGTCACCTTGTCGCGCACGCGCCAGGCGAGCTCGATGTCACCCCAGAGGGCGATGCCGGCATCCTGCGCCCAGCGGATCACGGCGTGATGCGGCGGGAAGCCGGGTGAGGCGACGATGACGTCGGGCGCGAAGTCCACGAGCTCGCGGGGCACCTCCGTCAAGGGGCCGGTCCACAGCTCGGCGCCGATCACCGGCAGCAGTCGCGCATACTCCTCGGCGGCGGTCTCGGTGACCACCAGCACCCGGGCGCCGAGCTCGGCGAGCGTGTCGGCCACCGAGAAGCCTGTGACGGAAAGGCCCAGGACGGCCACGCGCAGGCCACGCCAGTCGGCGTTCCAGCTCGTGAGTGCGTCCAGACGTTCATTCATTGCGCGGCGAGCCATTCGACGTAGAAGAGCGCGACACCGGTCACCGCGAGGATGCCGGCGATGATCCACATGCGCACGACGATGGTGATCTCCGGCCACCCTCGCAGCTCGAGGTGGTGATGGAACGGGCTCATGAGGAAGATGCGCTTGCCGCCGGTCGCCTTGAAGTAGTACCGCTGCAGCACGACGGAGCCGGGGGCGATGACGAAGACGCCCGCGATGAGCACCGCGAGCAGCTCGGTGCGGGTGAGAATCGACATCGCGACGATGACGCCTCCGATGGCCATCGACCCGACGTCGCCCATGAAGATCTTCGCCTTGGGCGCGTTCCACCAGAGGAATCCGACGAGGGCGCCGACGAAGGCAGCCGCGACGATCGTGAGGTCCAGCGGGTCACGGGTGAGATAGCAGGCATCGGCGTAGGCCGGCACGAGCGCGGTGCTGATGCAGCGTTGCTGGAACTGCCAGAACGACACCAGGCTGTAGGCCGACACCGTGAAGATGCCGGCACCCGTGGCCAGGCCGTCGAGGCCGTCGGTGAGGTTGGTGGCGTTGGACCAGGCGACCGAGAGGAAGGACACCCACGCGAGATAGAGGATCCAGCCGACGATCGCGCCCAGCGCCATGAACGACAGCACCGGGATGTCGCGGAACAGCGAGATGTGGGCCGACGCGGGCGTCACGTCGCGGACGTTCGGGAAGTTGAGGGCGAGGATGCCGAAGGGCACCGCCACGAGCACCTGGCCGATGACCTTGCGCCAGCCCGAGAGCCCGAGGCTGCGCTGGCTGCGCACCTTCAGGTAGTCGTCGATGAACCCGACGACCCCGAGACCCACCATCATCCACAGGACCAGCAGGCCCGACGCCGTGGGCGGGCTCCCACCGACGAACGTGCCGACCAGGTAGCCGAGCACGGTCGCCAGGATGAAGATGATCCCACCCATCGTGGGCGTGCCGCGCTTGGCGGCGTGCTGCGGGTTGTTGCCGTCCTCGGGGGTGCGGATGACCTGCCCCCAGCCCAGCTTCTCGAACAGCCGGATGAACAGCGGCGTGAGGAAGAGCGTGAACGACAGTGAGATCGTCGCGGCGATAAGGAGTGATCTCACGAGAACGATTCTCCCAGACGATCACCCAGATGCCGCAGACCTGCGGCGTTCGAGGATTTCACCAGCACCCGGTCGCCGTCGCGCAGCTCCTCCCGCAGGTAGTCGTAGGCCTCATCGGCGGTGGCGAAGTACACCGCCTCACCGTCCCACGAGCCCTCCGAGATCACCGAGATGAACAGGCGTCGGGCCTCGGGACCCACCACCACGATGCGGCGGATGTTCAGGCGCACCGCCAGCAGGCCGATGCGGTCGTGCTCCTCTCCCGAGAATTCGCCCAGCTCGCTCATCGCGCCCAGCACGGCGACGGTGCGCTGTTCGGGGCCCACGATCTGGGCGAGGGTCCGCAACGCGGCGGCCATCGAGTCGGGACTGGCGTTGTAGGCGTCGTTGATGATGCGCACCCGGTTCGAGCCCAGCGGCTGCATGCGCCACCGCTCGGCGAGCTCGACCGTCTCCAGACGTGCGATCGCGTCACGGGCGCTGACCCCGAGCGCGGTGGCGGCGGTGAGGGCGGCCAGCGCGTTCATCACGTGGTGCTCCCCCAGCACGCGCAGGCGCAGCGGCAGTCGCTCGCCGTCGACGACGACCGTGCACGACGTGCCGTCGGCATCCACCTCGACGTCTTCGGCGCGCACGTCCGCGGCGGACGTCCGCCCGAACCAGCGGACGCTCTGTCCGCGGTCGGCGGCGATCGTCGCCATCGTGGCCACCCGCGCGTCGTCGGCGTTGAGCGCGGCGACGCCCCCGCGGCGCACCGCGTGGATGAGTTCGGACTTGGCGCGCAGCGTCTCTTCCACCCCGCCGAAACCGCCGGCGTGGGCCATTCCGACCATGAGCACGACGCCGATGTCGGGCTCTACCAATCCGGCGAGCCGGGCGATCTCGCCCGGGCCGCTGGCGCCGAACTCGCTGACGAGGAACCGCGTGTCGTGGGTGACACGCAGCATCGTGAGGGGCGCGCCGACCTCATTGTTGAACGAGGCGCGCGGCGCGACCGTGTAGCCCTCGTCCTGCAAGATGCGCGCCAGCATGTTCTTGGTCGTGGTCTTGCCGTTGGACCCGGTGATCCCGACGATCTGCAGGCGGCCGCCGGCGCGCACCCGGGCGACGACGTCGCGCGCCAGGTCCGCCAGCGCGGCGACGGCATCGGCCACGACGATCTGGCTGATCGCTGCGGCGACGGGGTGCTCGACGATCGCCAGCACCGCACCGCGCTCGAGGGCGGCGTCGACGAACAGGTGGCCGTCGGTGTCCTCCCCCGGCTTTGCGACGAAGATGCCGCCGGGCTCGATGAGGCGGGAATCGGTGTCGACCGCACCGGCCACGACGGTCTCGGGCCCGGCTCCGGCGGCAGGGCGGAGTTCACCGGATGTGGCCCGGGCGACCTCGGCGAACGTCAAGGGAATCATGGGTGTCCGTTCTCGGTCACGAGCGCGCGCACGTCCGCGCGGGCGGCGCGATCACTGCGTCTTGGGAAGAAGGGGCGTCTGCGAATCAGAGGGCAGGACGCGGTAGTTCTTGAGCACCTGCGTCACGGCCTTCTGGAAGGCCTGGCGGTTCGCAGCAGACGATCTAATGGTAGTCGGCTCGTCGAGCGTGGTCAGAACGACGTACTGCGGATCGTCGGCCGGCACGATGCCGATGAGCGACGTGAAGTACACCCCGGACTTGTAGCCGTTCTCTCCGGCGACCTGCGCGGTACCCGTCTTGGCGGCGAGACGATACCCGTCCACGGCGATGAAATCGGCCATCTGGGCCTGCACCGCGACGTTCTCGAGCATGAGGGTCACCGCGTCCGCGGCCTCCTCCGAGACGACCTGCTCGGGTTCGGGCAGGTCGGGCTCAACCACGGTTCCGTCGGCGAGAGTGCAGGATTCCACGATCGACAGCGGCATCTTCAGGCCGCCGTTCGCCAGGGCCTGGTACGCGCTCGCGACCTGCGGGGACGTCATCGTGTAGCCCTGCCCGAACGTCGTGGCGTAGAACGTCTGGTTGTCCCATTCGGAGACGGGATGCAGAACCCCCTGCGGCTCCTGCGGCCAGTCGATCGCCGTTCCCCTCCCCACCCCGAAGCGTTGCAGGTACTCGTGGCGGGTGTCGGCGGTGAGCATCTCGCCGAACTTCGACAGCGCGACGTTCGATGAATCGATGAGCGCGCCGGTGAGGGTGTAGTTCAGCACCGGGTGCGATTCGAAATCGCCCACGCGGGCACCGTTGGGGAAGGTCTCGTAGTCCCCCGCGCTCACCGTCGTCAGAGGGGTCGCCACGCCCGCGTCGATGACACTGGCGGCGGTGATGGCCTTGAGGGTGGAGCCGGGCTCGTAGGACTCGAGGAACAGGCGCGAGCCGCGGTCCTCGGGCGCCGAGCCGTCGACGTTGTTCGGGTCGACCGTCGGGTACTCCGCCGCGGCACGGATCTTTCCGGTGGCCACCTCGAGCACCAGGATCGCCCCGCTCGAGGCCTGCTTGTTCTGCACCTCTTCGGCGATGAGCTGCTGCAGATACCACTGCAGATCGCGGTCGATCGTCAACTGCAGCGTGCCGCCGTCGACGGCGGGCGTCTCGATCTCGGTGCCGGGGATCACAACCCCGTCGGCGCCACGCAGGTAGCTGCGCTCTCCATCCTGGGGCGCAAGGCAGGTGTTCTCGATCTGCTCCACGCCGGCCAGGGGCTCGCCGTCCGAGCCCATGAAGCCCAGCAGGTTGCCGGCGACCGCCCCGTCGGGGTAGGTGCGCTGGGGGTGCGGGTCGAAGCGCATGAACGGCGCCCGCAGAGCCGCGAGCTCGCGGTACTGCTCGGTCGTCAGGCCGCGCTTGAGGTAGGCGAACCGGCTGCCGGGGTCTGCTGCGAGGGCGTCGTCGACGATCTTGATGATCTCGTCCGCGCTCTGCCCGGTGATGGCCCCCATCTCGGCGGCGACCTGCTCCCAGGGCACTTCGACGGTCACACCGTCGATCTCGCGCTCGACGGGACCGACGTTGAGCGGATCGAGCTTTCCGTCGTACTTCAGGATGCTGGTGGCCAGCGGCTCACCGTCTGCGTCTACGACCTCACCCCGCGTGCCGTAGAGCTGCTCGTGCGCGCCGAACGCGAGCTCCTGGGAGTCGGCGATGTGCCCGTCCGCGTTCACGACCTGGATGTCGACGAGCCGCAGGATGAACCCCGAGAGCACGGCGAGGACGACGGCGAGGGCGACGACGGTGCGCCGGCGCGGGCTGCGGGTGGCTCGGGTCGTCATGTCTCTCAGTGTGTGCGGGGGACGGGGAGTCCGTCGGTGATCGGCGGGGGTGTCGCGGCATCCGTCGCAGCGGCGGCGCCGCCCGCGCCCGCCGGCGCGTCGGGCGCGACCGGCACGCCCTCGATGGTGGACAGCGGCGCGGTCACCAGCGGGGCCTCGGCGATGAGGGCGTTCGGAACGGAGGGCCGGCCCAGCGCATCGATGGTCGATCCGCCCAGCGCGGCTTCACCGGCGCCGAGGACCGCGCCGTCGCTCAGGCGCAGATAGTTCGGGGACTCGGCGATCATCATGCCCAGCGCGGACGCATTCGCGGCCAGGAACTGGGGGGAGTTCAGCCCGGCGACGTCGTCGGTGAGGATCTGCTTCTGGTACGTCAGATCGCGCTGTTCCCGCGTGAGCTGCGCGACCTCGTACGAGCCCTGGGTGGTGACGATCGACAGGCCCATCTGCGCGGCGCCGATGGTGACCGCCCCGGCCACGGCGACGATCCCATAGAGAAGGCGCGGTCGCCGGCGCGGCGCCGGCGCGGCGACGACCTCGAGGCGTCGGCGCGGCCGGTCGATCGGTGCGGGCAGCGCTGCGGCCGTGGCCGCCGCGGAGCCCAAGGGCAGCGTGCTCATGCGTCCTCCCGCAGTCGTTCGGCGGCGCGCAGCCGCACGGGCGTTGCCCGCGGATTGCGGGCCCGCTCCTCGGCGGTGGCGAGCTCGGCACCCTTCACCAGCAGCTTCATGCGCGGGGCATGTTCGGGCAGTTCCACCGGCAGACCGGCCGGCGCAGTCGAGGTCGTCGCCGCAGCGAGCTCGCGCTTGACCAAGCGGTCCTCGAGGGACTGATACGACAGCACCACGATCCGCCCGCCGACCGGGAGCAGGCCCAGGGCCGCAGGAATGGCGCGTTCCAGCGCCGACAGCTCGGCGTTGACTTCCACCCGCAGCGCCTGAAACACGCGCTTGGCGGGGTGGCCGGCATTCTTCAGCGCGGCGGGGGTCGCCGCCTGCAGGATGTCGACGAGCCGGCCGGACCGCGTGATCGGCTCCGTCCGGCGTGCCTCGATGATTGCGCGGGCATAGCGGCCGGCGAGCTTCTCTTCGCCGTACCGCTCGAAGATGCGGCGCAGGTCGCCCTCGCCGTACGTGGCGAGGATGTCGGCCGCGGTCGTCCCCGCGGTCTGGTCCATGCGCATGTCCAGCGGCGCGTCCCGTGCGTACGCGAAGCCCCGGTCCGCCTCGTCGAGCTGAAGAGACGAGACGCCCAGGTCGAACAGGATGGCGTCAGCGGTCTTCCGACCCGTGGATGCCACGGCCTCGGCGATGCCGTCGTAGACGGTGTGGACGAGCGTGACGCGGTCTCCGAAGCGCGCGAGCCGCTCCCCCGCGATGCGCAGGGCGTCGGTGTCGCGGTCCAGCCCGATCAGCTGGGCCTCGGGGAACCGTTCGAGCATCGCCTCGGAGTGGCCGCCCATGCCGAGCGTGGCGTCGACGAAGACGGCTCCCTCGTGCTGCAGGGCCGGCCCGAGCAGCGCGACGCAGCGCTCGAGCATGACGGGGGTGTGGATGTCGCGGGCTTCCATGATGTGAAGGGCGTGGTCCTCGATCCTGATCCCCATCCGCTCCGACCTGGCACCGGGGAAGTGTGTCAGGGCGTGCGGCTGGGAGTCACGATCGAGGCTCAGAAGAGGCCCGGGATCACCTCCTCCTCCATGTCGGAATAGCTGTCTTCGTTTCCTTCGGCGTACGCGTTCCACGCGTCGGCGTTCCAGATCTCGGCGTGTGCGCCGACACCGGTGACGACCAGCTCGCGGTCGAGGTTGGCGTACGCACGCAGGGGCGGCGGGATGGTGATGCGGTTCTGGCTGTCGGGCTTCTCGGCGCTGGCGGCCGAGAGGAACATGCGCTGGAAGTCGCGGGACTGCTTGTTGGTCAGGGGCGCTTCGCGGATGCGCTCGTACACGCGCTCGAACTCGGCGGTGCTGAACACATACAGGCAGCGCTCCTGGCCGCGCGTGATGACGACGCCCGGACCGAGGTCGTCCCGGAACTTCGACGGGAGGATGACGCGGCCCTTGTCGTCGAGCTTGGGAGTGTGGGTGCCCAACAGCATCTCCACCACCCCCTTAGTCCGGCCCCGCCAGGTAGCGCCACTTTACTCCACTTCCCTCCACTTCACTACACCAACCTCCGACATTGCCCGTCGGCCACCCCGAGGAGCCGCAAACGCACGAAAAAAGAGCACCGACCCTGAGGTCGGTGCTCTTGCGTTTCGAGAGGTCAGTGCCGGTCTTGGCGGCGATCCCAGCGTTCGTTCATGCGATCCATGAACGAAGTGGAGGAGCGTGGAGGAGTGCCCGGGCGGGTTCGGGACCCATCCACCGGCGCACGACCCGAGCCCCGTGTGGGGGTGACGGCCAGCACGACACCGCCGAGCATGACGATGAAGGCGACGACGCCGATGGCGACCAATCCGGTCGATACCCCCGCGATCAGGCCGCCGAGGCCGAGAAGCACGAGAACCGTGCCGTAGACGATGTTGCGATAGCTGAGCGTGCGCCCATCGCGGGGCGCGCTCACCACGTCGGCGTCGTTGCGCATGAGATGGCGTTCCATCTCATCGAGCAGGCGCTGCTCCTGTTCGGACAGTGGCATGCATCCCCCTTGTGAGGTCCCAATAGGCATCGATTCTAACCGTGCCGTCGAGAACTAGGCTAGGCCCGTGTCGCCTACTGCGGATCCCATCGAGGCTGTTTCACAGCGACTGATCGCCTTCTTCACACACCAGCGGGATGCCGCCCGCGCAGAGGGGCCGGAAGCGGTGTCGTTCATCGAGGCGGGTGTCGGCGCCGTCGGCGGGGGAAAGCGCCTTCGCGCCCGCTTCTGCGTGACCGGATGGCGGGCTGTGGCCGAGGCCGGTGGCCGGCGCCCCGGGGATGCCCCGCCGGAGGTCATCGCCGCCGCTGCGGCGCTGGAGATCTTCCAGGCGGCCGCGCTGGTGCATGACGACCTCATCGACAACTCCGACACCCGGCGAGGGCGCCCGTCGGCGCATCGCGCGCTGGAGGCAGGGCACCGCGATGCCGGCTGGCTGGGCGATCAGGCGGGTTTCGGCCGCTCCGCGGCGATCTTGCTGGGTGATCTGCTGGTCGCGTGGAGCGACGACCTGCTCGAAGAAGGGCTCATCTCGGCCGCCGATGCCGCCCGCGCCGCCGCCGCGCGGCGGGAGTACGCGCTCATGCGGCGCGACGTCACGATCGGACAGTTCCTCGACATCGCCGAGGAAGCGGCCTTCCGGCAGTCCCCCGACGGTGAGCACGCAGACCGGGCCTTGCGCGTGGCATCCCTCAAATCCGCCCGCTACAGCGTGCAGCAGCCGCTTCTGGTGGGGGCAGCCCTCGCCGGCGCGGACCCGCAGCAGCACGCCGCGCTGGCGGAGTTCGGTCACCCCGTGGGCATGGCGTTCCAGCTGCGCGACGACGTGCTGGGCGTGTTCGGCGATGCTGCGGTCACCGGCAAGCCGTCCGGAGACGATCTGCGCGAAGGAAAGCGCACCGTGCTCATCGCTTACGCTCGCGAGGCGCTCCCCGTGAGCGCGCGGCGCACGCTGGATGAACTCATCGGCGACCCGCAGCTGGACCAGGAGCAGATCGGCGCACTCCAGCGCACGATCATCGACTCGGGCGCCCTGGACCGCGTGGAGGCTCTCATCTCCGCCTACGCCGCTGAGGCCGACCGGGCACTGCGCGGGGCGCACCTGGGCGATGCCGCCCTCGGCGAGCTGCGGGACCTCGCGCGCGCCGCGACGGCTCGATCATCCTGATCAAGCCGACTCGCGCTGATCGCCAAGCGCGCTGATCAGGCGAGCGTTTGGGCGACCCGGCGCACCTCGGCCTTGCGGCCCCGGCGAAGCGCCTCGATCGGGGGCAGACCGATCGAGTCGTCGTGGTCGAGAAGCCAGTCGATCGCCTCATCGTCGGTGAATCCGGCGTCGTGCAGCACGATCGCCGTTCCCCGCAGCGAAGAGAGCGGGTGCCCGTCCACGATGAACACCTCGGGCACCGCCAGCTTGCCGGTGCGACGGGATGCCACGAGGTGGTACTCGTCGATGAGACGCCTCACCCGGCCCAATGGTTCGCCGAGGGTCTCGACGAGTTCAGGCAGTGTCAGCCAGGTGGTCTCGATGCGCGAAGAGGTGGTGTCGCCGGTCACCCTCCCATGATGGCATCCAGTCGGGATGGGTCCGGCCGCTTCATGAGAATCTCATCATTCACAGGGGTCACTTGCGTCACTCGCGTTGACCCATATTCACTTCCGTGACAGCGTGGCGGGGGTTCCCCGAAGGAGACCTCACCATGCGACGACACCGCGCCCTCGCGCCGGCCCCCGCCGCCGCACCCCGGCTTTCATCCCCTCTCGTATCGACCACCGCAGCAGCCGTCCGCCGAAACTGGCCGGCCGCTGCGGCAGGGTCACTCGCGCTGCTGCTCACGTCCGGCCAGGCCGCCCACGCCGTCACGCCCCACCCCGTGCTGCGCGATGCGACGGTCGCGCCGGCGTCCGCCGGCAGCAAATCCCTTCCTGTCGGGCGCGCGCTGCCCGCCACGTCCTCGGCGCCGACCACCCATGTCGTCGAACCGGGCGACACCATCAGCTCGATCGCAGCGGCGCACGGGCTGCGGGTGGCCGATGTGCTCGCCCTGAACTCTCTGACCTGGTCGTCGGTCATCATGCCCGGTCAGACGATCCAGCTGGCCGCGCCCGCCGCCGCACCCGTCGCGCCCGCGGCACCCCCTGCCGGGACCTACTCGGTCGTCGCCGGCGACACCATGAGCGCCATCGCGTCGCGACACGGGGTGCCGACCGACGCGCTGCTGGCTGCCAACGGAATGGACCGGTCCTCGGTCATCTATCCCGGGCAGACGCTCGCGCTGCCCGGCGCGGGCATGCAGCCCGCGGCATCCGTCGCCCCCGCTGCGGCTCCCCCCACTCCCGCTGCTCCCGTTGCGGCGTCGCACGAGATCACGGCGGGCGACACGATGACCGGGATCGCCTCGCGCTACGGCGTGTCGCTCGACGCGCTGCTGTCCGCCAACGGCATGGATCGCTCCTCGATCATCTATCCGGGTCAGACCGTGAAGATCCCGGCTGCCTCGGTCGCGGGCCTCGACGCGGAACAAGCCGCGAACGCCCGCACGATCATCAGCGTGGGTCGGGAGCTGGGGGTGCCCGACCGGGGCATCGCGATCGCTCTGGCGACCGGCATGGTCGAATCGTGGTTGCGCAATCTGGACTGGGGCGACCGGGACTCGCTGGGCGTCTTCCAGCAGCGTCCCAGCCAGGGCTGGGGCTCGCCGGAGCAGGTGCGCGATGTCGAGCGCGCCGCCCGGGTGTTCTTCGGAGGGCCGTCCGACCCCAACGGAGCCGACAGCCGTGGCCTGCTGGACACACCCGGATGGGAAGCCCTTGCATTCACCGACGCCGCCCAGGCGGTGCAGGTCTCGGCCTATCCCCACCGCTACGGCGACTGGGAAGAGAAGGCGTACGCGTGGCTGGCCGCGCTCGGATGACCACAACCGGCGGCGGCGAGGGTGAGCCGCTACTCGGGGAGCGGCTGCGCCGTCCGTAGACTCTACGCGTGAGCACGAGCCAGCAGACGGACCCGCTGATCGGCCGTCTGGTCGACGGCCGGTACCGCGTGCGTGCTCGCATCGCCCGTGGCGGTATGGCCACGGTCTACGTCGCGACCGACCTGCGGCTCGAGCGGCGCATCGCTCTGAAGGTGATGCACGGGCATCTCTCCGACGACTCGATCTTTCAGAGCCGGTTCATCCAAGAGGCGCGCGCCGCCGCCCGGCTGGCCGACCCGCACGTGGTGAACGTGTTCGACCAGGGCCAGGACGGCGACATGGCGTACCTGGTCATGGAGTACCTCCCCGGCATCACGCTGCGCGACCTGCTGCGCGAGCAGCGCCGACTGACCGTGCCCCAGACCATCACGATCATGGATGCCGTGCTGTCGGGCCTGGCCGCGGCGCACCGAGCCGGTATCGTCCATCGCGACGTCAAGCCCGAGAACGTGCTGCTCGCCGAGGACGGTCGCATCAAGATCGGAGACTTCGGCCTCGCCCGCGCGACGACGGCCAACACCGCGACCGGCCAGATGCTGCTGGGCACGATCGCCTATCTGGCGCCGGAGCTGGTCACGCGCGGCAGCGCCGACGCCCGCAGCGACATCTACGCCCTCGGCATCATGCTGTACGAGATGCTCACCGGTGAGCAGCCCTACAAGGGCGAGCAGCCGATGCAGATCGCCTACCAGCACGCGACCGACTCGGTCCCCCGCCCGAGCGCCAAGAACCCCGGGGTGCCCGAGCCGCTGGACGAGCTGGTGCTATGGGCAACGGAGCGCGACCCCGACGAGCGCCCTTCCGACGCACGCGAGATGCTCGACCGGCTGCGCGAGATCGAGCGGTCGCTGGGCGTCGCACCGCAGGTGGTGCGCACCGCGCCCATCGGCGTGGTGTCCGAGGAGGACGTGCTCGACTCCGGGGAGATGACCAAGGTGCTCCCCGGGGCCTTCACCGCCCCCACGGTGACCTCTGACGTCGACAACTCCACGCGGCTGCGCCGACGCACGCAGCGCAACGCCGCCAAGGGCGGCTGGCTCGTGACCGTGGTGCTGCTGCTGGCGGGTCTCGCCGCAGGGGCCGGCTGGTGGTTCGGGTCCGGCCCCGGCTCTCAGGTGGGCGTGCCCGACGTGATCGGGATGACCTTCGCCGATGCCGAGGCGACCCTTGCCGTCGAGACGCTGCAGGCAGTGGAGACCGGCGAGAACAACCTCGAGGTGCCCGCGGGCCAGGTCATCCGCACCGAGCCCACACCGGGCTCGCGCGTGGACCAGGAGAGCCCCGTCACCGTCTTCGTCTCCCGTGGGCCGGCGGAGGTCTCGATCACCGCCCTGGCGGGAATGTCCGAGGCGCAGGCCCGGGAGTACCTGGACCAGAACATCGTGCGGGTGCAGGACGAGGTCGCGCGGGAGTTCCGTGACGACGTCGAACGCGACGTCGTGCTCGCGGCATCCATCACCCCGCGCGACGGTGGCGACCCGGTGGACTGCGCCGAG
Organism: Microbacterium sp. zg-Y818; assembly: GCF_030246905.1. Classification (NCBI taxonomy): domain Bacteria; kingdom Bacillati; phylum Actinomycetota; class Actinomycetes; order Micrococcales; family Microbacteriaceae; genus Microbacterium; species Microbacterium sp. zg-Y818. The sequence goes on along the minus strand of NZ_CP126741.1, from coordinate 1,055,745 downwards.
GGCTGCGCCGTGAGGCAGGACGACATCGCGTCGCTGACCGTCTCGGCCGGAGCGGTGCCCGACGTCGGCAACACGTCCGTGGAGTCCGCCACCCGCGCGCTGGACGAGGTCGGGCTGCTGGTGGCATCCGACACGATCGGCGAGTGGAGCAGCGACATCGACAAGGGTCGCGTGCTCGGGGTGGCCGACGTGGACGGCCCCCTGCGCCCGGGCGACACCGTCACCCTCGTGGTGTCGAAGGGGCCTCAGCCCATTCAGGTTCCCGACGTCACCGGTTCCACCGTCGCCGAAGCGATGAGAACTCTCGCCAACGCCGGCTTCGAGCCGGGCACAGCGCTGCCGGAGATCGCATGGGGCATCTTCACCGTGAGCAACACGTCACCGGAAGCAGGTTCGTGGCAGCTCCCGGGGACCTCCATCACTCTTCGCGTCACCGGCTGACCTTCCGTCGTCGCAACGGGACCCTCCGCGGGCGCCCGGTGGGCCGTCTGCGTCCACCGAATCGACGCTGACCCGCGCACGCGCTCAGTCGTCGCGAACGGCCCCGTGCGCGCAATGCAGTGGGCCGGTTGCGTCCACCCAGCGGGCGGGCGACGCAACCGCCCGACCCGGGCCGGGGCTCAGCGCTTCTCGAGCTCCTCGGCCACGAGGAACGCCAGCTCCAGGCTCTGCATGTGGTTCAGGCGCGGGTCGCACAGCGACTCGTAGCGCGTCGCGAGGGTGGCCTCGTCGATCATCTCCGACCCACCCAGGCACTCGGTCACGTCGTCACCGGTGAGCTCGACGTGGATGCCGCCCGGGAACGTCCCCACGGCGCGGTGCGCCTCGAAGAACCCGCGCACTTCGTCGACGACGTCATCGAAGCGACGCGTCTTGTACCCGGTCGGGGTCGTGATGCCGTTGCCGTGCATCGGGTCGGTCACCCACAGCGGTGTCGCGCCGGAGTCCTTCACGGCCTCCAGCAGCGGCGGCAGCGCGTCGCGGATCTTGCCCGCACCCATGCGCGTGATGAACGTCAGGCGCCCGGGCTCCCGCTCGGGGTCGAGCTTGTCGATGAGCTTCAGCGCCGTGTCCGTCGAGGTCGTGGGGCCGAGCTTGACCCCGATGGGGTTGCGGATGCGGGAGAAGTAGTCGACGTGCGCGCCGTCGAGGTCGCGCGTGCGCTCCCCGATCCACAGGAAGTGGGCCGAGGTGTTGTACGGCGTCCCGGTGCGCGAGTCGATGCGCGTCATGGGGCGCTCGTAGTCCATCAGCAGGCCTTCGTGGCCGGTGTAGAACTCCACGCGCCGCAGTTCGTCGAAGTCGGCTCCGGCCGCCTCCATGAACTTGATGGCCCGGTCGATGTCGGTCGCCAGGCGCTCATACCGCTGATTCGCCGGGTTCGACGAGAAGCCCTTGTTCCAGCTGTGCACCTCGCGCAGGTCCGCGAACCCGCCCTGCGTGAACGCACGGATGAGGTTCAGGGTGGATGCCGCGGTGTGGTAGCCCTTCAGCAGCCGCGCGGGGTCGGGCTGACGCGACCCGGCGGTGAAGTCGAAGCCGTTGACGATGTCGCCGCGGTAGGCAGGCAGCGTCACGTCGCCGCGGGTCTCGGTGTCGCTCGAGCGCGGCTTGGCGAACTGCCCCGCCATGCGCCCCATCTTCACGACCGGCATCGAGGCGCCGTACGTCAGCACGACCGCCATCTGCAGCACGGTCTTGATGCGGTTGCGGATCTGCTCGGCGGTGGCGCCGGCGAACGTCTCGGCGCAGTCCCCGCCCTGCAGCAGGAACGCGTTGCCAGAGGCGGCGCGGGCCAGCCGCTCACGCAGGTTGTCGACCTCACCGGCGAACACCAGCGGGGGCAGCGTCGCGATCTCGCTCGAGACGGCGGCCACGGCATCCGGGTCCGTCCAGAGAGGCTGCTGCTTGATCGGCAAGGCGCGCCAGGCGTCGAGGGGGTCGGTCTGCGGGAGCATCAGGCCAGTCTATCGACGCGCCACGGACGCCAGCGCCGTGTGACAGCGCCATGTGACAACGCCGCGAGGCCCCGTCAGCGCGCCGAGCCCGCGCGGCTCTTGACCGTCGACGCGTACACGTCGTCGTAGCGCTGCTCGCCCAGGCGCTGCAGCGCGACCATGATCTCGTCGGTCACCGACCGCAGCACGTAGCGGTCGCTCTCCATCCCCCGGTAGCGCGAGAAGTCCAGCGGCTCCCCGATGACCATCCCGACACGGCCGACGCGCGGGATCGTGCGGCCGATCGGCATGACGGCATCGGTGTCGACCATCACCACGGGGATGACTGGCACACGTGCTTCCAGCGCCATGCGCGCGATGCCGGTACGGCCGCGATACAGCTTGCCATCGGGGCTGCGCGTGCCCTCCGGGTAGATGCCGAGCAGGTCACCGCGGCCGAGCACCTGCAGGCCGGTGTTGAGCGACGCCTCCGAGGCCTTGCCGCCGGTGCGGTCGATGGGGATCTGACCGGTGGCCTTCATGAACATGCGGGTCGCCCACCCTTTGACCCCCTTGCCGGTGAAGTAGTCGCTCTTGGCCAGGAACGACATCGGCCGGTCGATCATGAGAGGGAGGAAGACCGAGTCGCTCACCGACAGGTGATTGCTGGCGAGGATCGCCGCACCCTCACGGGGGATGTTGGCCCGGCCCACGATCCACGGTCGGAAGATCGCTTTGACGACCGGTCCGATCACGATGTACTTCATGAGCCAGTAGAACACCGCTACGCGCTCCTGCCCGCGAGGTCGGCGACCCCGATGAGACCGGCGTCGTTGCCCAGCTGCGCGATGACGAAGTCGGCGACGGGTCGCTCGCCGTAGCCGGGAAGCGATGTCTCGTACGCCAGGCGCACCGGCTCGAGGAGCGTCTCGCCCAGCTGCGCCACTCCCCCGCCGATCACGAAGACCTCGGGGTCGAGCACCGCCTGGATGCCGCCGCAGGCTTCGCCGAGAGCAGTGGCGACTCTGCGCAGCGCCTCGACCGCGCCGGGGTCGTCGGCGAGCACGAGGCGCGAGATGGCGGGACCGGCGAGCGTGCCGTTCTCTTCGCGAATCTGCGCGAGGGCGGCGCCCATGCCGCCGGCGTCGGTGTCGGCGATCTCGTTCGCCTCCCGCTGCAGCGCGCGCCCCGAGGCGTACTGCTCGAGACAGCCGTTCTGGCCGCAGCCGCACAGGCGCCCGTCGCGCATGAACCGCATGTGGCCGAGCTCGCCGCCGATGCCGTGGCCGCCGTAGGCGAGCTCACCGCGCGACACGATGGCGCCGCCCACACCGGTGCCGAGCGTCAGCATGACCATGTCGCCCACGCCCCGGCCTGCGCCGAAGCGGTACTCGCCCCATCCCGCAGCGTTCGCGTCGTTCTCGATCGTGACGGGGCGGCCGATGCGCCGTTCCAGGTCCGCGCGCAGCGGCTCGTTGCGCCACGCGATGTTGGGCGCGTGATAGACGACCGACCGCGTCTTGTCGATGAAGCCCGCGGCGGCCACCCCGACGGCTGCCACCTCGTAGGACTGCGCGAAATGGCGGGCCATGTCGGCCACGGCATTCGCCAGCGACTCGGTGTCGACGGGTGTGTCGACTCGCAGTTTCTCGACGACGTTGCCGGCGTCGTCCACGACGCCTCCGGCGATCTTCGTCCCGCCGATGTCGATCCCGACCTTGAGCACGCGGCATCCTTCTTCCCGCCGCTGCCGGTGCGCAGGGCGTCTTGAAGTCTACTGCGCCGCCGCACAAGTCACCCGGAGCGCGACGCGCATGACGTTACACTCGGTTTCGGCGCAATAACCCGATTTTCGTTCGGTACCGAAGGAGTTGCCGTGGTCCAATTCGAAGTTCCCGCGATCGTCCCCGCTGATCCGCAGGGAAACATCAGTGATCTGCTCGCCGATCGGGTGAAAAGCACCCCCGACCTGGCACTGTTCGCCGTTCCCGACGGAGACGGCTGGCGCGACATCACCGCCGCCGCGTTCGAGAAGGAGGTCATCCGCCTTGCCAAGGGCCTGGTGTCCGCCGGCATCGAGCCCGGAGACAAGGTCGGCTTCCTCGCACGCACCACCTACGAATGGTCGCTCGTCGACTTCGCGATCTTCTATGCCGGCGCTGTCATGGTACCGATCTACGAGACCAGCTCGGCCGCGCAGATCCAGTGGAACCTCACCGACTCCGGCGCCATCGCCTGCATCGTCGAATCCACCGACCACGCCGCCCGCCTGGCGGAGGTCCGCGACGAGCTTCCGCTCATCCGCGACACGTGGACGATGGAAGCCGGTGACCTCGACACCCTCCGCGCCGCGGGCGCATCGGTCTCGGACGAAGAGATCGAGCGTCGTCGCAACCTCGCCGTCGGCGCGGACATCGCCACGCTGATCTACACCTCCGGATCAACGGGTCGCCCCAAGGGCTGCGTGCTCACGCACAGCAACTTCGTCGAGCTCTGCCGAAACTCCGCCAAGGCGCTCAGCGAGGTCGTCGCCGAGCCGGGCGCGTCGACGCTGCTGTTCATCACGACGGCCCACGTGTTCGCACGGTTCATCTCGATCCTGAACGTCCACGCGGGTGTGAAGACGGGCCACGAGCCCGACACGCGCCAGCTGCTGAAGGCCCTCGGCAGCTTCAAGCCGTCGTACCTGCTGGCCGTGCCGCGCGTGTTCGAGAAGGTGTACAACTCCGCCGAGCAGAAGGCCGAAGCGGGCGGAAAGGGCAAGATCTTCCGCGCCGCCGCCCACGCCGCGGTGGAGCACTCCACCCTGCTGCAGGACGGCAAGAAGATCCCGCTGGGTCTCGCGCTGAAGTTCCGCCTGTTCGACAAGCTGGTCTACGGCAAGCTGCGCGACGCCATGGGTGGCCGCGTCAAGTACGCCGTGTCGGGGTCGGCACCGCTCGGCCCGCGTCTGGGACACTTCTTCCACAGCCTGGGTGTGACGATCCTCGAGGGCTACGGCCTCACCGAGACCACGGCGCCGGCGACGGTGAACCTCGCCACCAAGTCGAAGATCGGCACGGTGGGCCCGGTCCTTCCGGGTGTGGGCGTGCGGCTCGGCGAGGACAACGAGATCGAGGTGCGCGGCATCAACGTCTTCAAGGAGTACTGGCGCAACCCCGAGGCCACGGCCGAGGCGTTCCACGACGGCTGGTTCAAGACCGGCGACATCGGCTCCTTCGACGAGGAGGGCTTCCTCACGATCACGGGCCGCAAGAAGGAGATCCTCGTCACCGCGGGCGGCAAGAACGTCGCCCCGGCCGCACTCGAGGACCCGATCCGGGCGAACCCGATCGTGGGCCAGGTCGTCGTCGTCGGCGATCAGAAGCCGTTCATCGGCGCCCTCGTGACGCTCGACTCCGAGATGCTGCCGACATGGCTCGCGAACAACGGCATGGACGCCGGCATGACGCTCGCCACCGCGGCGAAGGACCCGAAGGTGCGCGCCGAGGTGCAGAAGGCGATCGACACCGCCAACTCGCACGTGTCGCGCGCGGAGTCCGTGCGCAAGTTCAGCATCCTCGACAGCGAGTGGACCGAGGCCAGCGGTCACCTGACGCCGAAGATGTCGATCAAGCGCAACGTGATCCTGGCGGACTTCGCCTCGCACATCGAGGACCTGTACGCCGTTCCGGTGACAACGACCAACGTCGCTCTCGGCGGCTGACGGCTCCACCGCTGACGAAGAAGGCCCGGGGAATCGATCCCCGGGCCTTCTTGCGTGGTGCCGCTGTTGCCCGCAGCACGCGGTGGGCGTCAGAACCAGCTGGACTCGCGCACCTCGCGCATGGCCGCACGGCGCTCTTCGGGCGTGAGCCGATCGAGGTAGAGCATGCCGTCGAGGTGGTCCGTCTCGTGCTGCAGCGCCTGCGCGAGCAGGCCGTCGCCTTCGAGCACGACCTCGTTCCCGTCGAGGTCGATCCCGATGACCTTGGCGTGCGGATGCCGGACGGCGTCATGCCACAGGCCGGGGACCGACAGGCATCCCTCGCCCATCGGCACCGCCTCGCCCGAGACCTCCACCAGCCGGGGATTGAGGATGTAGCCGATGTCGCCGTCGATGTTGTAGCTGAAGGCGCGCAGGCCCACGCCGATCTGATTCGCGGCGACGCCGGCACGGCCGGGGAGCGCGACGGTGTCGAGCAGGTCCCGGACGAGTGCACGCACGCCGTCGTCGATGTCGTGGATCGGTGCGCACGCCGACCGCAGCACGGGGTCGCCGAACAGGCGGATGTCGCGGACGGCCATCAGACAGCGGGCGCGAGGTCGCGCAGGCCCTCGATGACGGTGGCTGCCAGCTCACGCGCCGCCGTGCGCGTGGTCGGGTGCAGCTCGCGGAACGAGATGGCACTTCCGGCGGCGATGTGCGGGTCGTACGGCACGTGCACGACGGAGCGCACGCGCGAGCGGAAGTGGGCTTCGAGCTCTGCGGGACGCACGAGCGGAGCTCCCGGGCGGCTCGCGTTGAGCACCACCACGGCGTTGCGGGCCTTGTCGGCGTGGCCGTTGGCTTCGAGCCATGTGAGCGTCTCGGATGCCAGGCGCGCCTCGTCGACGCTGAGACCCGTCACCACGATGATCGCGTCGGCCAGCTCCAGAGTCGCCCCCATGACGGAGTGGACGATGCCGGTGCCGGTGTCGGTGAGCACGACCGAGTAGTAGTGGGCAGCGAACTGCGCGACGTCGTTGTAATCCTCGTCGTTGAAGGCTTCCGAGACGTGCGGGTCGGTGTCGGATGCCAGCACGTCGAGCCGGGTCTCGTCGCGCACCACGATGTCCGACAGATCGTGGTAGCCCGAGATCTCCCCGCGGCGGCGCACCAGATCGCGCACCGTCTTTCCGCTGGGGTGACCGATCCGGTCGGCCAGCGTGCCCCGGTCGGGGTTGGCGTCGACGGCGATGATGCGGTCGTCGCGGGCGTCAGCGAGGGCCATGCCCAGCAGCGTTGTGATGGTGGTCTTGCCGACGCCGCCCTTGCGGGAGAGCACCGGGACGAACTTCGCGTTGCCGGTGAGCGTCGCGGCGATGCGGCGGTCCAGCTCTTTGCGCTCGCGCGCGCGGCGACCGTCACCGAGGTTGATGCGATGGCGAGACAGGGAGTACAAGAGGTGCTGCCAGGTGCCTTCCGGTTCGGGCCTGACCACGTGGTGCGGGTCGAGCAGACGGTCAGCGGTGAGCAGCTCGGCGGACTCGCGACCGGGCTCGATCTCGCCGAGGCGGCGGGGCGCGAGCTCCGCGCTGCGCGCACGCATGCGCTCGGCCGTGCGCGGGTGCGCCTCGTCCATGGCGCGCGCACGCCGGGCTGCGGCAGTCGACGCGGACGCCGATGTCGCGACGACACCGGACGGAGTGACCGCGTCGACAGCGGACGCAGAGCCGGTGACGGGACCGGACGTGGGTGCGTCGACGGCGCCCGTGGCGGCAGCAGACGCCGCGGCATCCACCTCCGCCGCGCTGACGGCCGTCGACGGCGCGACGACCTCGTCGGCGAACTCCTCGTCGTCAGCGAGCTCCTGGAATGCCGAGCGGTGCAGCTCCCCGGTCTCATCGTCGACCGTGACGTCCTCTGCGGCGACGATGTCGACGTTGCCGGTGGCGGGGTCGGTGGCCGGGGCGAACCCGATGGGAACGAAGCTCTCATCGATCACGACGCCGTCGTCGACGGCCTCGTCGTCGTCATCGTCATCGTCGGTCGAGGGCAGCACGACGTCGACCCGGGCCGTGGCGGCGCCGAGGACTCCGATACCGGTGGTGTCCAGGTTCGCGCCGTCGGCGAGGACGCCGTTCTCGGGCTCTTCGTCGTGGGTCGGGTCGTTGCGCTCGGGCGTCACAGCTCACTCCAAGTAGGGTTCGGGCCAGCTGCGCCCGCCCTGACAGGCTACTCGGAGGGGCGGACGACGGCCAAAAGGTCTCCGGCCTCCACCTGCTGGGTCCCCGACAGCGCCAGCCGCTCGATGACCCCGTCGACCGGGGAGGTGATCGCCGCTTCCATCTTCATGGCCTCGATCGACGCGATCGGCTGACCTGCGGTGACCGTGTCGCCCTCCTGCACCTTGACCGTCACGACACCCGAGAACGGGGCTGCCACCTGGCCGGGCTTGGAGGTGTCGGCCTTCTCGGCCTGGCGGTGTGCGACGTCGATCCCGCGGTCTCGCACGAACACCGGCCGCAGCTGGCCGTTGAGGGTCGTCATGACCGTGCGCATGCCCTTGTCATCGGCCTCGCCGATGGCCTCGAGGCCGACGTACAGCTGCACGCCCCGCTCGATCTCCACGACGTGCTCCGTGCCGGACGCCAGCCCGTACAGGTAGTCGACCGTGTCGAGCGCGCTGAGGTCGCCGTACGTGTCCCGAACCTCCTGGAAAGCGCGCGTCGGCCCCGGGAAGAGCAGCCGGTTGAGGGTGCGGCGGCGCGTGGCCGCATCGTCCTCGAGCGCGGCGGCGTCGTCGGCAGCCAGCTCCGTCACCCCGATCTTGACCTCGCGCCCCTGCAGCACCTTTGTACGGAAGGGCTCCGGCCATCCGCCCGGCAGCTCGCCGAGCTCCCCCGCCATGAAGCCGACGACCGAGTCGGGCACGTCGTACTTCTGCGGGTTCGCCTCGAAGTCGGCTGGGTCCGCTTTGACGGCTGCGAGGTGCAGCGCGAGGTCGCCGACCACCTTCGACGACGGGGTCACCTTCGGGATACGGCCGAGGATGGCGTCTGCCGCGGCGTACATGTCCTCGATGAGCTCGAAATCGTCGGCCAGCCCCAGCGCGATCGCCTGCTGGCGCAGGTTCGACAGTTGACCGCCCGGGATCTCGTGCCGGTAGACCCGTCCCGTGGGCCCGGGCAGGCCGGACTCGAACGGACGGTACAGGGCGCGGACCGCCTCCCAATAGGGCTCGAGGTCACTCACCGCGGACAGGTCCAGTCCGGTGTCGCGTTCGGTGTTCGCAAGCGCGGCGACCAGCGCCGACAGCGAAGGCTGGCTCGTGGTGCCCGACATCGGCGCGGCGGCGGCGTCGACGGCATCCGCGCCGGCGGCACTGGCCGCGAGCAGGGTGGCGAGCTGACCTCCGGCGGTGTCGTGCGTGTGCACGTGCACCGGCTGGTCGAACCGCTCGCGCAGCGCCGACACAAGACGCGCGGCGGCGGCGGGACGAAGCAACCCCGCCATGTCCTTGATCGCCAGGATGTGTGCGCCGGCATCCACCATCTGCTCGGCCAGGCGCAGGTAGTAGTCGAGCGTGTAGAGGTCCTCGCCGGGGTTGAGCAGGTCACCGGTGTAGCAGAGGGCGACCTCGGCGACAGCGCTGTCGGTGGCGAGCACCGCGTCGATGGCCGGACGCATCTGCGACACGTCGTTGAGGGCGTCGAAGATGCGGAAGATGTCCACACCGGATGCCGCGGCCTCATGCACGAAGGCGTCGGTGACGGCGGTGGGGTACGGGGTGTAGCCGACGGTGTTGCGCCCGCGCAGCAGCATCTGGATCGCCACATTCGGAAGGGCGGTGCGGAGAGCGTCGAGGCGCTCCCACGGGTCCTCGCCGAGGAAGCGCAGCGCCACGTCGTAGGTGGCGCCGCCCCAGGCCTCCATCGACAGCAGTTGCGGGGTGAGCCGGGCGACGTACGGTGCGGCGGTGACGAGGTCCTTCGTGCGCACCCGGGTGGCCAGCAGCGACTGGTGGGCGTCGCGGAACGTCGTCTCGGTGACGGCGAGGGCCGTCTGCTCGCGCAGCGCCTTCGCGAAACCGGCGGGGCCGAGTTCGAGCAGCCGCTGGCGCGAGCCATCGGGAGCGGGCGTGGTGAGGTCGAGCGCCGGGAGCTTGGATGCCGGATCGACCGTGACCGGGTTGGCGCCGTTGGGGCGGTTGACGGTGACGTCGGCGAGCCACCCCAGGATCTTCGACCCGCGGTCCTTGGACTCCCTCCCCTTGGCCAGGTGCGGCCGCTCGTCGATGAACGACGTCGAGAGGTCGCCGGCGACGAACGCGGGGTCTTCGAGAACCGACTGCAGGAACGGGATGTTGGTGGACACCCCGCGAATGCGGAACTCGGCCAGCGCGCGGCGGGAGCGCAGGACCGCGGCTTCGAAGTCGCGGCCGCGACACGTGAGCTTGGCGAGCATGGAGTCGAAGTGCGGGCTGATCTGGGAGCCTGCGGCGGTGGTGCCGCCATCCAGGCGGATGCCGGCGCCGCCCGGCGAGCGATACGTGGTGATCTTGCCAGTGTCGGGCCGGAAGCCCTGCGACGGATCCTCGGTGGTGATGCGGCACTGCAGCGCGGCGCCGCGCAGGCGGATGTCCTCCTGACGCAGGCCGAGCTCGTCGAGGGTCTCCCCCGCCGCGATGCGCATCTGCGCCTGCACGAGGTCGACGTCGGTCACCTCTTCGGTGACCGTGTGCTCGACCTGGATGCGCGGGTTCATCTCGATGAAGACGACCTCGCCGGTGCGGGGCCCCGCCGTCTCGAGCAGGAACTCGACCGTTCCGGCATTCTGATAGCCGATCGACTCGGCGAACGCCACGGCGTATCGGTGCAGCGACTGGCGCACGTCCTCGTCGAGGTTCGGCGCCGGCGCGATCTCGATGACCTTCTGGTGGCGTCGCTGCACCGAGCAGTCCCGCTCGAACAGGTGCACGGTGTGGCCGGCCTTGTCTGCCAGGATCTGCACCTCGATGTGGCGGGGCCGCTGCACGGCCTGCTCGAGGAACACCCGAGCGTCACCGAACGCGCTCTCGGCCTCGCGCATCGCCTCGGCCATGGCGGGGGCGAGCTCCTCCGGCTTCTCGACTCGTCGCATCCCGCGCCCGCCGCCGCCGGCGACGGCCTTGACGAAGATGGGGAAGCCGATCTCCTCGGCCTCGGCGAGCAGCGCGTCGACGTCGTCGGATGCCTCGGTGGAACGCAGCACGGGCACGCCGGCGGCGACCGCGTGGTGCTTGGCGGTGACCTTGTTGCCGGCCATCTCGAGCACTTCGGCCGGCGGGCCGATGAACGTGATGCCGGCCGCGGCCGCCTTTGCCGCGAGCTCGGGGTTCTCCGAGAGGAAGCCGTAGCCGGGATAGATGGCATCCGCCCCGCTCTCGGTCGCCACGCGGATGATCTCGTCGACGTCGAGGTAGGCGCGCACGGGATGCCCCTGCTCGCCGATGCGGTACGCCTCGTCGGCCTTCAGCCGGTGCAGCGAATAGCGATCCTCGTAGGGGAAGACGGCGACGGTCCGTGCGCCGAGTTCGAAGGCCGCGCGGAATGCGCGGATGGCGATCTCGCCTCGGTTCGCGACCAGGATCTTGCGGAACATGCTCACCTCACGTGGGATGACCGGGGCGCGCATCGCTGGACGCCGGAATGCCTGAGTGTGCTCACAGCCTAGAGGACGGTAACGTAGACCTCCGTGCACGTACTCTCCGTCAGTTCGCTCAAGGGCGGGGTCGGCAAGACGACGGTCACGCTAGGGCTCGCATCCGCTGCGTTCGCTCGCGGTGTCCGCACCCTCGTCGTCGACCTCGACCCGCAGTCCGACGTGTCGACGGGGATGGACATCCAGGTCGCCGGTCGCCTGAACGTCGCCGATGTCCTCGCCAATCCGAAGGAGAAGGTCGTCCGTCAGGCGATCACCTCCAGCGGCTGGGCCAAGGTGCATCCCGGCACGATCGACGTGATGATCGGCAGCCCTTCGGCGATCAACTTCGACGGCCCGCACCCGAGCGTGCGCGACGTCTGGAAGCTCGAGGAGGCGCTCGCGACCATCGAGGCGGACTACGACCTCGTGCTGATCGACTGCGCGCCGTCACTGAACGCGCTCACGCGTACCGCGTGGGCGGCGTCGGACCGCGTGATCGTGGTCACCGAGCCCGGGCTCTTCTCCGTCGCCGCCGCCGACCGCGCGCTTCGGGCGATCGAAGAGATCCGCCGCGGGCTGTCACCGCGGCTGCAGCCGCTCGGGATCGTGGTGAACCGGGTGCGTCCGCAGTCCATCGAGCACCAGTTCCGCATCAAGGAGCTGCGCGACATGTTCGGTCCGCTCGTGCTGTCGCCGCAGTTGCCGGAGCGCACGTCGCTGCAGCAGGCGCAGGGCGCCGCGAAGCCGCTGCACATCTGGCCCGGCGACTCGGCGCAGGAGCTGGCCGCCGACTTCGACGCTCTGCTGGACCGCGTCATGCGCACGGGTCGCATCGCCGACCCCGCCGAGGCCCGCGCCTGACCCCTCGCCGCTGCTGCTGCTGCCGGGTGAGTATTCGTCGCGCCGAGTGAGTATTCGTTGCGGCGGGTGCCCCCCGCGGCAAGCATGCGGCCGCGGCCTGAGACACCGGCGGCCACCAAGCTACGTAGACCGTCGCGAATTCTCGACGAGTGCGACCGAGAAACGCGAGTACTACTCGAGAACGCGAATACTCACTCGCGAGGGTCAGGCGGTGCGCTTCGAGCGGCGAGCGGCGAGCTCGTCGAGGGAGTCCGGCGCCTGCGCGTCGAAGTCCACCAGCGTGGACTCGACCTCGCGCAGCACCTTGCCCACGGCGATGCCGAAGACGCCCTGCCCGCGGCTCACGAGGTCGATGACCTCGTCGTTCGAGGTGCACAGGTACACCGACGCACCGTCGCTCATCAGCGTCGTCCCTGCCAGGTCGCGGATGCCGGCCGCGCGCAGCTGGTCGACCGCGGTGCGGATCTGCTGCAGCGAGATGCCGGTGTCGAGCAGGCGCTTCACGAGCTTGAGCACGAGGATGTCGCGGAAGCCGTACAGCCGCTGCGATCCCGACCCCGAGGCTCCCCGAACCGTCGGCTGCACGAGTTCCGTGCGTGCCCAGTAGTCCAGCTGCCGGTACGTGATGCCGGCGGCGCGCGCCGCCTGCGCCCCGCGATAGCCGGCTTCGTCGTCCATCTGCGGAAGTCCGTCGGTGAACAGGAGGTCGGCGAGGAACGGCTGCCCGTCGGCCGCTTCGTCAGCGGTCATGCTCGTCTCCTCAAATGTTCGGTCGGTTCTTCCACGCTAGAGGAGCCGAGGGGCACCTTCAATGACATCCGCTTCCAGACGTCGGCGTGTCGCGCTACGGCGTGATTCTCTCGAGCGCCGTCTGCACGAAAGCGACACGCAGCTCGTCCAGCCGGCGCACGAGTTCGGGTGCCAGCTCACCCGCACGGGCGCGGGCGTTGGTGTCGCTGCGACGCAGCATGGGTGCCAGCGCCGTCTCGACCAGGGCGACATCGCGCTCGGCGTTCTGGCGCAGCGAGCGCAGGTGGCGGGGCTGGATGCCGTGTTCTGCCAGCCCGGCCAGCGCGCGCAGCAGCGTCAGCGCGCGCTCGTCGTAGCTGTCTGCACCGGCCAGCAGACCCGCGGTGATCGCGTCGCCGAGCAGCCCGGCCTCGGCGCCGGCGGCGGCGATGAGCTCGTCTCGCCGGTATCGGCGCGGGGTGGCCGTGATCGACGGCGGCATGAGCGCGCCGAGGTCGTGACCCGCGTCGCGCTCGTCGAGCACTTCGCGGATGCGCTGCAGCGGCATGTAGTGGTCACGCTGGAGCGACAGGGCCAGCCGCAGCCGCTCGAGGTCGCCCGGGGAGAACTTGCGGTAGCCCGACTCTGTGCGCGTGGGCGCGACGATCCCCTGCACCTCGAGGAAGCGCAGCTTGCTGCTGGTGAGGGAGGGGAATTCAGGTGACAGCCGGGCCAGTACCTGCCCGATGCTGAGATATCCCGCGGGCGCTGAGCGTCCGCGGGGTGAGGCCTGAGCCATCAAGCGCTCGCCGCGCGGTCGACCGGTGCGATGAAGAAGTTGAGCCGGAACTTGCCGATGCGCACCTCGGCGCCGTCGGTGAGGATGGCGCGGTCCACCCGCTCGCCGTTGACGTAGGTGCCGTTCAGCGACCGCTGGTCGACGATCTCGAACGTGAGTCCGGTGCGTGTGATCTCGGCGTGACGGCGCGAGACGGTCACGTCATCGAAGAAGATGTCCGCTTCGGGGTGGCGGCCGATCGTGGCGACGTCGCTGTCGAGCAGGTACCGCGCGCCTGCCGTGGGGCCGGAGCGGACCATGAGCAGCGCCGACCTCGACGGCAGCGAGGCGATCGCCTCGAGCTCTGCCTCGGTCAGTTCGCTGCCGAACGGCACGAAGGACAGGTCCGAGTCGTGACCGAAGGTCTGCGTCGTATCCGACCCGCCCGCAGGGGTGCTCGCATCCGCCGCATTGCGGTGGATGTTTCCGTGCTCTCGACGGTCGTTCTCGTCCACGCTTCCTCCTTGGCGATTCAGCCTAGTGGATGCGCCGTGGCGCGTGCAGTGCGAATCGAGCCGCACACACCGGGCGCGGGGTGTTTCGGTGTGTGTCGTCGCGCGTGCCGATGCGGCCTCCCGCACGTAGCGTGGCCTGCGTCAGCCCCGGAGAACCAGGAAGGAACCGCGCCATGACCACGCCGCGCAACCACCGCCCGCCCACCGAGGTGCGTGAGCGGACGGCCTGCATGTGCATGCTCGGGCAGCGGTGCTCGGTGTTCGCCCCCGGCCACGCGGTGCACCTCATCCAGGCCCGCCTGGCGTCGGCGACCCCGGCCGAATGGTCGGACGCGATCGTGGACGAGGTGGATGCCGCCGCCGGGACGGTCTCGCTGCGCGCCGTCGACACCGGCGAGTCCGCGATCGTATGGAGCGCGGCGGGCGCGGCGCACGTCGCTGAGGTCGGCACCCCGGTCGCCCTCCACCGCCGCTACCAGGTGCTGGCCGTGGGCAGACGGTGGTTCAACGTCGCTCCGATCGGCGGGCACGCCGAGTAGGAGCGTCCGTCCCCGGGACGAACGAAGCCGACGGATCCGGAAGGCGCCGACTCAGACCGTCATCGAGTCCTTGACCGCCTGGCACGCGTCGATGCATGCGCGGCACGCCTGGGCGCACATGCGGCACACCTCGCTCATCTCGGCGTGCGGCAGGCACATGTCCTCGCACGTGGCGCACATCGCGATGCAGGCATCCAACACCGCCATCATCGACGCGGGCGTCATGCCCTGCATCCGCAGCATGGCGCGCATCATCGTGTTGCACATGTCGGCGCAGTTCATGCACGCCGGTGCGCAGTCCATCATCTGCGTCGAACACACCACACACGCCTGCTCGCACGCGGAACACGCGTCCATACACGCCTGCATCAGCGCCATGTCCATCGTGTCCATGCCGGGAACCGCCGACATGTCCTTCGACACGGCATCCATCATCCTGGAGTCCATCGCCCACCTCTTATCGTCCGTGCTCGACGAGCAGGGGGCCCGCCTGCCGGTCATGGTAGGACGGCCGGCCGACGCGCGGTAGCCCCCGGGTAGGGTCGGAGAGGTGATGCCCTCCCCCACCCGCACCCCCCGCCGAGCCCTTCTGGGCACCCTCACCGCCGCCCTGGGATTGAGCCTGGCCGGTGTGCTTGCGACAGCGGCCCCCGCCGCCGCGCACGACGAGCTGATCGCGTCGGATCCCGCCGACGGGAGCACGGTCGCCGCGCTGCCGCCCGAATTGACGCTCACGTTCTCGGCCGGTGTCCTCGACGAGCCCACCGCGACGCTGGTGGAGGTGACGGATGCCGCCGGCACCGACCTCACCGACGGCGATCCGGTCGTCGACGGCACCGTCGTCACCCAGTCGCTCGAGGGCGACGCGGCCGGTGAGGTCACCGTCACCTGGAAGGTGACCTCCAGTGACGGCCACCCCATCGACGGTCAATTCCGCTTCGAGATCACGGCAGCCGGCGCGCCGACGCCTACCCCGGAGGCAGTCACCGCACCCCCCGCCACCGCCGAGCCGACCGCGGACGAGATCACCGCGCCGGCTACGGAGTCGGCAACGCCCACCCCCGCAGCTGACGACGATGCCGCCTCGGTGCTGCCCTGGGCGCTCGGAGGAATCGTGCTGCTGGCCGCCATCGCCGCCGTGGCGTACCTGCTCGGCTCCCGCGCCCGACGCCGGCGCACCGACGGGGCTGCGGGCGGCCCCCAGGAACGCCCGGCCGACGAGGACTAGGCTGGTGGTCATGCCTCACTACGACGTCGTCATCCTCGGCGCGGGCCCCGGCGGGTATGTCGCAGCGGTCCGCAGCGCACAGCTCGGCCTGTCCGTCGCGATCATCGAAGAGAAGTACTGGGGCGGTGTGTGCCTCAACGTGGGCTGCATCCCCTCCAAGGCTCTCCTGCGAAACGCCGACCTCGCCCACACCTTCCTCCACAAGGCCGACCTGTTCGGCATCTCGGGGGATGTGCACTTCGACTTCGGCACCGCGTGGGATCGCAGCCGCAAGGTCGCGGACACCCACGTCAAGGGCATCCACTACCTGATGAAGAAGAACAAGGTCACCGAGTACGAGGGTCGCGGTACCTTCGCGGACGCCCACACGATCGACGTGGCCAAGGCCGACGGCTCGACCGAGCGCGTGACGTTCGACAACGCGATCATCGCGACCGGCTCCCGGGTGCGACTGCTGCCCGGCGTGGAGCTGAGCAAGAACGTGGTGACCTACGAGGAGCAGATCCTCTCCCGCGACCTGCCCGGTTCCATCGTCATCGTCGGCGCCGGCGCGATCGGCATGGAGTTCGCCTTCGTGCTGAGCAACTTCGGCGTGAAGGTCACGATCATCGAGTTCCTCGACCGGGCGCTGCCCAACGAGGACACCGAGGTCTCGAAGGAGATCCAGCGACAGTACAAGAAGTACGGCATCGACATCCTCACCTCCACCAAGGTGGAGTCGGTCACCGACGACGGCTCGAAGGTCACCGTCGCGTACACCGCCAACGCCGATGGCACCCCCGGTTCCATCGAGGCCGACAGGGTCATGATGTCGATCGGCTTCGCCGCCAACGTCGAGGGCTTCGGCCTGGAGAACACCGGCGTCAAGTTGACCGACCGTGGCGCCATCGAGATCGACGACTACATGCGCACCAACGTCGAGGGCATCTACGCCATCGGCGACGTGACCGCGAAGCTGCAGCTGGCCCACGTGGCCGAGGCGCAGGGCGTCGTCGCCGCCGAGACCATCGCCAAGGCCGAGACCCAGACGCTCGGCGACTACCGCATGATGCCGCGGGCGACCTTCTGCTCGCCGCAGGTGGCGTCGTTCGGCCTCACCGAGCAGCAGGCGCGCGACGCCGGCTACGACGTCAAGGTCGCGAAGTTCCCCTTCAGCGCCAACGGCAAGGCCAACGGCCTGGGCGAGCCCATCGGCTTCGTCAAGCTCATCGCGGATGCCGAGCACCTCGAGCTGCTGGGTGGACACCTCATCGGACCCGACGTGTCGGAGCTGCTGCCCGAGCTGACCCTCGCGCAGAAGTGGGACCTCACCGCTCTCGAGGCTGCCCGCAACGTCCACACGCACCCGACGCTGTCCGAGGCCCTGCAGGAGGCCTTCCACGGCCTCGCCGGGCACATGATCAACATCTGACGCCAGACGTCACCGCACCACCTGACGCCGCCCCAAGACGAAGCCGGGGGCGGCGTCAGGCGTTGGTGGCGCGTTTCGTCCCGCTGCGCTCGCTCAGCGGCCGCGGGTCAGAAGCCGAGCGCCCGCGCGAGTTTCGAACCGGATGCCGCGGGGCGCCCGCCCGCCTCGGCCACGAGGGCGTCGGCGGCGGCGAAGAGCGCCGCCCGCTGCTGCGGGTCGGCGGGGGCCGCGGGGCCGAGTTCCAGCTCCCACTCCCGCCAGGATGATTCCGTGCCGTGGCGCTCGTCGCGCGCGGTCACGTGGTCGTCGACGAACTCCGCGACGAGTCCCCCCGCGGCATCCGTCAGGGCATACGCCACGCGCGCGTTGCGGATCCGCGCGAGCGCCGTGAACGGGGGCTCCGCCCACTGCGAGAGAGCATCGACCACGCTCGAGGGCACCGGCAGCTCGAGCAGGTCGGCGGCGGGTTCCTCGCCGAGGGGCCACGCCCACTCGTGCTTTCCCTCGGGCGTGGAGATCTTGATGTGCCAGCCGGCATCGGGTCCCCCCGAGCGGCGCCGCACCGCGACGCCCGCTCGGGCGAGATGTCCCTCGGCGGTGTCGAGATAGCGGGCGTCGAGGTCCCGACGCTCGGCCTCGCCGACGGCGGCGACGCCGGGCAGTGCCGTCCAATCGGGCACGGCCACGGTGTCGTCGACGTCGTACTTGCGCTCCACCTCGAGCGAGCGCTGCGGCTCGTCGTCGGCGGTGGGGCGGTCGGGCTTGCCTGCCACGCGACTACGGCAGGTCGGGGTGGTCGTCGGGGTCGGGGTCGATGTCGTCCTGCGACTCGACGAAGCGGAAGACCGCCTCGGTGGGCCCGTCGTCGTCACCGGTGTTCTCCGGAGCACCTTCCCGCTCGTAGACGACCTGCGTCTCGCTGTAGGGCAGGATCAGCCGGTCCATGTCCGGGTCGTCGAGGGGAAGAACCTGTCCGTCGAGCGGACCTCCGTGCATACGTGCAATAGCCATGAGTTGACCTCCTGCTTCGACCATAGCCCCGCCCGCCTTGCGCTTCCGCGTCGTTGCCCGGCAGCACCGCGGATGCTACGGGCGCGCGCCTTCCCAGCCTCGCAGCGTGCCGTCGGGTGAGGCGAAACGGGCCATGAGCGTGCAGTCCTTGCCCCCCAGGCCCTCTTCGGCCAGCTGATCCAGCTGCGACAGCGCGAGCCGCGCGGCCGGCAGATGCACGCCCGTGGCCTCTCCCGCCTTCACCGCCAGCGCGGCGTCCTTGCGGGCGAGATCGACGGAGAACGTGGCATCGAAGTCGTGGTTGGCGGCTGCCGTCGGCACGACCCCCGGCACCGGGTACCAGGTGCGCTGCGCCCACGACTGGCCGGACGAGGCATCCACCACCTGCCAGAACACGTGCGGATCGAGTCCCAGGTGCTCGGCGAGCTGCGACCCCTCCGACATCGCCAGCACGCTGATGAACAGCATCATGTTGTTCGCGAGCTTGGCGGCGATGCCGCTCGTGGCTTCGCCGCAGGCGATGACCGTGCGGGCCATCGGGTCGACGATCGCGCGCGCCCGCTCGACGTGATCAGGGTGCCCACCCAAGAGGAACGACAGCGTGCCGGCCTCGGCGCCCGCCGTGCCACCCGAGATGGGGCTGTCGACGAACGAGAGTCCGCGCGCGGCGGCCTCGTCGTGGCACCACTGCGACGTGCCGACGTCGACGGTCGACGTGTCCAGCAGCAAGGTGGCGGGTGCCGCGTGCGCGAGCACGCCGCCTTCTCCCCCGTACACGGCGCGCACCTGGTCGGGCCCGGGGAGCGAGGTGAAGCAGGCGTCCGCGCCCTCGAGCGCGTCGGCGAGGCCGTCGGCGATCTGGATGCCGCGGGCGGCGGCCGCTTCGCGGGCGGCAGGCGACGGGTCGACGCCCCGCACGGTGTGTCCGGCGGACACGAGGTGGGCGGCCATGGGCGCACCCATGTGGCCGAGGCCGATCCAGGCGATGGTGGACATGGGGTTCTCCCTGCGACGTCGCTGTCGCGGCCGCGGGGTCTGCGGCCGTCACCAGTCACAATAGGGCGCGCCGCGGCATCCACCGAGCACGGCTGGCCAAGCAGGGGTCTGTGGCGGCATAGACTCAGGCGCGATGAAGCCCTTCCTGCTGCTGGCGACCCGCGCCGAAGACGTGCCCGCCGACGAGGAGTACGCGCTGTTCCTGCGCTACACCGGGCTGGACGAGCGGGATCTCGTGCGCAAGCGGCTCGAAGCGGAGCCGCTGGGCGAGGTGGACCTCGATGACTACTCGGGCGTCTTCGTCGGCGGCGGACCGTTCAACGCCTCGGACCCGCCGGAGAAGAAGTCCGCCGTGCAGCGGCGCGCCGAGGCCGATTTCGCGCGTCTGCTCGACCAGGTGGTGCCGCGGGACTTCCCGTTTCTCGGCGCCTGCTACGGCATCGGCACCCTGGGCTCGCACCAGGGCGCGGTGATCGACGGCACCTATCGCGAGCCGATCAGCGTCGTCACCGTGCAGCGCACGCCCGAAGGCGCCGCCGACCCGCTGCTGGCCGGCCTGCCGGACGAGTTCGCGGCATTCGTCGGCCACAAGGAGTCGATCGCCGTCCTTCCGCCGTCGGCGACGCTGCTGGCGACGTCGCCGGCCTGCCCCGTGCAGATGTTCCGCGTCGGCCGGAACGTCTACGCCACGCAGTTCCATCCGGAGTGCGACGTCGAGGGGATCTCCACCCGCATCCGCGCCTACGCGAAGTACGGATACTTCGCCCCGGACGAACTGGACCTGACGCTCGAGGCGGTGCGCCGGCTGCCGGTGACGCACACCGGTGGCATCCTGCGCGCGTTCGTCGAGCGCTACGCCCGCTGAGGCACCGCCCCGCCGCGCCCCGCCCTCAGTCGACCGCGGGGACGTGCCAGATGCGGTCGATGTACTCGCGCATCGACCGGTCCGAGGAGAAGAACCCCGTGCGGGCGACGTTGAGGATCGCCGACCGGGTCCACGCGTCGCGGTCGGCGTACGCGGCATCCACCCGCGCCTGCGCGTCGATGTACGACCGGTAGTCGGCCAGCACCATGAAGCGGTCGTCGTAGAGCAGGTTCGACACGATCGGCTCGAACACCGACGGGTCACCGCCCGAGAACGCGCCGGATGCGATGAGATCGATCGCACGGCGCAGGTCGTCGTCGCTCTGGTAGTACTCGCTCGGCCGGTAGCCGGCGACAGCGAGCGCTTCGACCTCGGGCTCGCTCATGCCGAAGAGGAAGAAGTTCTCATCGCCGACGAGCTCGCGGATCTCGATGTTCGCGCCGTCGTCGGTGCCGATCGTGAGCGCTCCGTTGAGGGCGAACTTCATGTTGCCGGTGCCCGAGGCCTCCTTGCCCGCGAGCGAGATCTGCTCGGAGAGGTCGGCGGCGGGGATCACGCGCTCGGCGAGGGTGACGTTGTAGTTCGGCGGGAAGAGCACCTGCAGTCGACCCTCCAGACGCGAATCCGTGTTCACGACCGATCCGACGGCGTTGATGAGGTGGATGATGCGCTTGGCCATCGCGTAGCCCGGCGCCGCCTTGGCACCGAAGATCACCGTGCGCGGCTGCAGGGCGGAGACGTCCAGGCGGCCGGAGAGGACGCCCTCGTAGAGCGTCACGACGTGCAGGAGCTTGAGCGTCTGCCGCTTGTACTCGTGCAGACGCTTGACCATGACATCGAGCATGTGGCCGTCGCTGATCTCGAACCCGTCGCGGGCGCGCAGCACCTCGTGCAACCGGCGCTTGTTCGCCGCCTTGACGTCGGCGAAGGCGGCACGGAATTCGGCATCCTCGGCGAACGGCTCGAGTTCGCGCAGGCGATCGAGGTCGGTGACCCACCCGTCGCCGATGGCCGCGGTGATGAGGGACGACAGTTCGGGGTTGGCCAGCCTCAGGAAGCGGCGGGGCGTCACGCCGTTGGTGACGTTGGTGAACTTGCCGGGGAAGAACTCATTGAAGTCGTGCAGCACCGTGTCGCGCAGCAGCTGCGAGTGCAGCTCGGCCACGCCGTTGACCTTCGAGGCGGCGACGGTCGCCAGATACGCCATCCGCACCGAGCGCTGGGGGAACTCCGCGATGATCGACATGTCGCGCACGCGCATCTCGTCGTCCGGGTACGCCTCGCGCACCGCGGCGAGGAAGTCGGCGTTGATGTGGAAGATGATCTCCAGATGGCGCGGCAGCAGCCGCCCCAGCAGGTCCACCGGCCAGGTCTCGAGAGCCTCGGGCAAGAGCGTGTGACAGGTGTAGCCGAAGCACTGCTGCGTGATCTCCCACGCGGCGTCCCAGTCCATGCCCCGCTCGTCGACGAGTACCCGCATGAGCTCGGGCACGGCGATGACGGGGTGGGTGTCGTTGAGCTGGAAGGCGACCCGGTCGGGGAGGGTCCGAAGGTCGGCGTCGCCGAGGTCGTCGAGGATGTCGGCGATGGATGCCGCGACGAAGAAGTACTGCTGCTGCAGCCGCAGCTGCTTGCCCTGGGGCGTGGAGTCCTCGGGGTAGAGGACCTTGGAGATGTTCTCGGCGTAGGTCTGCGCGCGCACGGCCTCTTCGTAGTCGCCGGCGTTGAAGATGCGCAGGTCGAAGGCATCGGTCGCCACGGCGGACCACAGCCGCAGGGTGTTGACGCGCCCGTTGTGGTAGCCCGGCACCATGTAGTTGTACGGCACGGCCCGGACGCTCCAGTCCGGGATCCAGCGGGTGCGGGTGACGCCGCCGTCGTCATAGGTCTCGGTGCGACCGCCGAACGAGACCGTCTGGGCCGCTTCGGGGTGGGGGAACTCCCACGGCGAGCCGAGCGCGAGCCAGGCGTCGGGCTGCTCGACCTGCTGGCCGTCGACGAACGTCTGGCGGAAGATGCCGTATTCGTAGCGGATGCCGTAGCCGACGTTGGGCACGCCCATCGTGGCGAGCGAGTCGATGAAGCACGCCGCAAGCCGCCCCAGGCCGCCGTTGCCGAGCCCCGGTTCGACCTCGATCGCGCGGAGCTCGTCGATGTCGATTCCGCACGCGGCCAGCGCCTCGGTCGCGACGTCGGTCAGGTCTGCGGCGAGCAGGTTGTTGTCGAGCTGGCGCCCCAGCAGGTACTCGGCTGAGAGGTAGCAGACGGTCTTCGCGTGCGACTCGCGCTGAGCCCGCCGGTCTTCCAACCACCGGGCGACGAGATAGTCCCGCACGGTGGTGGCAAGGGCGACGTAGCGGTCGTTGGCGGTGGATGCCGACAGCGTCACCCCTCGCTCGAGGTTGAGGTTCTGCAGGAACTCCTGCACGAATCCATCGACCGTCGGCGCGGGCGGAGCCACCGGCGCGATGGCCAGCGGGTGCGTCGCGCGGTGCGCAGAGGGGGAGGTGCTGTTTGTCTCGAACTGTTGGGCCACGACTACGACGCTACCCACCCTGGCGGGGGTGCGTGAACCACTCCCCCCTTTCCGCCGGTGGTTGCGACGCTCGGCGGCCCGACCGTTCAGGCGATGTCGGCGAAGCGCTCGACGTCGCCGGCCGCCACGGCGTGCTCCTCTGGCAGGTCCAGGCCCAGGTCGACGAGCACGACGCGACCGGCAAGGTCGGCGCCGGCACCCCGGATCAGCCCGGCCTTGACCGCGCCGAAGGTCACGGTGACCGCCGCCGGCAGCACCACATCGTCGCCGACGGTGCCGTCGTCGGGCTGCACGCCGCTGGGGATGTCGACCGCCACGACGCGGGAGCGGCCCGAGCGCACCGCGGTCAGCAGCTGCGTGACGGCCTCGCGCGCGCCGCCACGCAGCGAAGGGTCCGCCGAGGCGCCGATGCCGACGATGCCGTCCACGACGAGGTCGTAGGCGGGGTCGGCGGCACCCGCCTGCTTCAGGGTGACCGGGCGGGCGCCTGCGGCCAGGGCGGTGCCGAGGCCCCGGTCGTGGGCGGCATCCGCCGTCTGCAGCACGTCGACGCCGACGCCCTCCCCAGCAAGCGCCGCGGCGGCCAGCAGCGCGTCGCCGCCGTTGTCACCACGGCCGGCGAGCACGAGCACCCTGCCGCCGGGAGTCAGCTCGCGGCGGAGCACCGTCGCCAGGGCCGCCGCGGCGCGGTCCATCAGAGGCTCCCCCGCCGCCAGCAACGGCGCCTCAGCCGCCCGCACCTGGGCGGCGGTGTAGGCGGGCGTCAGGCTCATGCGTCCGCCTTCTGGCGGGCGTCTTCGGCTTCCTTCTCCGCCGCCTTCTTGCGCTCTTCGGCTTCGGCATCGCGTGCGGCCGTCAGCTCACCGGAGGCGACCATGACGGCGTTCTCGGCGCGGCGGACGCGACGCTGCGTGAAGGTCTTCGCCCCGTATCGGGCGCGGACGCGGTCGCTCTCCTCCTCCACGCCGGTGACGATATAGGCGCTCGCGATCAGCATCACCTGGGCCGACAGGTTGAACCAGAGCAGCAGCGCGATGAGCGAGGCGAACGTCGCCAGCAGGGGGTTGGCCGAGGCGCCGCCGACGAACAGCCCGGACAGCACCTGCAGCACGGTCAGCCCGAAGCCGCCCAGCAGGGCGCCGCTCCACAGTGCCCGGGCCGAGGGGCGCAGCCCCGACAGCACCCGGAACGAGACGGCGACGATGACGGTGTCGAGAACGAAGACGACGACGATCGTGAGCACCCGCCCGCCGATCTCGAGCAGCGTCGACGACGAGGAGACGCCGAGCCAGTCGGCGACGATCGCGAGTCCGGCAGTGCCGAGGAAGGTGATCGCAGCGGACGCCGCGAGCCCCAGCCCGATGCCGATAGCCAGGGCGAGGTTGCGCAGCAGCACCCACACGATCATGAGGTCTTCGGTGACCCGGTCAGCGATCATCCGCATGGCGGCGCGGAGCGTGCCGACCGCGCCGATGGCGGCGCCGATGAGACCGATGAGGGAGATCACGCCGGCGACGGTGAAGCCGGTGTTGACCGAGACCGATCGCGGATCCTCGATGATCCCCCCCTCCCCGACGATGCCGGGGATCGTGTTGTTCACGGCGGAGATCAGCGCATCGTAGGCGGCGGGGTTACCCGCCAACCAGAGCCCGGCCATCGAGAACCCGAGCAGCACGCCCGCGAAGACGCTGAACAGCGTGCGGTACGTGACGCTGTCGGCCAGGACCGGGCCGCGGTGCTCGACGTAGAGCAGCAGGGCGCGCACGGGCTTCTTCGACAGCGCCCAGGCGATGACCTTCTGCACGGCGTTCGGTTCGCTCATGCCGTCACCCTAGCCGCGTGGCGCGACGGCCCGCCGGACTTGACGCCGCCCGGGCCGGCATGGAAGCGCGGGGTCCCGGCGGAGCGCGGGGCGCGTGCGCAAGGTTGCGGTTCAGGCGGCGATGGATGCCGCGAGGGCGAGCCACGCCCCGCCGAGCAGGTAAGGACCGAAAGCGATGCGGGTGGTGCGCGTGGCCCGCCCGGAGGCCAGCAGGAAGAGCGCGACCGCTCCCCCCAGGACGAATGCGGCGGCGGTGCCGATGAGCACCGCCGGCCACCCCGCGTGCCCGAGGACCATACCCACCACACCGGCCAGCTTCACGTCGCCGCCTCCCACGCCTCCACCCATCGCCCGCAGGGTGGCGTAGAGGAGGAACAGCACCCCGCCGCCGAGGAGGGCCGTGACCAGCGGCACCCCGTCGCCGGCTGCCAGAGCGGCGAGCGCGAACAGCACGAGGATCAGCGGGTACAGCGGAAGGACGAGTGCGTTCGGAAGCCGGTGGCTCCTCAGGTCGACCACGGTGAGCGCGACGGTCGCGGCGGCGAAGAGCGCGTAGGCGACTGCGAGGGGCGCGACCACGAGCGGCGTGGCTTCCCACATCACCCGGAGTCCCGACACGGCGCCAGCGTATGGCTTTGCGCCGGGGCTCCGCGGGCGTGATCCACAGGGGCGCTGGGAGGCGCGCCGGCCAGCGGGCCCGCGGGCCCGCGGGCCCGCTGGCCGCAAGCTCAGCGGCGCCGAGTCACCAGAGCGGGTGGATGTCGGCGCGCAGGTGACGGTCGTACACCGCGTGCACGGCGGCGTCGAACGCGTCGATGTCGAAGGCGCCCGGCTCGAGCAGGGCCGCGGCGGCCGCGTTCGAGGACGCCTGGCGCACATTGCGCGCACCGGGGATGACGCTGGTGACACCCGGGCGGGATGCCACCCAGGCGAGCGATGCCGCCGGCAGCGACACGCCCTCGGGCAGTGCCGCCGTGAGATCGGCGACGGCCGCGAGCCCGGTGTCGTAGTCCACGCCCGAGAACGTCTCGCCGCGGTCGAACGCCTCGCCGTGACGGTTGTACGTGCGGTGGTCGTTCTCGGCGAAGGTGGTCGCGGCCGTGTACTTGCCGCTCAGCAGGCCCGAGGCCAGCGGCACGCGGGCGAAGATCGCGACGCCGGCATCCGCCGCCGCCGGCAGCACCTCGTCGAGGGGCTTCAGCCGGAAGGGGTTCACGATGATCTGCACGTTGGTGACGTTGGGGCGTGCGATGGCGGCAAGGGCCTGCGCGCAGGTCTCCACCGACACCCCGTACGCGGCGATGGTGCCGTCGGCGACGAGGTCATCCAGGGCGTCGTAGGTGGCATCCGCCTCGATGACCTCGGTGGGCGGGCAGTGCAGCTGCACGAGGTCCAGGGTGTCGACCCGGAGGTTCGCGCGGGAGCGGTCGGTCCAGGCGCGGAAGTTCTCGGGCGTGTAGTTCTCGGGCTCCTGCGCCATGCGGCGCCCCATCTTGGTTGCGACCGTGATGCCGTGACCCGGCCGGTCGGCGAGGAACCCGCCGATGAGAGTCTCGCTGCGGCCGTCGCCGTAGACGTCGGCGGTGTCGAAGAGGGTCACTCCCCCGTCGACGGATGCCGCCAGCACCTGCCGGGCGTCGGATTCGTCGACGACACCCCAGTCGGCGCCGAGCTGCCAGGTTCCGAGTCCGATCGCCGAGATGGACCGACCGGTGCGACCGAGAGGACGCTGCTGCATGAGTGCTCCTTTTGACCTGTCCAGAATGCCACGCTGCGGCGCGCCCCGGCGCGGCTACCCTGACCGGGTGCGGCGTGGCAGCCGCCGACCCGCGGCCGCGAGGAGCGCGGCGTCGACGGCCATCGCCAGCGCGACCATGAGCAGGTAGACCAGCAGGTCCCTGACGTCGAAGACCGTGCCGAGCAGCAGCATCGCGGGCGGGAAGGTGGTGCCGAGGCGCTCGGGGAGGCCGGTCAGCTGGAGCAGTTCCACGGCGGTGCACCACGCCGCTGCCACCAGCCCGAGGACCCGTGGGCGCGCTTCGGGGACCAGCATCGCGAGCCCGAGGTAGGCGGCGAGCGCGTAGAGCGCGTCCCCCGCGATGTCGGATGCGGCAGTGTCGGGCGCCCAGCGGTGCACGGCGAGTCCCGTGATGATCGTCGCCGCGAGCAGGCCGGCGGAGAGCAGGCGACGGCGGACGGGACGCGGCATCCGGTCACTGTAATGGGCTGAGGTGCGGACAGATGCCGCGGCGTGCGCGATGCGGAAGGATCGGGGTATGGATGCCGCACCCGCCGGACTGACACGCCTGCCCGCACCGCAATTCGTGATGACGGCCGAGGGCGACCGCCTCGCGACGTACACGTGGGGCGACGAGACCGCGCCGACCGTGCTGTGCGTGCACGGGTTCGGATCGAGCACCCGCGACAACTGGGTGGCCACCGGATGGGTGCGGGACCTGCTCGCGGCGGGGCTGCGGGTGCTCGCGGTGGACCAGCGGGGGCACGGGGCCAGCGACAAGCCGCACGCCCCGGGATCGTACGAGATGACAGGCCTGGTGACCGACCTCGTGACGGTGCTGGACACGTATCTGCTCGACTCCGTGCGCTACGTGGGGTACTCGCTCGGTGGTCGCGTCGGCTGGCAGGCGGCGGTGGACGTTCCGCACCGGATCGAGCGCGCGGTGCTCGGCGGCATCCCCGACGGCCGACCGCTTGCGCGCATGCAGATCGCCCAGGTGAAGGCGTACCTGGACGACGGGCGGCCGGTGGAGGATGAGGTGACTCGCCGGTACATCTCGCTGGCGGAGCGGGTGTCCAGCAACGACCTGCAGGCCCTCGTCGCGCTCGCCGAGGGGATGCGGCTGGGCGACAGCGACCCCGACCCGGCGTCGCCGCCGACGCAGCCGGTGCTGTTCGCCACCGGGAGCGAGGATCCGATTCTGGAGGAGTCGCGGCGGCTGGCGTCATCGGCGCCGCAGGGCACGTTCGTGGAGATCCCGGGGCGCACCCACGTCAACGCGCCGGGTTCCCGCGACTTCCGTCAGGCCGGGGTCGCGTTCCTCCGCGCGTGACCGCCGAGTGAGTATTCACTCGAGGCCGCGAATACTCACTCGGGAACGGGGGCGACGATCGCGCGCTCGTCGGGGATGCCGCGGGCGACGTCGCGGGTGCCGCGGCCCTTCGGGCCCCACTGCCGGTACGCGGCGAACGCGATGGGCAGCCCGCGCGCGACGCGGAGGTCGTCGCTGTCCATCGCCTGCACGTGCACGTGCGGCTGGGTGGAGTTGCCCGAGTTGCCGCACCGGGCGAGCTGCTCGCCCACCACCACCTCGTCGCCCGGTCGCACCTGCAGGGACCCGGCCTGCAGGTGCACCAGCGCGACGAACGCCTGGCTCACGCGGTCACGCACGATGACATGATTCCCCGCAACCGCCGCGGGGCCGTCCCGCAGGCGTCCCGCCTGCCCCGCGACGTACGCCACCAGCGCGAGCTGCGAGCGACGCGCCTCATGATCGGTCTCACGGTCGTGCACGCTCACCACCACGCCGTCGACGGGCGCGAGGATCGGCCTGCCGAACCCGACGAACCGCTCGGGTGGCTCGGTCGACAGAATCGTTCCCCACCCCCACTCCGACGCGGTGCGCCCGCGCTCGTCGACCCCGGTGAAGTCGATCGCGTATCGCTGACCCAGCACATCCACGCCGTGACTCGGGACGCGCCGGGCCGGGCTGTTCTGCACCAGCCATCGCCCCTCGAACGGCAGCGCCAGCAGCACCGGCGCACGGACGGAACCCGCCGCCGGCGACATGCTCACCGCCCCACACCCGCACAGGCAGCGACAGCGCCAGCGCCGCCGACGTCGAGGCCCGCCGCCCGCGCCGGCTCGGCATACGCCGCGGCGAGCGAGGCGACGGTGTCGTGCGCGTTGAGACCGCTCGGGTTCGGCACCACCCACAGCTGCGAACCGCCGAGCATCTCGCTCTGCCGCCCCGCCGTCGCGCGTGGCCTGCCGAAACCCTGCCGGTAGGCGGTGATGCCGACGATGGCGATCACCGCGGCATCCCACCCCGCGGCATCCGTCTCGAGCCGCCGGGCGCCCGCCCGCAGCTCTTCGCGCGACAGCTCATCGGCGCGCGCCGTCGCCCTCGGCACGAGATTCGAGATGCCGATGCCGGCGTTCAGCAGCATGTCGCGATCGCGCGGCGGCATGCCGTCGTCGGCGATGCGCGGGAGGCGGGGAAGGATGCCGGCGGCCAAGAGAGCCGGGTAGAACCGGTTGCCGGGGTGACCGAAGTGCACGCCGGTCGCCGCGGTCCACAGCCCCGGGTTGATGCCGACGAACACCAATCGCGGGTGCGGCGGCATGAGGTCGGGCACGCTCGTGTCGCGGAACGCCTGCAGCTGCTCGCGCGTGAAGCCCATGTCCGGCCGGCTGTCTCCCGATACGACGATGGCAGGGACTTCTCCCTGCCATGTCCAGGATATCGGGCCGACGGGGGCTTGCGGCAAGACCCCCTCGCGGGGGCAGGATGGGCGGCCTCGCCGCTGCGGGCCAGATACTGCGGACCAGCTGCGGGCCAGTCGGGGCGGAGCAGTCAGGGCGGCAGCCGGGGCGGGCAGCCGGGAGCAGGGGGCGTGTCATGTTCGACGTGATCATCGTGGGCGGCGGACCGACGGGCATGATGCTCGCGGCGGAGCTGCGGCTTCACGACGTGCGGGTGGTCGTTCTCGAAAAGGACGACGCCCCGTCCCCGCAGGTGCGCTCGCTCGGGCTGCATGTGCGCAGCGTCGAGCTGCTCGACCAGCGCGCATTGCTGGACCGATTCCTCGCGCTCGGCACGCAGTACCGGATCGGGGGGTACTTCGCCGGCATCGACAGCCCCTGGCCGGAGGACCTCGACACCGCCCACGGCTACATCCTCGGCATCCCGCAGCCCCTCACCGATCGCCTGCTGACCGAGCACGCCGCCGCGCTGGGCGCCGACATCCGGCGCGGCTCGACCGTCGTCGCGCTGACGCAGGACGGCGACGGCATCGAGATGGGTCTGGCGGACGGCACATCGCTGCGGGCCCGTTTCGCCGTCGGGTGCGACGGCGGACGCAGCACGGTGCGTCGCCTGGCCGGCATCGGCTTTCCCGGCGAACCCGCCACGATGGAGTGGCTGCTGGGCGAGATGGAGCTCACCGCCCCGCCCGAGACCGTGGCAGCGGTGACGGCCGAGGTGCGGCGGACGCAGCGCGGGTTCGGCGCCGGTCCCTCGGGCGAGGGCCGCTACCGCGTGGTCGTCCCCGCCGACGGCGTCGCGGAAGACCGCACCACGACGCCGACGCTCGACGAGTTCTGCGCGCAGCTGCGCCGCCACGCGGGCACCGACTTCGGCGCGCATTCCCCGCGATGGCTCTCGCGCTTCGGCAACGCCACGCGGCTGGCCGAGCGCTACCGCGTCGGGCGCGTGCTGCTGGCGGGAGATGCGGCCCACGTGCACCCTCCCCTCGGCGGACAGGGCCTCAACCTCGGCATCCAGGACGCCGTCAATCTCGGCTGGAAGCTGGCCGCCGAGCTGCGCGGTTGGGCGCCACCACACCTCCTGGACACCTATGAGTCCGAGCGCCGCCCCGTTGCCGACGATGTGCTCTCCCTCACGCGCGCGCAGAGCGAGCTGACGTTGACAGCCCCCGGCCCGCAGGCGGTGCGCCGCCTGATGACCGAGCTCATGACCATCCCCCAGGTCAACCGCCGCCTGATCGAGAAGATCACGGCCATCGGCATCCGGTACGACGTCGGCGACCCGTCTCCGCTGGTCGGCGGGCGCCAGCGGGACGTCGCCCTCACGCACGGTCGCCTGTACGAGCGCATGCGCGACGGGCGGGGGCTGCTGCTGACTCCCACCGGCGAGCTGGATGCCACGGGCTGGTCGGATCGCGTCGATCTCGTGGTCGACCGCAGCGCCCAGATGAATGCCGCGGCGGTCCTGCTGCGCCCGGACGGCCACATCGCGTGGCGTGGTGAGGACGCGCGGGGTTTACGCAGCGCGCTCGTCCGCTGGTTCGGAGAACCGGCCGCCGGTGCGCGCGTCGCTGAGCACCGCGAGTGACGCGAACTCATCTTCGCGCGAGACCGTCCCCACGCTCGTTGCCGCGCCCACTCTCCTTGTCGCGCCTGGGCCGGCGAGCCAGGATGAGGCCATGAACGCCTCCTCGCGCGGCGTCGGCACGGCGGGTCCCGCATCTCCCGCATCGACGCGGGTGCCACCGCAGCGCCTCGCCCCGAGCGATCGGGCGAACCTGATCATCGACCGCCCCGACCAGGTGAACGTCTTCCTCGTGGCCGGTCTTCTCACACCCGGCGGTTTCGTCGCACCGGACGGCTCGGTCGACATGCACGCACTGCGGCAGGCGGTCACGGTGCGTGCGCGGTCGATCCGCGAGCTGCGGCGGGTGGTGGCCCCGCGGTTCCTGCGAGCGCCCGCGTGGTCGGAGAAGACACCCGACCCGCAGCTGCACATCCGCCTGCTCGACCCAATCGCCGACACCGCTGACCTCGAGCGCGTGTGCGCCCGCCTGATGGTGACCCCACTCGCACGCGACCGCCCCCTCTGGGAGATGCTCATCCTGCCGTGCCGGGACGGCGTGCGGGTGGGCTTCATCTTGCGGATACATCACGTCCTCGCCGACGGAATGACGGCAGTCGACATCGTGCGCCGCCTGCTCGCCCCGGCGGACGACTCGCCCGCACAGTCCCCGGCTGACGGCGCGGGAGCACCCCTCCCCGGCGCAGCTCCGACGGGGCCGCGCTCACGCACGGCCGCCTTTCGCCGATTCGCCGCGACCCTCGGGGCGCACCGAATGCCGGACACCGTCCTGCTCGGACCGCTGGGCCGTCGGCGTGCCGTGGCGTTTGCGGATGCCGACCTCAGCGCCCTGCGGTCTCATGCCGCCGCCCGGGGCGCCACGGTCAACGACGCCCTCCTCTCGGTGATCGCCGCGGGCTATCACGCGGCCCTCGTCGCCTCCGGCGAACCGGTGCCCGCAGAGCTCGCGGTGTCGGTCCCGGTCGCCCTCGACCGCCACGGACAGGCGAGCAATCAGGTCGGACTAATGGTGGTGCCCCTCCCTCTGACCATCACGGACCCGGACAAGCGGCTCACGGCCGTGGCGACGATCACGGCACGGGAGAAACCGGCGGCCCGACGGCAGGGGACGCTCGAGATGATGCGCGGCCCCCTCGGTGCGCGGATCATGGTCCAGCTGGCCAAGCGGCAGCATCTGGTCGCGGGCTTCGTCACGAATGTGCGCGGCCCGAGCGGTGCGCTCCGCCTCGCCGGCGCGCCGGTGACCGCGCTCTGGCCGGTCGCGGTGATCGCGGGCAACGTGCGCCTCGGAGTCGCGGCCGTCTCGTATGCGGGGCGGCTCTGGTGCGGCATCCATTTCGATGCCGAGCACGTCGCCGGTGACGTGTTCGCTGACGCGATGCGCGAAGCGCTCGCCCGGACCGGCGCCTGATCGCCGACCTGGCCAGCGGCGGCGCGTTTCGTCTCGCGGCGCTCGCTCAATGCCTGTCCAGGAACGCCAGCACATCCCGGTGATAGCGCCGGTGCAGCGTGGTTCCCAGGTGCCCGGCCCGGGGGTACACGATTGCCCAGCCGCCGGGAATGCGCGCGGCGGTGTCGCGGAAGAGCTCCGGCGAGTAGAAGCGGTCGCGCTCCGCCCCGATGACAAGCGTCGGCACGGCGATCTCTGCCAACCGCTCCCCCACGTCGAAGTCGTCTTCGGCCTCGATGACCGCGAGCAGCTCGGCGCCGGCCTCGGCGAACGTGCTGCGCCCCATCAGCCACCCCGCCGCGCCGAACACGACCGCAGCGGGCGTGGATGCCGCGACCTCCGCCGCCATGATCGCGCCGGCACGCCGGGTGTGACCCGTGTGCACCGCGGCAGCCAGGCTTCGCTGCACCAGACTGCCGTGGTCGCTCAGGCGATAGGCCGCGGAGACGATGACCAGCCGGCGGACGAGGTGCGGGTGGTCCAGCGCCAGCTGCAGCGCCACGCTCCCCCCAGTCGACACGCCCACCACGTCGACCGGCGCGGGAAGGTGCGACGCGATCGCCGCCGCTGACCTGGCCGCGATCTGCGCCATCGACACCGGGGCGACCAGTCCGTGCGACCACTGCAGCCACACCAGCTCCCGCCTGCGCGCGAACGGCGCGAGAAGGCGCTGCTGCAGGGCCAGCCCGGCACGCGACGGCAGGTGAGGGCTGCCCGAGAGGCCGGGGAGGTACACCAGCGGCGCACCGGACCCGAACCGCAGATAGGGGATGCCGGGTGGCCATTCCCCTCTCACGACCGACGTCTTCGTCATGGGGTGCGACCTCCTGGCGGCCGATGGCGGGACGACTGCCCACAGCATCACCCGGGCACCGCGCCGACACAAGGACGTCCGGCCGCCCTTGTCGGCGGGCACGACGGTTCGGGATGATGGGGCGATGCAGCCACCACCGCTGGGCCGGTATCAGGAGATCGCCGACACCCTCGCCCGGCACGGTCTGGACTTCCTCGCCGGCGAGCTCGGCATCACGCGGTTCCTCCCCGCGCGCCGGCGGGCCGCAGCCGGCACTCCGCCCGCGCCGCCGGCTGACGCGCCGACCCAGCTGCGCTTGGTCCTCGAGGACCTCGGTCCTACGTTCATCAAGCTGGGTCAGCTGCTGTCGACGCGAACCGACCTGCTGCCGCCGGCCTACATCACCGAGCTGTCGAAGCTGCAGGATGCCGGACCCGCGGTGCCCGCCGAGCGGATCCGGGAGACCGTCCACCAGGAGCTGGGCAGCGACCCGGAGGAACTCTTCGCGTCGTTCGATTGGACCCCGATGGCATCCGCCTCGATCGGTCAGGTGCATGCGGCGACCCTCGGCGACGGCACGCCCGTCGTGGTGAAGGTGCGCCGCCCCGAGGTGGTCCGGCAGGTGCAGGACGACCTCGAGATCATCAACACCCTCGCCGGCCGAGCGGCCAAGGTGTCGTCGCTGGCCCGCTCCTACAACATCACCGGCATCGTGAAGGAGTTCTCCGACACCCTGCGCGCCGAGCTCGACTACCTGCGCGAGGCCCGCAATGCCGAGCGGTTCGCGCAGAACTTCGCCGCACGCCGCGGGGTGATGATCCCTCGCGTGTTCTGGGAGACCACCACCTCCCGCGTGCTCACTCTCGAGCGCATGACCGGCATCAAGGTGAGTGATCGGCAAGCCCTGGATGCTGCAGGCATCGACCCCGGCGCGCTCGCCGCGGCGGGCGGAAAGATCGTGCTGACGATGATCTTCGAGGACCGGTTCTTCCACGCCGACCTGCATCCCGGCAATCTCTTCGTCCACCCCGACGGCACGCTCGCTTTCATCGACTTCGGCATGGTCGGCGAGCTCAGCGAAGAACTGGCCGAGCAGCTCGCCGATGTGTTCATCGGCACGGGGACCCGCGACGCCGAAGCCCTCGCCAACGCACTGATCGAGCTGTCCGTCACCCAGGGGTCGGTGGACCGGCGAGCCCTGCGCGCGAGTGTGGCGTCCTTCCTCTCGCAGCACTTCGACAAGCCCCTCGGCGACATCCACTTCACCCGCATGGTCACCGACCTGCTCCGCATCCTCCGCGAGAGCCACCTGCAGCTGCCGCACGAGATCTCCCTCGTGGTGCGCACGCTCGTCGTCATCGAGGGGGTGGGCGTGCAGCTCGATCCCGCGTTCGACCTGAACGCGGTGCTCACGCCCTACGCCCGCCGCCTCATCCGCCGTCGGCTGTCGTTCGAGGCGCTGTCCAAGCGCATGGGACGCGCGTCGATCGATGCCGGTGCGCTCATGCTCGAGTTGCCCACGCGTCTTCGCCGGCTGATCGAGTCGGTCGATGACAACGGCATCGAGGTCCACCTGCGCGCGACAGAGCTCGTCCCGCTCTTCGCCCGCGCCGAGCGCATCGGCAACCGCGTGGTCGCCGGCATCATCACGGCGGCGCTCATCAACAGCATCGGCCAGCTGATGGGCCGCGACAACCGCCTGCGCACGTGGCAACGCGCCATCACCGGTGCCGTGCTCACCGCGTTCACGAGCCTGAGCGGCTACCTGCTGTGGACGTCCCGTCGACGACGGGACTGACGGCGCGGCCGGGCGCTCGGCAGGGCTGCTCTCGTTCGCGCAGACGCGCGAGTACCCCTCACGCGTCGAGGACCTCTATGCGAACCGTCACCGGGCCGTCCTCATGCAAGGACTCCGCTTCGCGGACGGCGCGCTTGAGCGGCAGCCAGTAGCGACCGGACGAGCTGGGGAAGATCGACGTGCGCCACGTCGTGCCGCCCACGGTCGCCTCGACCCGCACCGCGCCGAACCCGCGCGTGAAGGGGCCGGTCACCTCGCGGATGTCCTCGCTGAGCTCTTCCGGCACGTCGGTGAACAGCCACGTCTCGGGCCTGGCATCCCACCGGAACACGGTGGAGTCGAACTCGATGTGCACGAACCCAGTCTCCACCCCGGGGAGGCGGACGTGTGCCGCCCCGGGGGGCGCGGTCAGCCGATCGCCGGACGCGTCAGGAGACCCAGCGCGATGTCACGCCGAAGGCGTCGGCCACGGCACGGATCTCGTCCGCGCTCAGCCCCTCGCCGTGGCCGCCTGCGGTGAGGTTCATGTACTCGTACTTCGCGCCGGTCTCGGCGTACTCCACCCGGTCCACGGCACGGGTGACCGACAGATCCGAGCGGGCCATGACGCCGTGCTTGCTCCACAGCACGATCTCGTGCTCGCGCAGGCCCTGCACGTTGGCAGCCATGAGCTCGGCGGATCCGGGCACCATGAACTCCAGCACGCCGATGCCGTCGCGGAGGGCCACGATCGACTCCGGCTCCCATCGCAGGATGCGGCGGTTCATCGTCTCGGTGTCCCGATACGTCGGCACGTGGCTGAGGTAGGTCAGGTGCGGCGGCTGCGCGTGCACCACCGCGTGGAAGTCCAGCCCGCGCCGGCCGACCTGATCGTCGTGCACCGCGAGATGCGAGTTGAACTCACTCGTGAGCGCGTCGAACTGGCGCTGCGGCGACGAGAGCATCTCGGCACTCACGCCGTCGGCATCCACGATCACCGCCGCGATGGCAGCGAGCGGGTTCTCGGCGATCTGGCGCAGTCGCCGCCCCGATCCGGTGACGAGCAGCGTGCGCCCTGCCAAGGCGGGCGCCGCCAGCGGCAGCTCGATGCGCTCGGAGACCGGGAAGAGCTGACGAACGCGCGAAAGCTCGTCGAGG
Organism: Microbacterium sp. zg-Y818; assembly: GCF_030246905.1. Classification (NCBI taxonomy): domain Bacteria; kingdom Bacillati; phylum Actinomycetota; class Actinomycetes; order Micrococcales; family Microbacteriaceae; genus Microbacterium; species Microbacterium sp. zg-Y818. The sequence continues at coordinate 1,019,880 of NZ_CP126741.1, read as the reverse complement.
CAGATCGAGATGTTGCCGGCCCCGGCCTCGCTCGCGTCGATCTCGCAGATACGGTGCCCGGCCGCGCCCATGTTGGCGAGGTACTGCTCGATGGTCGGACGGTCGATGGCCATGGTCACTCCCTTGTCGCGATTCCGGTGAATCGTTTCAAGACTAGCCATGGTCTGACCACAGCTGCAACTCGCCGCCCCCTATGGCGAGGCCTTCAACCCGCTGTCGGCGCTGCCGGATGCCGCGGCGGCCATTTCCCTCCCCCAGCGCTTGGCGCGCTCCACCTCGCCATCGAGCAACGGGCCCGCGTATCCGCGGACACGGAAGGTCTCGGGCTTGGACGTCGTGTCGAATCCGAGTGAGCGCAGTTCCCTTCGCGCGACCTTGGCCGCAGAGCCTGGCAGACGCGGCTTGTCGACGCGGGTGTCGAAGACGGCGGCGGGAACGGGCGAGGACAGGGCGTCGAGCTGATCCAGCCACTCACGGATGCCGCGGTCCGGCGCGTGAGGCGCCGAGTGGGACTGCACGGCATCCGCGCGGGTCGCCGGGCGCGTCAGAGAGAAGGCGTGTGTCGGTCCCCCCACGACGACGAGATCGAACCCTTCGATCGAGGTAGGCGCAGAATCCGAATCCACGACGTGCACTGTGCCGCCGCGGTCACACCCCTCGGCCACAGCACGAGCGATCTGCTCGGTGTTGCCCCACAGGGATTCGTAGACCACGAGCACATTCATGTCCGCTCCATTCGTCGGGCCGCACTTCGGTGACGTGTCGATGCGCAGTCGCGCGTTGACCAACGTCGGCTGGCGGGCATCACCGCACCGCATTCACGACAGCCGCGCCTCCGCGTAGACCGCTCGGGCGCGATCTACGGCCAGGATATACCGGGGCGGATCAGGCCGATAGTGGCCGGATCGCGACGTCGCGCACGCGTCGGGCGGTCGAGGTTATCGTGGCGAACTCCCGCCCACCCAGCACGCTCTCGGTCCGCCGCATCAGCTCGTCACCGGCGAGCGCGGCGTACCCCGGACCGGCCGGGATCGGCGAGGTGGTCGTGGCATCCGTCACGAACTCCACCGCGAACCCGATGTCGCCCGCGATCCGCGCCGTGGTCTCGCAGCACTGCTCGGTGCGGATGCCGCAGACGACCAGCCGGCCGATGCCGCGAGCCGCGAGCTGCTGCTGCAGGTCGGTGGAGGTGAACGCGCTGACGGTGGTCTTCGTCACCTGGATCTCGTCGGCCCGGGGATCGAGCTCGGCAACGACCCGCACGAAGCCGGAGTCGGGGTCGAACACTCCCCCGGTGCCGGGCTCGGCATGCGTCACCCACGCCACGCTGTCGCCGACGCTGCGCGCATGCGCGACGAGCAGGGCGATGTTGTCGAAGACCCGCGGGTTGGCGGTGGCGGCCCAGTCGTCGCGGCGCTGCCGGAAAGACTCCTGCGCGTCGACGACGAGCAGGGCGGTGTCGGAGGTCGGGCTCATGCCCTCATCCTGCCGGGGCGCGGCGCCGCCGGAAAAGGCGGCAAGCCGTCACGGTGCGACGGGATCCGGCCACCCGTAGGGGGTATGGCCGACCCACGCGCGCTCCGGAATGAGGGGATCGGTCGAAATGAGGGCGACCTCGGCCAGGACGCCCTCATCCGGGCAGATCCCCTCAGTTCGGCGCGGCGCCCCGAACCCGTACGCGGCCACTCGCGCCACGCAACCCCCTGTGCACGGGCCGCGCCTGACGATGAAGATGGAGGATGCCGCAGACTCGCCTGCACGACTTCCGCCGCGGGAGCCTCCGCTTCGACGTCTCCGACACGGGACCGCTCGACGGCCCGACCGTAGTGCTGCTGCACGGATTCCCTGGGTCGCGCCGCACGTGGGACGCGGTGGCGCCCCTGCTGACAACAGCGAGCGCCCGCGTGGTGTCCTTCGACCAGCGCGGATACTCCCCGGGCGCGCGGCCTCGCCGGCGGCGCGACTACCGCGCGGTCGACGTCGTCGGCGACGTGACCGCGCTGCTCGATGCCCTGGGCGTCGACCGCGTGCATCTCGTCGGCCACGACTGGGGCGGATTCGTCGCATGGCGCATGGCCGCGGCATCCCCGCACCGCCTCACCGGGGTGACGGTGCTATCCACCCCTCACCCCCGCGCGATGCTGCGATCGCTGCTGTCGTCGGCGCAGGGGCTGCGGTCGCTGTACATCGGGTTCTTCCAGCTGCCGTGGCTGCCCGAAGCGCTGCTGCGACCTCGGCTCGCCCGGCTGCTCGTCGCATCGGGGCTCCCCGCCGACCTGGCTCAGGAATACCAGCGATTCCTCTCGGGCCCGCAAGCGCTGCGCGGCGCGCTCAACTGGTACCGCGGGATGTGGCTGCCCGACCGGCGTCGGCGACGTGCCGCCCGGCACGCCGCCACCGTCGACACGACCTACATCTGGGGCAGCCGCGATCAGGCGCTCGGCCGGCGCGCGGCCGAGCTGACCCGGAACTACGTCGACGCCGGATACCGCTTCGTCGAGCTCGACGAGAACCACTGGCTGCCCGAGCGGGCAGCGCCGCGGGTGGCACAGGAGGTGCTCTCGGCTATGGGGCTGGTTCACTCCGACGCGGATCCCGGCCGGTAGGACGAACGGGCGCAGCCCCGGCACTTGTACGCCACTCAGCCGGCATCCACCAGCAGCGCCACGAAGACCGCTAGCCCGAAGACGACGACCGACCAGCGCAGCACCGGAACGGGCAGCCTGCGACCGACCGCGGCACCCAGCCAGCCGCCCAGCAGGCCCGACACCGCCATGATGCCAGCCGCCGGCCACGACACCTCGGCGAAGACCGCGAAGAACACCAGCGACACCGCGCTCGCGACGACCGACAGCACGCTCTTGAGCGCGTTGAGCCGCTGCAGCGATTCGCGCAGCGCCACCCCGAGCACCCCCAGCATCATGATGCCGAGGCCGGCGTTGAAGTAGCCGCCGTACACCGCGACACCGAGCTGACCGACGCCCGCCCAGCGCAGTGGCTCGGCGCGAGGGGTGGATGCCGCGGCAGCCTCGGTGCGACGGGCGACCAGCGCGCTCAGATACGGCTGCGCGGCGAGGAGCAGCGTCGAGGCGAGCACGAGCCAGGGCACCACCGCGGTGAACGTGCTCTCGTCACCCGCGAGGAGCAGCGTCGAGCCGACGAGCGCGCCGATTACCGTGACGATGCTCAGCACGATGATGCGCCGCCGCTGGCCGGCGAGCTCACGGCGGTATCCCCATGCTCCGCCGACATAGCCGGGCAGGGCGGCCACCGTGTTCGTCACGTTGGCGATCACGGGCGGATAGCCGAGGGCGAGGAGGGCGGGGAAGGTGACGAGCGAACCGCCGCCGGCGATCGCGTTGATCGCACCGGCCGCCGTTCCCGCGAGGGCCAGCACGACGACCGCACCCCAGTCCATCCGACACCTCCCGAAGCCCACCCAAGCAGATGCCGGTCGCGGCGCCTACTCGGGGGGTTCGAGAGATCGCTGCGTCGGCTCGGAACCTTCGACCGGTGGTGCCGGTGACGTCACCCGAATCTGCCGCTGATGTAGTCCTCGGTGCGCTGATCGGCCGGCTGCTCGAAGATCTGCGCGGTGGGTGCGTACTCCACCAGCACGCCCGTCCGGTCACCGGTGGTGTCATCGGCGAGCGCGGTGAAGAACGCCGTGCGATCGGCGACCCGAGCCGCCTGCTGCATGTTGTGGGTGACGATGATGATCGTGTACTCACGGCGCAGCTCGTGCATGAGATCCTCGATGCGCATGGTCGCGATGGGGTCCAGAGCCGAGCACGGCTCGTCCATGAGGATCACGTCGGGTTTGACGGCGATGGTGCGGGCGATGCACAGACGCTGCTGCTGACCGCCGGACAGTCCGAACGCGGATTGCTTGAGCTTGTCCTTCACCTCGTCCCAGAGGGCCGCCTTGGTCAACGCCTCTTCCACCAGGTCGTCCATGCTCGACACCTTCATCCCGGTGACGCGGGGGCCGTAGGCGACGTTGTCGTAGATCGACTTGGGGAACGGGTTGGGTTTTTGGAACACCATGCCGATCCGGCGCCGCACCTCGATCGGATCGACGCCCTTGGCATAGATGTCGTCGTCCTGGAACAGCACCTGCCCCTCGACTCGAGCTCCGTCGACCAGGTCGTTCATCCGGTTGAGCGATCGCAGCAGGGTGGATTTGCCACACCCGGACGGGCCGATCAGGGCCGTGATCTCGTTCTTCCCGAAGCTGAGGTTGACGTCGGTGACGGCGCGGAAGGCACCGTAGTAGACGTCCACGTTCTCGCAGCGGATCAGCCCGCTCGGAGCGTCCAGCAGAGGCCGGTCGGCGTGCGGGTGGAACTGAGGGCGAGGCGTGTCCGCGGACGCGACGACACGGGAGGTGTTCATGGCTACCACCGTTTCTGATACTTGTTGCGGATGAAGATGGCCAGCGCGTTCATGAGCAGCAGCACAGCCAGCAACAGCACGCTGGTCGCGGCCGCCAACTCGTGGAACCCCTCTTGGGGACGGCCGGTCCAGTTGAAGATCTGGATGGGGAGGGTCGTGTAACCGCTCATCAGCCCGTTCGGGTCGAAGGTGATGTAGACCAGGGCGCCGAGGACCAGCAGCGGAGCCGCCTCTCCCAAGGCACGCGACAGCGCGAGGATCGACCCGGTCGCGATGCTCGGCACAGACGCGGGCAGCACCTGACGCCACACCGTCTGCCACGGGGTGGCGCCCAGCGCGAGCGATGCATCGCGGATCTCCCGCGGAACGGCACGAAGCCCTTCCCGTGTGGCGATGATGACGACGGGAAGGATCAACAGCGACAGCGCGAGCGCCCCACCGATGACGACGTTCTTGTTCTGCACCTGCAGCAGGCTGAGGAATCCGAGCGCGAGCAGGCCGTAGATGATCGCCGGCACGGCGGCGAGGTTCTGCACGTTCAACTCGATGAGCCGGTTGAACCAGCGCTTCTTGTCGGCGAACTCCTCCAGGTGGATCGCCGCGGCGATGCCGAGCGGGAGCGTGAAGACGGCGGTGGCGGCGATCACCCACGCCGAGCCGAGGACGGCCGGCCGCGCGCCCGCGGTCTCGGGTGTCGCCGAGGGGTAGTTGGTGAACAGCTGAAGGGAGAGCTTGCCCCAGCCGTCCATCAGGATCGTGATCAGCAGGGTCGCCAGCACCCCGAACGCGACGAGGAGCGACAGCCACAACAGCAGCAGGAAGAGCAGCGGACCGGGTTTGCGGTCCCCGTGGGTCCCTGTCCCCAGCGGAGCGGAGACCCGCACCGTCGCCGGCCGGGCGTGACGGGTGGTGGTCATCAGTAGGCCTCCCTGAAGCGGCGCACGAACCGGATGCTGATCAGGTTCATCAGCAGCGTGATGAGAAACAGCAGCAGTCCGACGGCGAAGAGGGTGTTGTATTCGAGACTCCCCACGCGGGAGTCCCCGAGGGCGGCGTTGGCGATGAATCCCGTCATCGTCTGCCCCTGCTCCAGCGGGTTGGTGACGATGCGGGCTTGACTGCCGGCGGCGATCGCGACGATCATCGTCTCGCCCACCGCGCGCGAGACCCCGAGCACGACGGCGGCGACGATGCCCGACAAGGCGGCGGGGAACACGACCCGCAGGGTGGTCTGCATGCGGTTAGCTCCCAGGGCGGCACTTCCCTGTCGCAGAGCGCTCGGCACGGCCGACATCGCGTCTTCGGAGATGGAGGCGATGGTGGGGATGATCATGACGCCCATCACCAATCCGGCCGCCAGCACGCTGAACGCGCCGGTGGGCAGCTGCAGCCATTCGCGCAGCACGGTCGCCTGCACGAACTGCAGAGCGAAGAACCCGTAGACGACCGTGGGAACACCGGCGAGAACCTCCAGTACGGGCTTGAGGATGCTGCGGGTGCGCGGTTTCGCGTACTCGGCCAGCATGATCGCCGCACCCAACCCGAACGGGACGGCGACCAGCAGGGCGATCGCCGTGGTCCACAGCGTGGCGGTGATCAGCGGGATCGCCCCGAACGAAGCGTCGGCGAACCGCGGTGCCCAGCGGGTGCCGAACAGGAACTCCCACACCGGGACCTCGGCGAAGAAGGACAGCGACGGAATCAGCAGCGCGATGAGGATGCCGGCGGTGGTGACCATCGTCAGCAGCGCGGCAAGGCGCAGAACCATCCTGATGAGGGTCTCGCCCGGCCGCCGACGGCCGGCGAACTGGGTACCCGGCCGGGGGCCCGGAGCAAGCTCCGGACCCGCGGCCTTCTCGATGACGGCGGTCATGAGATTCCTCGACGGAGGGTCTCACTCAGCCGAGTGAGGCGAGTTCTTCCTGGGCGACGGTGATCTGCTCCTGCGTCAGCGGGACGAATAGCGCAAGCTCCGCGATCTCATCGGAGTTGGCGACGTAGAAGTCGACGAACTCCTTCACCTGGGGCTTGTCCGCGTACGCGGCGTTCTTCACGTAGATGAAGAGCGGGCGCCCGAGCGGCGTGTACGTGCCGTCCTGCACCGTTTCGGTACTCGGGTAGACGCCGTCGATGGAGGCGGCGACGATGGTGCCCTCGTTCTCTTCGACGTAGCTGAGACCGAGGAAGCCGATCGCCCCCTCATCGCCGGCGACGCCCTGGATGGTGATGTTGTCGTCCTCCGAGGGGCTGTAGTCGGTGCGGATCGCGCCCGTCTCACCGTTGACCTCTTCGGTGAAGTAGTCGAAGGTGCCCGAGTCGGTGCCGGCACCGAAGAGCACGAGCGGCACGTCGGGGAAGCTGGGGTCGACGTCGGCCCAGCTGGTGACGGTGCCCTCGGATGCGGGCGCCCAGATCTTCGCGAGCTGCTCGAGGGTGAGGTCGGTGGCCCAGTCGTTCTCCGGGTTGATGATCACCGACAGCCCGTCGTTCGCGGCGATGATCTCGGTGAACTCGACACCGTTCGCTTCGCACTCGGCGGCTTCCTCGTCCTTGATGGGGCGGGATGCGTTGGAGATGTCGGTCTCGTCGGCGCAGAACGCCTTGAAGCCGCCCCCGGTGCCGGAGGTGGCGACGGAGACGTTCACCGAGGCATCCTGCTCCCGGAACAGGTCCGCGGCCGCCTCGGTGAGCGGGGCGACGGTCGAGGAACCGTCGGTTGTCACCGAGCCGCCGGAGCCGGCGTCACCGCTATCGGCGGAATCGCCGGCGGCGGGCTGGCCGCCGCACGCGCTCAATGCGAGAGCGACGGCGGTGAGCGTGGCAACGGCAGCGAATTTGGCTGTGGTCTTGGTCACGGGTGCGCTTTCCTTCATGCCCAGCGAAGGGCTCCAGGCCCGCCCGGTGCGGGGCGGGTCAGATAGTCGGTTCTCTATCTGACTGCCAGCGAAGTCCCGTACCTTGAACGCCGGGTGAACGCAGCCTGGCGGCCGGATGGCCCCCAGCGAACCGTCTGGTGCTCGCCGACCACGAGGAGCCAGTCGTCACACCCGCGACGGTGAACTCCCCGTCACTCCGACAGCATGACCGGAGCCGGGATGCCGGTGAGCTCGCGGAGCCGGTCGATGGGGACGTTCGCGCCGAAGGCCGGCATCCCGGGTTCGAGCCGACTGCCCGCTGCAAGGTCGCCGATCGGGAGCGGGTCGAATCCGAGCGCGTCGATCAGCTCCGCCGCGACGGCCAGGTCTGCGGGCGAATCGCCGGCGAGCGCGATCGACTTGCGCCCGAGGCGGCCCGCGGGGCGAGCCTCGTCCTCGAGGTCGTGGTAGCCCATGTGGTTGAGCGCTTTGACGACCCGTGCCCCCGGCAGCGCCTGCTGCACGGCTTCGCTCGAGGAGGTTCCGGGCGGGACGATGCTGTCGCGCGGACCGTCGGTCTCCCACCAGTGGTTCATCGCGTCGACGACCAGCTTGCCCGCCAGCTCAGCCACCGGGAGGTTCAGGTGTCTCCCGAGCGGGAGCGCGAGGATCACCAGGTCCGCCGAGCGTGCAGCCTCGGCCGGCGAGGCGGCGGTCGCGCCCGGCGTGAGGACCTCCGTGATCAATGCGATTCTCGCGGGGTCGCCCGAACCTGCGATCAGCACGCGCATGCCCGCGGCGTCCGCCAGACGCGCCAGGACGGTGCCGACCTTTCCGGCGCCCAGGATGCCGACGGTGTGTACGGGCCCCGTCATCGTGACGCCCCCACCCTGACGTCGGACTGTTCGGCCACGAGTTCGCGGACCCGCGGTATGACCTGGGTGCCGTAGAGCTCCACCGAGCGGAGCCGTGCACTGGCTGACACGGTGCCGGCAGTCGAGTAGATCATGTCGAATCGGCCGGCATCCAGCACTCCGACTGCGTGGGCGATCTTTCTCGCGACCGTCTCGACCGAGCCGACGTAGAGCGAGCCGTGCGCGACCTCGGACTCGAACTCCTCGCGCCGCAGAGGCGGCCAGCCGCGCAGCGCGCCGATGCGGTCACGGATCACCTTGTAGCCGGGGTAGAAGAGCGCCTTGGCTTCGGCGTCGGTCGCCGCGACGAACCCGGGCGAATGCATCCCGACCGGCTGGGCGATGGTGCCCTGCTGCTCGCTCGCCCGCCGATACAGATCTACGTAGGGGGCGAAACGGTCCGGCGCCCCGCCGATGATGGCCAGCATGAGCCGGAAGCCGTAGTGGGCCGTGCGGATCACCGACTGCGGCGATCCTCCGACTCCCACCCACGTGTTGAGTCGCCCCGACTCGGTCTTCGGATACACGTCCGCCTCGTGGAGCGCGGCACGGGTCGTCCCCTCCCAGGTGACCGGCTTCTCGTCCAGGAGCCGGTGGAACAAGTCGATCTTCTCCTCGAACAGCACCTCGTAGTCCTTGAGGTCGTATCCGAACAGCGGAAACGACTCGGTGAACGAGCCCCGTCCGAGGATCACCTCGGCCCGGCCGTGTGAGAGCGCGTCGACGGTCGCGAAGCGTTGGAAGACACGCACCGGGTCGTCCGAGGACAGTACCGTCACGCCCGAGGCGAGCCGGATGCGTTTTGTCACCGTGGCGATGCCGGCGAGCACCGTCTCGGGACTGGAGATGGCGAACTCCGGCCGGTGGTGCTCCCCCAGCGCCACCACGTCGATGCCGATCTCGTCTGCAAGCACAGCCTCGGCCACCGCAGCACGGATCGCCTGCGCCTGCGAGACGACCTGCCCCCGGTCATCACGGGGCAAGTCGCCGAAGCTGTCGATTCCGAACTCGATCTGTGAAGCATCCATCGTGCGCCTTCCGCGTTTAGTTGACACGTGAATCATCGCGCCGTATTGTTCACATGTCAACTACTGAGGAGCGGTGATGGGCACATCGACACGTCACGACCTGCCGACGAGCGAAGAGCTCGCGATCTGGCGGGCGCACATCGAGACCTTCGAGATCGTGCGCGCTCGGATCGACACGCGGCTGCAGCAGGACTCGCAACTGTCCAGCAGTGACTACAAAGTGCTCCTCGCGCTGAGTGAGGCCGACGGGAACGCGTTGCGTTCCTCGGAACTCGCCGCCCAGATCGAGTGGGAGCGCAGCCGACTCTCCGGACATCTGGGGCGAATGGAGAACCGACGCCTGGTGCGCCGCGAACCCTGCGCGGAAGACGCCCGCGGGTCGCGCGTGTGCCTCACCGATGAGGGCGCCCGCGCTTTCCGTGCCAGCACGCTTCCCCACCTGCGCGCGATCAAAGAGCTCTTCGTCGACGCGTTCACCCCGCAGCAGCTCGCCCACCTGGGCGAGGCCGCCGCAGCGCTGCGCAAGCACCTCGACCCCACCCCTGACCCGCCGGCGCAAAGCGTTCGAGCATCTCGATAGGGGAATCCTCCTCGACAGAAGGACGCAGCAGTGGGAGAAGAATCAGTCCGCCGAACCGACGTGGTCGTGATCGGTGGCGGACAGGCGGGATTGTCGGCCGGCTTCCATCTGAGTCGGCGCGGGTTCACCAGCGCGCTCACCGACCCCGACGCGGAACACACCTTCGTGATGCTCGATGCCGAAGAGCAGCCGGGTGGCGCGTGGCTGCACCGGTGGGAATCCCTGACGATGGCCACCGTCAACGGCATCTTCGACCTGCCGGGGTTTCGGCAGGCGCCTCCCGACCCGGCTGCACCGGCACGCGACGCCGTGCCCGCGTACTTCTCCGCGTTCGAGCAGCACGCGCAGCTGCCGATCCTCCGGCCCGTCACCGTGGCTTCGGTCACACGCGCCGATGACGACCCCGACGGTCGACTCCTTGTCCATTCCAGCGCCGGGACGTGGAGCACCCGCGCGATCATCAACGCGACGGGCACCTGGACCAACCCGACGCTCCCCTCCTATCCCGGGCAGGAGAGTTTCGGGGGACGCCAACTCCATACCCGCGACTACACGACGCTGCGCGACTTCGCGGGCGAGCGGGTCGCGATCGTCGGAGGGGGGATCTCGGCCGTCCAGCAGCTCGAAGAGATCTCGCGGGTGGCGGAGGTGGTCTGGTACACGCGCCGGGAACCGATCTTCCGCGACGGCGGCTTCACGCCCGAGGTAGAGGGGCGTGAGGTCATCTCCAAAGTCACGGCAGACATCGAAGCAGGAAACCTCACCGGCAGCGTCGTCTCCTACACGGGTCTCTTGTGGACCCCCTACGCGCTCGCCGCGAAGCGACGCGGTGTCCTCCTGCGACGGCCGATGTTCACGCGGATCGAACCGGCAGGCGTGCGAGAGGCAGACGGCACCCTCACCCCCGTCGACGCGATCCTCTGGGCAACAGGATTCCGCCCCGCCCTCGCTCACCTCGACCCGCTGGGGCTGCGCAACGCCCGGGGCGGCATCGAGATGCGAGGCACGCAGGTCGCCGCCGAACCCCGTGTGCATCTCATCGGCTTCGGCCCTTCACAATCCACCGTCGGAGCGAACCGAGCGGGGCGCGACGCCGTGCGCGCTCTGACCGGCCGCCCGCAGCCGGCCGTCGTCCGGGGTTGACCGACGGCAGCCCGCCGCTTGACCCGGTTGCAGGAACAGGGCTTTGACTTCCCTCAGCGGCTGCACCATTCGCCCGACTCTGAATCCGCACCGATCCCCAGGGGGAACCATGCCTTCCGTCCACCACCGCACCGTCCGCGTCGGCGGGCTCGACGTCTTCTACCGGGAAGCCGGGCCCTCCGGCGCCCCGGTGATCCTGCTGTTGCACGGCTACCCGACGAGTTCGCACATGTTCCGTCACCTGATCCCGGCCTTGGCCGACCGGTACCGCGTCATCGCCCCCGATCACATCGGATTCGGCCGCTCCTCGGCTCCCTCGGTCGACGATTTCCCGTACACCTTCGACGCGCTCGCCGACGTCACCGCCCGGTTCCTCGAGCAGGTCGGCGTCACGCGATACACCGTGTACGTGCAGGACTACGGTGCCCCGGTCGCCTGGCGGCTGGGGCTGCGCGACCCGGCCGCAGTCGAGGCCGTCATCTCACAGAACGGCAACGCGTACGAGGAGGGTTTCGTCGAGGACTTCTGGGCGCCCATCTGGGCGTACGGAGAGGACCCCTCTGCCGCGAACGAGGCGGCGCTCCGCCCGGCGCTCGAGCGCGCAGCGGTGGAATGGCAGTACACCCACGGGGTGCCGGACCCCACAACGATCGACCCGGATGCCTGGGAGCACGACATCGCCCTGCTGAACCGGCCCGGGGTGGACCGAGCCCAGCTGCATCTCTTCGGCGACTACTCGACCAACCGCGAGCTCTACCCCCGCCTCCACGAGTGGCTGCGCGAGACGCAGGTGCCCGTGCTCGCCGTGTGGGGCCGCAACGACGAGATCTTCGATGCCGCAGGGGCCGAAGCCTTCCGTCGCGATGTGCCGAACGCCCGCATCGAGCTGCTCGACGCGGGACACTTCCTCCTCGAGTCGAACCTCGACGACGTCGTGGAGATCATCCGCGATTGGCGCGGCGGGTTCTGACGCTCGATCAGCGACGAGCGGCCTGCGCCCGCAGCCTGCCGGCGCGGCGTCGCTCAGCTTTGCGCCGCCGCGCGACGGTGAGCCCGATACGCGCGTGTGCGGTTTCGGTTCTGGCAGGTCAGCGAGCAATACTGGCGGCGTCCTGCCGGCGACTGGTCGACGTACACGTCGGCACACGCGTCGCCCTCGCAGACACCGAGCCTGCTGGCATCCGGTTCGTGGCGAAGGTGGTCGATCAACGACAGCGTGGCGCCGGCCAGCAGCGCCCGATCGGGGCGAGCGGTGTGCCAGACCTCTTGCACCGTCCAGGCCTCAGAGGACAGCGCCGGTGACATCTGCGCCTCGGAGATGAGTCCGTTGAGCCGTTCGGCACACTCGCTACCCGAGGGCGCCGCGAAGATCGGATGGACCAGGTTCGCCGTCTCCACAAGGGTGCGCTCATCGAAGGGCGGAAAATGCGCCCAGAACTGCGGGCTTTGCGCACGGAGGCTCTCGGCCGTCGGATACGGCTCGTTGCCCTCGTGCGCTTCGATCCGGGGAGCATCGCCCCACTCGTTGACGATGTGCACGAGAAGCGGGAGGGGCAGAGGGTGTACCTCCGCGGTCTTCGGCGCTGCCATCGAGCTCCCCCTCCTGTCACCGGTAGTCAGAGCGTAACGCGTTGCACCGGACGAAGCGGATGGCGGGACGGCGATGCGTCACCGCGCCTCCACCGCGTCGTCGAGTCCGCGGAGCTTGCGCACCGGGGAGCAGAGGATCCACCCTGTGGCGAGGGTGGTGCCGACTGCTCCGACGACGATGGCGACGGCCGGTCCCCCGGCCGTGGCGACGAATCCGGCTGCGATGGCGCCGATCGCGATCATCCCCCAGCTGAGGAACCGGTAGGCGGCGTTGACCCGTCCGCGGAGGTCGTCGGGAGTCGCGAGCTGGCGGACGGTGACCGCCTGGGCTGCGGCGAGGCCGACGCCGAATCCGCTCAACGCAAGCGCGACACCCGCCACCGCGAGGGCGGCGGCCGAGGGCGCCGCCGCGATGAAGATCAGTGCGAGCGGGGCGGAGTTTCCCACGATCAATGCGGCGATGAGGGATCGTCCGTAACCGAATCGTCGGGTCGCTCTTGCGCTGACCAGCGCGCCGAGGACGGCGCCTGCACCCGACGTCATGAGCAGGCCGCCGAGGATCGCCGGGCCGAGCTCGTACTGCTGCGTGACGTGCAGCGTCAGGCCGAGCAGCAGGATCTCGCTGGCGAAGTTCCAGGTCGCGGCTTCCAGCGCCAGGTCGCGCACGACCCGGTTGCGACGGAGAAAGGCGAGTCCGGCCCTCGCCTCGAGCCACGGGGAGACTCGATCGACCGGTTCGTTCCGTGCACGCTCGACCGCGGTGACGCGCGTGAGGAAGAGTGCGGAGAAGAGGTAGGTGGCCGCGTTGGCGGCGAGTGCGATCGGCGCGGTCAGCGTCTGGACGATCACGCCGCCTACCCCACTGCCGGCGATCGACATGGCCGACTGGGTCGACGTCAGGCGCGCGTTGGCATCGGTGAGCCGGTCGTTCGGCACGACCGCGGGAAGCAGCGAGAAGTCGGCGAGCTGCGCCAAGACGGTGCACGCGCCGATCACGAAGACCGCGACGGCCAGCATCCAGATCGGCAGTGGAAGCGTCAGCGCGGCGATCACGATCGCTGTGAGGACGACCCCGCGTCCGAGGTCGGCTGCGATGAGCAGCCGCTTGCGCCGCATTCGGTCGACCACCACACCAAGCGCCAGAGTGAGGACGAGGAACGGCGCGTACTGAGCCACACGCACGACGGCGAGCTCGCCCGCACTCGCGTCGAGCGTCAGCAACGCGAGAAGAGGCAAAGCCAGCTCGCCGATCTCGGAGCCCAGCAGCGACGTCGCCGACGCGGCCCACAGCCACCGGAACGATCGACTCGGCCAGCGGTCCCCCGCTCTCAGGGTGCCGGCCCCGCCTCTCAACCCGTGCTGCTGTTCTCGCGATCCGGTCAGGTCACCTGTCGATTCACTCACCGCGCCCCCAAGGGTCAAGGTGCGTCACGCCATCATTGACGTCATCACGTGACAATTATGTCTCGCGATACCGGCGCTTGTCACGTGACCGGGGTGAATTGATCACCGAGACGCGATGCTGTGCACGAGCGTCTCTCTGCGCAAAGCCGGGCGACCCCCGACACATGCAGAGCCTCCGATCCCGTCCGGGTTCAGAAGAGTTGGCGCCAGTTCGCTTTGGCGAGATCGAGCAGCTCGTCGCCGCGGCCGGACATGACGGTGCGGATCGCGTAGAGCGCGAACCCTTTGACCTGTGCGGCCTCGATTGCGGGCGGCATGGAAAGCTCCTGCCGTTCGGTGACGACGTCGAGCAGGGCGGGCCCGTCGTGGTCGAGAACCTCGCGCAGAGCATCCGGAAGGTCCTCGCTGCGCTCCACGCGACGCGCGAAGATTCCCATCGCCTCGGCGATCGCGGCGAAGCTGGGGTTGGTGAGCCCTGTCCCGTAGGTGACGAATCCGGCCGCCTTCATCTCCAGCTCGATGAAGTTCAGGGAGGAGTTGTTCACCACGATCGTCTTCACCGGCAGTGCGTTCTGCGTGAGGGTGAGGAGTTCCCCGAGCATCATCGCGAGTCCGCCATCGCCGGCAAGGGCAACGACCTGTCGGTCCGGGTGCGAGACCTGCGCGCCGATCCCGTGGAGCAGCGCGTTCGCCATCGAACCGTGCGTGAACGAGCCGATCAGGCGCCGCCCCTCCGTCATGGACAGATAACGGGCAGCCCAGACGGTCGGCGAGCCGACGTCCGCGGTGAAGATCGCGTCGTCGGCGGCCTGCTCGTTCAGCAGGCGGGTGAGGTACTGCGGATGAATGGGACGCGTGCCCTTCGCCGGCACGGCCAACTCGTCGAGCTTCGCCCGTGTCTTCCGGTAATGGGCGGTGGCATCGTCCAGGTGTCCCCGATCTTCGCGCACGGCCAGTCGCGGGAGGAGCGCCGCAGCGGTCGCGCCGGCGTCGCCGACGAGCCCGAGGTCGAGCGGATGCCGTCTACCGAGCTGCGACCCGCGGATGTCGACCTGGATGGTCGTGGCGCGCTCGGGGTAGAACTGCTCGTACGGGAAGTCGCTGCCGAGTACCAGCAGAGCATCTGCGCCCTCCATGGCACGGTAGCCGGAAGCGAACCCGAGCAGACCCGTCATCCCCACATCGAACGGATTGTCGTGCTCGATGAACTCCTTGCCCCGAAGGGAATGCACGATCGGTGCGGCCAGCCGGTCGGCGAGAGCGACGACCTCATCATGCGCACCCTCCACACCCGCGCCGGCGAGGATCGTGACCTTGCGCGCGGCATCCAACAGCGCGGCGGCCTTATCGAGCTCCGGAGCGCTGGGCAGGATCACCGGATGCGATCGCTCGATCACGACGGCGCGGTTGTCGCCGATCTCGGCGAGGGCGACGTCCCCGGGAATGACCAGCACTGCGACTCCGCGCTGCTCGATCGCCGCACGCATCGCGATCTCGAGCAGCCGCGGCATCTGCTGGGGGTCGGCGACGTACTCGACGTAGACGCTGCACTCCCGGAACAGCTCCTGTGGATGCGTCTCCTGAAAGTACCCCGTGCCGATCTGCGCCGTCGGGATGTGCGCGGCGATCGCGAGCACCGGGACACGCGAACGGTTGGCGTCGAACAGACCGTTGATGAGGTGCAGGTTGCCGGGCCCGCACGATGCCGCGACGACTGCCAGCTGACCCGTCAGCGCAGCATCCGCAGCCGCAGCGAACGCCGCAGATTCCTCATGCCGCACGTGCAGCCAGCGGATCGTGCCGTCCTTGCGAAGCGCATCCGTGAACGCATTCAACGAATCCCCCGGAAGACCGTACACACGGTCGATCCCGTTGGCGTGCAACGTCTTCACGATGTTCCCAGCGACAGTGGCCATGACAGTTCATTCCTTCAGGGTTGCGGTTGTGCGGTTTTGGCGGACGGCGGCTCTCCCTCGGCCTTCACCTCACCCGCAGCGATCGCGGCGACGAGTTCGGCGTGATCCGCATGGGTCTGGTCCGCGTACGCGCGCGCAAAGCGGAGGATCTCTTCTTCGAAAGCGACTCCTCGTCCGATGTACGCGGCGATCGCCGCCGGGTCGCCGCTGCGGGCGTGCGCCTTCGCCAGCGTGCGACCGCAGGCCTTGGCGAACTGAGGGAGGTACGCCGCGATCTCGGCTCCCTTGGGGATGATCTTCATGTCGCGGTACTGACGCACGTAATAGTCCATGCCGTCGACGCGCATGTGCCCGAGGAAGATGTCGGCGGCGGACTGCATGAGGCGCTGACCCACGACGACCCGCTCGCCGTGGTTCGAGAACTCACTCGGGCCGAGGAACTCCTCGTACACCGAGGCGGCGGCCTGCTTCGCCTGCAGGAACAGGGGCTGACGCCCGCTGTCGCCCTCCAGAAGATGCAGCCAGAGCCGGACCGAGTCACTGCGGGTGAATCGATCGACGAGCCGGCGCAGGTGGGGCGGGATGGAGGCGAGGTAGGTGTCATAGACCTGCCGATAGGCACGGATGCGCTCTTCCTCGCTCATCCCTTCGTCGATCCGCTTCATCGGCTCGAGAAGGATCCTGTGCCGTCCGTTCTCTTCGGCGACCAGCTTCTTCGCCGAGCCGTGGTGGGTCTGCTTGCGCGACTGCTTCTCGATAGCGCGCGCTGCGGCATGGGCGAAGTCCGAGGTCAGTCCCTTCAGCGGCACATCGGCCGTGACCTGGTCATACCAGACGTCAAGCTCTCCCATGCGGGCATACCGTCGCATCGCCTTGCGGTATCCCGTCAGGACTGCGGCTGCGGCATCCTCACCGCAGGTGCCGCCGAGTCGCTCCGAGTCGCGGATTCCTTCCTGCGCACGTAACCGATCGACAGCTCGCATCTGCCGGACCGCGGGGTTCCATGCGCGCGTATGAGAGAGGGCTTCGGCTGCGGGTCTCATCGACCGCGCTCCTCGGCGATGGAGTTCGCGCCGTCGATCGTGATGAGCTGCCCGGTGAGGTAAGACGCGCCTTCGCCGGCGAGAAACGCGATCACGTACGCCACCTCGTCTGCGGTGCCGGATCGGCCGACGGGTGTGGCCGCGCCCATGCGCCGTTCCTGATCGGAGGCGGATGCCGTGTCGATCCACCCCGGAGCGACAGCGTTCACCGTGATGCCGGCCGCGGCCATATCGATCGCCGCCGCGCGCGTCAGTCCGACGATCCCGGCCTTCGCCGCATGGTAGGCGACGTCGCCCCGGTATGCGGCGACGGGGCCCGACACCGAGGACACGCTGACCACGCGCCCGTAGCCGGCGGCCTGCATGGGGCCCGTCACCGCGCGGGTCATCAGGAACGTCGTGGTCAGGTTCCGATCGAGCGAGGCGTGCCAGTGGCCGAGGACCGTTCTGCCGATCCCGCCCGGTGCGTACGAGTCGGACACGGCCGTCATCCCGGCGTTGTTGACGAGGATGTCCACTCCACCGAAGAGATCCCGCGCACACGCGAGGACCGCGTCCGCGCCGCCGTGATCGGTGAGGTTGGCGACCACCCCTTCCGCTCGGATGCCTGCGTCGCGCAATTCTGCGACGCGCTCGAAGATGCGATCCGTCGTCGATGTGATCATCACGTGGTTTCCGGCGAGCCCGATAAGACGCGCTGACGCGAATCCGATTCCGTGAGCGCTTCCCGCGCCGGTGACATCTGCGCCTCGCCGTCTTCGAGTTGTCATGGTGAAGCTCCCCTCTTGGGATCGACCGCCGAAACGGCTGGACGACGTCAACAGGTCGAGTCAAGACCGTGTGGTCGCCACAGGGTCAAGCGTCTGTTCCGGCCCGGGGTACGTCGACTCCGACGTTCCGAACGCCCGCATCGAACTCTCGACGCGGGCCATTTCCTGCTCGAGTCGAACCTCGACGACGTGGTGGAGATCATCCGCGACTGGCGCCGGGCGTACTGACGGATGACACGCTCGCCGAGGTCGGCGAGGATGTCGGAATGGCGGACGGCTACGACCCCCTGTTCCTCGACGCCGACGTCCCGTTGCCGACGTCGCGGCGACAAGTCGTGCGACTGGATTACCCGCGGTTCACCGTCGTGCTCGACATCGAACGGCGCCTGGCGGCCGTCACCGCGGTGAACATCGACGGCGCCTCTCTGCGTGACCTTCCACGCACCGGCGAGTGGCAGCTCGATCCCCGGGTGCCCGCCGACCAGCAGGCGGGACCCGAGGTCTACGCCGGGAACAACCTGGATCGCGGGCATCTCGTCCGTCGCCGCGATCCCGGGTGGGGCGAGACCCAGGCCGCGCGGGAAGCCACCGAGGCGACGTTCCGCTACCCGAACGCGGCACCGCAGGCCGCCGGGTTCAACCAGTCGAAACAGCTGTGGCTGGGACTCGAGGATCACGTCCTCGGCTACGCGGAGGCCACCGACCAGCGCCTGTCGGTATTCACCGCGCCCGTGCTGCGGGCAGATGACCCGCCCTACCGTGGCATCCGGATCCCCTTGCGGTTCTGGAAGGTCGCAGCGTGGCACTCCACCGACGGCCTCGCCGCCACGGCGTTCGTCCTGGATCAGAGCGAGCTTGTGGACATCCGCGAGGGGGCCGTGGTCGCGCCGCCGCTCGCGGCCTTCCGCACCTTCCAGATGCCGGTGGCCGAGGTCGTCGCCGCGACCGGGATCGACCTCGGTCCGCTCATCGACGCCGACGTGCTCCCCGTCACCGAGGGCGTCACGACGTGGCGAGAACTGGACACGACGGAGGACATCGTTCTCTGACAGCGTGGTGACCGAGTGCGGACAGCGACCGGCGCCACCATGTCGCGATCGTTTAAGGGTTCCAGGCGCCGCACGCGAAGACGGTGTCGGATTTCATCCGGTGCCTGAAGGCGATCTCGTCGACGACCGAGTACCCGGCGAGTGCGCTTCCGAAGGTGAGTACTCCGGCCGCGGCCAGAGCCAGTATGGACGTACGCTTGTCCCACTTTCACCCCCGCACGGCGCGTCAAGAACCTCCTGACCAGCAACGGCCGCCTGAATCTCCGCATCGAGCTTGAGATTCGCCGCGAGCTCGTTGACATTGAGGAGTCTCTCCTAACCCAGAGTTCGAGCGTCAGGCTGTCCACAGCGTCCATATCGAAGAGGTGCGCACCCAGACGCCCCATCACTCGGATGCAACCGGAGCGAAGTCCAGCCAGTCGAGGCCCTCCGCCGCGACACGGCGTGGGAGAGGTCAAAGTGATGGCATTGCGCTGACGCGATCAAGTTCCACCAACGAAAAAGATGGGCTGTTGGCAGAACCTGTCCTCGTGCGGCTCCCGCCGGATACCGTCCCCGCGTTTCCTCTAGTGGCCTCCACTTTTTCCTGTAGCCCGCGCCGAAACCGAAACCGAGGACCCCGGGGTACTCCCGCAAGCTCGATCGCGACGGCGACGGCACCGGCTGCGAGTAAGCACCAATCACCGCTACCCCACCCGCACAACCGTCCAGCGCGAGACGCGCGCTAGGCCGCCCGCGCAACCCCGGTCGATGCCCGAACGATCAGCTGCGAGCCGAGCGTCGCGACGTCGCCGATCACGGAGCCCGCAATCGCCTGCAACAGCAGGTCGACGGCGAGGGCGCCGCTGCGCTCGATGGGCATCTGCACCGTGGTGAGCCCTGGGGTCACGGCCCCGGCAAGGTCGATGTCATCGATACCCACGAGGCTGATGTCGTCGGGGCAGGTGCGACCGAGGTCCAGCATCCCCGCCTCAAGCCCGAGGGCGACGAGATCGTTGTAGGCAACGACGGCCGTGGCCCCGCTCGCTGCCGCGAGCGCGGCCGCGGCGCGCCCTCCCTGGATCGAGGCGGCGTGGTGGCTGAGGCGGGTGAGCCGGATGCCGTGGCATTGCGATGACGTGATCAAGTTTCACCCACGAAAAAGTCCCGGGAACCCTTAGGTTCCCGGGACTCACCGGTGGGCTGTTGGCAGAACCTGTCCTGGCGCGGATCGCGGCCGGATGCCGTTCCCGCGTTTCCTGTAACCACTCCCCGTTTTTCCTGTACGGGCGGGCGGGGCCATCCGTCGCGTCTCCGGAGGCGACGCCGCCAGCCCTCGTGACGCTGAGACATGCAAGCGGCGGTCGGCTCTCCCTCAACCCAGGTGTCCGGGAAAAGCCGGTCCGGCACCGATCATCCACCTGCACTGAAGGTCTCAAGCGCAACGACCACGACGAGAAGAACGGAGCTGAACCCGGTTCGGTGGACACGGGTTCAGCTCCAGTCGTCACTCACGTATACCGGGGCGGGTTTAGCCATGGATCTTCCCTCCGCAGATTCGGTCCCAACATCCGCCTCATCTCCGACCCGGGCACGCCGGGATCCGGGATCATCTCGATGGCGCTGAACACGATCACTTCCTGCTGCGCTGTGTCCGTGCTCGGATAGATATTCTCGAGCCACTGCCAGACGGCGACACGCTGTGCCTCGTTGGCCGCCGGACTCAGCAGCCAACGGACGACGTCCGGAAACAGGAGATGAGCTAGCACCTCTCCGTCGTTGTCCTCGAGACTTTCCTGAAGCAGTGGCCGCAAGAAAGGAAACTCGAAGAAGAGCGCCCCAGCGAGAGAGACCGTGCTGGCATTCATCGCAATACGTCCTGAAGTTCGTTCCTGAGGCTGCTCGCAACCAGCCGGTCATGATATGTGGCATTCGGGTTGTTCCTGAGCCACCTATTGAGTCCGTTCAAAGTCTCCTGCTCTTTCACACTGTGTGTTCTTCCGTTGTCTGACAGCGCGAACTTCAGCCGCGCTACCAGTCGGTGGCGAGAAGATCTCGCCGGGCGAGGAAGACGACGCCGCCGATGGCGTCAGCAGCCGCATCGAAGTCCGCGTGCGCGGCGACCAGACCGACGGCCCAGCCCTGAGGGGGGAACTTTTTGCGTGATCGCGGCGCTCCGGCCGAATGAGCCGCTCATACAGTTTTCGCGGCATCGTCGCCAGCAGCGAAGATACGCCGGGCGAGACCTCACGGGCCGCAGGAGAGGTCAGCGCCCGGTTTCGTACTCGAGAAGGTTCAGGTCGACGCATTGCTGGAGGTAACCCGAGACCCTGGCCGCGTGCGGCTCATCCCTGCAGTCGATTGCCACGAATCTTGATCCGGACCACTCCTGAAGCGTCCCGAGTTCACACAAACGGTCGTAGAGGTCTTGCTGAACCGCGACCCGATCCTCGCGCAGGTAGGCGCGCAACACGTACCTCCCCGATTCCTCCAACTTCTCGTCAAGAAGAAGACCGCGCTCGTCGTCGGCCCTGAAAGAAACCACGTCACCCAAGGCGACGCCGTAGCGGTAGAAGGGAATGCAACAGATCTCGAGCCGCTCCGAGTCGAGCCTACGGGTCCAGAGCTGCTCCAGGTTGGACTCATCGTCAGGGATGCTGGCATTGAGGATGAAGTCCGCCTTCTCCCGCCAGACGGGTGCGAGGTGCGTCCTGTAGGTGAACTGCGTCAACGGGCGCTCCCCCTCCAAGCCCCAGGCCAGTGCGTCGGCGGCCACGCGCCAGTGTAACCGCCAGGTGGAGTGGCGTGAGGAACGAACTGGTGACAGGTTCGGTTTAGGCCGCGAGTGTGAGCGGCTCGGTTAGCTTGGCTTCGAACTCGATGGGTGTCAAGCCGCCGAGGGTGTCCTGTGCTCGTTGCCGGTGGTATTTCCGCTCGATCCAGACGACGATCGCGAGCCGCAGCTCCTGCAGGGTCGCCCACCTCTGCTGGTTGAGCACGTTCGTTTGAAGAAGGCAAGCTCTACCTCTGCGCCATCAAGGACGTGTTCTCGAACCGGATCGTCGGGTACTCGATCAGCGACTGAATGAACGCACGTCTGGCCGTCGACGCCGTGAACAGCGCCGCCGCCAGGCGCGGGAACGTCGCCGGCTGCATGGTCCACACCGCCAGAGGACGCAGTTTCGCGCCCACAAGTTCGCCACCACCCCGGCAGATGTGATCTGCAGCCTAGTCGCCGCTCTCATCCGAGCAAGGCACTTGTGCGGTGCTCCCGTCGATGCGCAACCAGACACCCTCAAGGTCATCGATGTGGTCGATATTGAACGTCGTGAGGATCGAGTCCGCGGTGGGAGTCGACCCCCCGCTCGAGACGGTGACTCGCTCAAGCTCGTCGGTGGCCGGTATCGAGATCGACTCGGTTGTCGCTCGCAAGCCGTGCGGCGGCGCAGCGACAGCGAATTCACCTCCGGGTTCGAGGACGAAACTGCCGGAGCCCTCGTACGCGACCGTGACGTGACCTCCAGGTGGCTCAGCTCTGAACGAGAGCCTCAAGCCCTCTTGCATCGACCGGCTTCCACACCAGTGAAACCAAACCTCGCCAGAGCGCACCGTGAGCTCCAAGCGATCGTCACCGGGTTCGGTCGGAAAGAAGTACATGCATCCCGCCATCGTGCCCGCGCAAAGGGCGAGCACGGCAAGGGCACCCGCCCACCGTGCCATCAGGCGCAGTCCCTCGGTCAACATGCGGCATAGCCCCCTCGCCTAAAGCTGGCATCCCATTCGAAGTAATTGGCGCACGCTCTGTTGCCAGTTAGCAAGGTCGAGTATGCCGACGCTATGCCGTATGCAGCTGCGTACCCCAGGCCTCCCCACCCTGCCCATTGTGCGGCATGCCTGGATTCGTGAGCCATCAGGGAATCCCGACATAGAACGAGATGAGTGGGATCCTGCGTAACGAACACGTCGCCGAAGATCGTACCGCCCGTGCCCGCGCCTCCTGGATTGACGGCGTTTCCGCATACGAGTATTCCTGTCGACGCTGGCCGACAGTCGCCGCCGTTCGCCATCGCGTAGGCCCAGGCGGCTCCCGAGACGGGAGCATTTACGATGCGCCGGAGTAGGGGCAGGTCTTCCATGGCTTCAGTTGCGACGACGTTCCATTGCGTGAGGCCCGACCCGAACGTCATATAAAGCGGCGCGATCTGAGGAAGATACTGTTCATCGTTGGGCCATGGAAGCCGCCCTGGAAGACGCCGGTCGCCGCCGCGTACGCGGGCCAGCCGCCGCACAGGTGCTGATCAGCTTCCTGATCGCCAACTACAACCTCCGAAAGATCGCCGCGTGGCTCGACGACTACATCCGGGGACGACTCCCCGACCCTGCCAAGTTCAGACCGCTCCGCCGCCGCGACCGCGTGTGGGCGAACCGGTACACCAAGACCACCGGCGACGGCGATCCCACCATTCCCCCTCGCGGACCTCAGGCGGCAGCCGCAGCAGATTCCGACGACCCGCTTGTCCCGATGAGGACCTGACTCGCCGCAGGAGCAGCATCACCGGCCGGTGAAGAAACCGGCACACCCACGCTCACCCAGGACAATCGAACGCGCCCGAAACCGGGCGCGTTCGCCATTTCCGGGATCCGTTCCGCCGGGGTAGCCGATCCAACCGCTCCAGCCCTCACCACAACAACAGAAAAAGAAGAAGGGCACCGGCTTCACGCCAGTGCCCTTCTTCCTTATCGACCGTTTTGCCATCAGTTCTGCCAACGGCCCCACCGGTCGGGATGACAGGATTTGAACCTGCGACCCCTTGACCCCCAGTCAAGTGCGCTACCAAGCTGCGCCACATCCCGGTCTTCTGCTGTCCGCTGGCGGACAACTCCCCTATCCTAGCCGCTCCGCGCACGGCGCGCGAACCAGCACACCCCGCGCATGTCGCAGTCACCGTTGCCGCTGTCGGAGGGTGCCGCTAGCGTCTGGCCCATGAACCAGATCACGATCGAGCCGGCAACGTCGCCGCGGTTCGACGACATCCAGCAGGCGTTCGCCGACGGTGGCGACGGGGCCGAGTGCCAGTGCATGTGGTGGCTGCTGACGGGACGTGAGTTCGAGACCGCCACGGTCGCCGAGCGCACCGAGAAGTTCCGCGCCGAGATCGACGCCGGCCCGCCGCCGGGCCTCGTGGCCTACGTCGACGGCGTGCCTGCCGCGTGGGTGAGGGTCGGGCCACGCACCCGCCAGCCGCGCCTGGCACGCACCCGCAACTACGCCGCGTCCCCGGTGCCGTTCGACGACCCCGGGGTGTGGGCGGTGAGCTGCTTCGTCGTGCGACGCGACCACCGAAAGCAGGGGCTCACCCCTGCGCTGCTGGATGCCGCGGTGAACCTCGCTCGCGAAGGCGGCGCCCGCATCATCGAGGCGTATCCGATCGACGTATCGGCGAAGAAGGTGGCGTCGAACGACCTGTACCACGGCACGCTCTCCACCTTCGAGAAGGCGGGATTCCACGAGGTGGCCCGACCGAAGCCGAACATCGCGATCGTGCAGCTCGAGGTCTCGGGCTGAGCCGGGTGACCCACCCTCCCGGGCGGGCACCGCCCCGGACCGTACGATGAGACGACCGTCCGTCCTGCCCGAAGGAGCGCCGTGCGCACTGCACCCGACCGTTCGCCGACCACCCCCGCATCGAGCGCGCGGCAGGACCCCCGCTGGTGGTGGGGATTCGCGGTCTACGCGGTCGTTGCCCTGGTCCACGTCATCCTGCTGGCCGTGGATTCGCCGCTGACGTACCCGACCAAGCTCGCCCTCATGCCGGCGCTCATCCTCGCCGCAGCGTGGTCGCTGCGCAGGACGCGCTGGGGTGTCGCGCACAACCTCCTCGTCGCAGCCCTGCTGTTCTCGTGGTTCGGCGACGGCGCCGCCTTCTTCTTCCCGTTCTTCGACGACGAGCTGCCCATGATGCTGCTCAGCTTCGGACTGGCGCACGCCTGCTACATCGCCCTGTTCTGGCGACACCTCGCCGTGCGCCGGCTGCCCTGGTGGTCGGCCGTCTACGTGGTCTGGTGGCTCGTGCTGATCATCGTGCTGTGGCCGCTTCTCGGCGCCCTCGCCGTGGGCGTCGCCGTCTACGGCCTGGTCTTGGGCGGCACGGCCGCCGCCGCGACCCGCTGCAACCCGGCGGTCGTCGTCGGCGCGGTGTTCTTCTTGGCATCCGATACCACGCTCGCGTTCCGCCTGTTCGTCCCGGGCACGCCCGACTGGGCCGGGGTGGCCGTCATGGTCACGTACACGATCGGGCAGGGCCTCATCGCGTTCGGCGTGGCGCGGCACCTGCGCGGGGTGCGCGCGCGATGACGGATGCCGCCAAGCCGGCACGCGTCGACGCGTGGCTCTGGGCGGTGCGCGTGTACAAGACCCGCTCGGCCGCCACGACGGCGTGCCGCGCCGGTCACGTGCGGGTCAACGGCGAGCGCGCGAAGGCGGCGCAGCCGGTGCGGCCAGGCGACGAGCTGCGCGTGCGCATCGCGGGGTTCGACCGCATTCTGGTCGTGCGCCAGACGATCACCAAGCGGGTGGGTGCGACTCTCGCCGCCGCCGCCGTAGACGACCGCACGCCTCCCCCGCCGCCGCGCGAGATGACCGCGTTCGTGCCCGTCCGCGATCGCGGCGCCGGCCGCCCGACGAAGCGCGAGCGGCGCGAGACCGACCGTCTGCGCGGACGATGAGTGAGGCGAGCCTCGGGACTCAGAGGTCGTCGGCGATCTGCCCCGCGTACGTGGCGAGACCGCGCCGCAGCGCGACGTAGATCTCACGGACCGACGTGTCCTGCCCGAGCTCGGCCCGTCGGACCCATTCGTCGAACGCCAATCGCACCGTGCAGCTCACGGCGGTGATCAGCGCACGCGCGGTGAGCACGTCGGCATCCGCCTTCGCCGCGTCGACGGCGGCATCGGTGAGGGCATCGGCGCCGGCCGCCTCGTTGCGCAGTGCGACGGCCAGCAGCGCCGGTTCGCTGTGCACCAGCCGGCGCACCCGCAGCGAGCGCGCGCGACCGCCCGGCGCCTGCGCGTCGAAGGCTTCGAGCAGGCGCAACCACCCGGTGTCGAGCGCGGCGGCGACCGGAGCGCCGGCCCGGATCGCGGCGAGCGTCTCGCGGCGCACCGCAGCAGAGGTGTCGTCTTCGGGAGCGAAGAGCGCCTCCTCCTTCGTGGCGTAGTAGCGGAAGAACGTACGGGGCGAGATCCCTGCGGCCCGGGCGATCTCGTCGACGGTGGTCGCGGCGACCCCCTTCGACTCGAACAGCTCGAGCGCGGCATCCGAGATGTCGCGCTGCGTCTCACGGCGGCGGCGTTCGCGCAGCCCGACAGGCTCGTCGTTGAGCGCTGTGCGATGCGGGTTGCCGGTGTCCATGCGGCCAGTGTACAGATTGCGCCAACATGGCAGGCACTGCCAGTATTGTTGCTTCGTCGGCATCCGACACCTTCCCCTCGCATGGCGCCGCACGCGCGCGAGTCCCCAGCAGAAAGACCTTCGTGACCCTCGAGAAGACTCCTCCCACCGCGGACAACCCCACGCCCACCGGCACCGCGCCCGTCATCGTGCGCCCCGGCGTCGTCATCGCCCTGCTCGTGATCTCGGCCTTCGTCGTCATCCTCAACGAGACGATCATGAGCGTCGCACTGCCGAGCCTCATGACCGACCTCGCCATCACCGCGAGCACGGCCCAGTGGCTGACCACCGGGTTCCTGCTGACGATGGCGATCGTCATCCCCCTGACCGGCTACCTGCTGGCGCGCTTCCCGCTGCGAGGCGTCTACCTCGCCGCCATGAGCCTGTTCACGCTCGGCACCCTCATCGGCGCCCTCGCTCCCGGGTTCGAGATGCTGCTCGCCGGCCGCGTCGTGCAGGCATCGGGCACCGCGATCATGATGCCGCTGCTCTTCACCACCGTGCTGTCGATCGTTCCGGTGACGCACCGCGGGCGCATGATGGGCGTCATCTCCATCGTCATCGCCGTCGCCCCGGCCATCGGACCGACCGTGTCCGGCATCATCCTCTCCGCGCTCAGCTGGCGCTGGCTGTTCTGGATCGTGCTGCCGATCGCGCTCATCGCCCTCACCCTCGGCGCCCTCTGGGTGCGCAACGTCACCGAGACCCACCCGGCGAAGTTCGACGTGCTCAGCGTGCTGCTGTCGGCCCTCGGCTTCGGCGGCCTGATCTACGGACTCAGCTCCATCGGCGAAGCCGCCTCGGGCAACGCGCCGGTTCCGGTGTGGATCCCGCTCGCCGTCGGCGCCCTGGGGCTCGCCGCCTTCGTCGCCCGCCAGCTGCAGCTGCAGAAGAGCGACAGCGCGCTGCTGGACCTGCGCACCTTCAAGTCCAAGTCCTTCAGCCTCGCCGTGACGCTCGTCGTCGTCGTGATGGCGGCGCTCTTCGGCTCGCTCGTGCTGCTGCCCATCTACCTGACCGACGTGCTCGGCCTCGAGACGCTGACCATCGGACTCATGCTGCTGCCCGGCGGCGTGCTGATGGGCGTCATCGCGCCCATCGTCGGCTCGCTGTTCGACAAGTACGGGCCGACGCCGCTCGTGATCCCCGGCATGATCGTCGCCGCGGCGGCCCTATGGGGCATGACGACCTTCGACGAGTCGGCCACCATCCCCTGGATCATCGCCGTGCACATGACGCTCAACCTCGGCCTGGGCTTCGTCTTCACGCCGCTGCTCACCTCGGCGCTCGGCTCACTGCCGCGGGTTCTGTACCCGCACGGCAGCGCGATCGTCGGGACGATTCAGCAGGTCGGCGGCGCCGCCGGCACCGCGGTGTTCGTCACCCTCATGTCGGTGCAGGCGGCCTCGTCACTGGCGGAGGGCGCGAGCGCCGTCTCGGCCGTCGCCTCGGGCGTGCACCTGGCGTTCCTCACCGGAGCCATCGTGGCGTCGGCCGCGGTGATCCTCGCGTTCTTCGTGCGCAAGGCACCCGCGCCCGACGACGCCCCGCAGGGCGAGGCGCTTCCCGTTCACTGATCGCGGGTTCACGAAGGGTCGGCAGCGCGCGCTGTCGGCCCTTCGTCGTTCTCGGCGCTTCACCCTTCTCGGGCCTATGCGTGCTCCGGCAACAAGGCGAGCAGCCAGCCGGCGCTGCGCACCGCAGCCCCGGCCTCGGCGGCGCGCCGCGACAGCGCGCGGTCGGTCGTGACGACGATGACGCGACGACCGAGCGACACCAGCCGGGCTGCCTCGTCGACGATCGCGTCGTCGCCCGAGGCGGGCGCGCGCACCACGTGCACTCCCGCGGCAACGCCGGCAGAGCGCGCGGCGCCCTCGAGCACGACGGAGACCTCGGGGAACCACTGCCCTGCGGGAAGATCGATCGACCCGGCATCCACCCCCTGTCGCGCCCAGGCGGCCACGCGTGCCAGCAGCCGCGACCCGGCGCCGGCGCGGTCACGCCACCAGCCATTGGGGACCGAGCCCACGACGTTCGCGGCATCCACCACGATGGCCGGCCGCACGTCCAACAGAGTCCGCAGCTGTGGCCACGCCGTGGCCAATCCGGGATGCAGCGGGTAATCGTCGATGTTGGCGACGGGCACCCACGACAGCTCCCGGCTCTCGGCATCGCTGATGACGGGCTCGAACGGCGTCACGACATCGGCGAGCACGGTGCCGTAGCTCCAGATGCCCAGGTCCAGCATGCTGAGCAGCCGCGGCCGCACGGCATCCGCCGGCACCCCGGCCTCTTCCGCCGCTTCCCGCAGGGCCGCGGCCCCCGCGCTCTCGCCCTCGTGACGTGCGCCGCCGGGGAGCCCCCAGGTGCCGCCGAAATGACTCCACGACACCCGGTGCTGCAGCAGGATGCCGCGCTGCGCGTCGAGCGCCAGCAGCCCCGCTGCGCCGAAGCGGCCCCAGTAACGGGTGCCGTCATCGGCGACCACCCACGCGTCGCCGGGATCGCGCGGCCCGTCGGGGCGGCGCGGCTCATCCGGTGCGGGCGGGACGATCGTCACCGGTCCAGCCTGGCACAGCCCGCACCGCGTGGCGCCGCGCCGCGCACAAACCGCCGACGCGGCCACATACACCCACCCGGCCCGCCACGCCGGGAGCGCCACGCGATGCTGTGCGGCCCCACAATGGCGCGACCGTCGCCGCCAATGAGCGCTGTAGCCACTACATATGGGACTGTGTACTGGTCTGACCACATGCATATAGTGGTGAGCCCGCAGACCACCCCCCCGCCTCAGAGGATGCCATGACCGCCCCGACCCCGCCCGCCGCACCCCGCTCCGTCCCCGTCGCCGCCACCGTCGACGAGTACCTGTCGCGGGCCGACTGGCGGGTCAACGCCAACGCGAACCAGGGGTACTCCCTCGGCGGGCTCATGCTCAACGCCTCGGGAAAGATGATCGCCAACTACTGGCTCGATGAGGTGTACGCCCCCGAGGCGGGAGCTGCGCACCGCGACGGCGACCTGCACATCCACGACCTGGACATGTTCGCCGGCTACTGCGCGGGGTGGTCCCTGCGCACGCTGCTGGAGCAGGGCTTCAACGGCGTCCCGGGCAAGATCTCGTCGCGGCCGCCCAAGCACCTCAGCAGTGCGCTCGGGCAGATGGTCAACTTCCTCGGAACGTTGCAGAACGAGTGGGCGGGCGCCCAGGCCTTCAGCTCGTTCGACACCTACCTCGCCCCCTTCGTCCGGCTCGACGCGCTGACGTACGAGCAGGTGCGTCAGGCGATGCAGGAGTTCGTGTTCAACCTCAACGTGCCCTCGCGCTGGGGGACGCAGACCCCGTTCACCAACCTCACGTTCGACTGGACCGTCCCCGACGACCTCGCGCCGCAGCACCCCCTCATCGGCGGCAGCGTGTGCGACTTCACCTACGCCGACCTGACCGCCGAGATGACGATGATCAACCGCGCCTTCATCGACGTGATGACCGAGGGCGACGATGACGGCCGCGCCTTCACCTTCCCCATCCCGACGTACAACATCACCAAGGACTTCCCGTGGGACGCCCCCGAGGTCGATGCCCTGTTCGCGATGACGGCGAAATACGGCCTCCCCTACTTCCAGAACTTCGTCACGTCGGACCTCGACCCCCACATGATCCGCTCGATGTGCTGCCGACTGCAGCTGGACCTCACCGAGCTGCTCAAACGCGGCAACGGCCTGTTCGGCTCCGCCGAGCAGACCGGGTCGGTCGGGGTCGTGACCGTCAACTGCGCACGGCTGGGCTTCGTGCACTCCGGCGACGAGGCTGCCGTCATCGCGCGTCTCGACGAACTGCTGGAGATCGCGCGCGACACCCTCGAGGCCAAGCGCATCGTGATCGACCGGCACATCCAGGGTGGGCTCTTCCCGTACACCAAGCGCTACCTCGGGTCGCTCGAGAACCACTTCTCCACGATCGGCGTCAACGGGCTGAACGAGTTCGTGCGCAACTTCACCCGGGATGCCGAGGACATCACCACACCCGCCGGCATGACGCTGGCCGCCCGAGTGCTCGATCACGTGCGCGAACGGATGGTGCAGTTCCAGGAGGCCACGGGCCACATGTACAACCTCGAGGCGAGCCCCGCCGAGGGGGCGACCTACCGCTTCGCCAAGGAGGACATCGCGCGCTATCCCGGCATCCGTCATGCCGGCACCGCCGACAACCCTTACTACACCAACTCGTCGCAGCTTCCGGTCGGGTTCACCGATGACGCCTTCGAGGCGATGGCGCTGCAGGAGGACCTGCAAGGCAAGTACACCGGCGGCACCGTGCTGCACCTGTACATGGGTGAGGCGATGACCTCCGCCCGGGCGTGCAAGACGCTGGTGCGCCGAGCGCTGGAGCGGTTCCGACTGCCCTACATCACCATCACCCCGACCTTCTCGATCTGCCCTGCCCACGGCTACCTCTCGGGCGACCTGCCGTCGTGCCCGCAGTGCGGTGCCGAGTGCGAGGTGTGGACGCGCGTCATGGGCTACTTCCGTCCGGTGTCGTCGTTCAACGTGGGCAAGAAGGGCGAGGCCGCCGAGCGCGTGTACTTCGACCAGCAGAAGTCGGATGCCACGCCCCAGCTGGTCGGAGCCCCCACATGATCACCCCCACCACCGACGACCTGCGCGTCGCGGGCCTCACGCGCCTGTCGACGGTGGACTGGCCGGGCATGCTGGCGGCCACGGTGTTCCTGCAGGGGTGCCCATGGGACTGCTTCTACTGCCACAACCCGGCGCTGATCGCCCCGCGGGCGACACCCGCGATGACGTGGCACGAGGTGGCGGCGTTCCTCGACTCGCGGGTCGGGCTGCTCGACGCCGTGGTGTTCACCGGCGGCGAGCCCACCATGCAGCACGCGCTGCTCCCCGCGATGCAGACGGTCCGCGCCCGCGGCTTCGCCGTGGGACTGCACACCGGCGGGGCGTATCCGCGGCAGCTGGCGCGTGTGCTGCCGCTGGTGGACTGGGTGGGACTGGACATCAAGGCGGCCACCGACGACCGCTACACCGCGGTCACCGGCCGCCCGGGCGCAGGCGAGCGCGCATGGCTGTCGCTCGAGCTCGTGCTCACCCAGCAGCGGCTGCGCGAGAACACCGACCGCCCGCTGCAGCACGAGGTGCGCACGACCGTGCACCCCGACGCGATCGACGAAGCCGGCCTCACCGCGCTCGGATGCCGCCTGGCGGATGCCGGTGTGCGCGACTGGGCGGTGCAGCGATTCCGCGACACCGGCACCCGCACACCGCTCCCCCGCGGCGCCCGGACGACGCGCGCGGTCGCTCTCGACGGCATCCCCACCGCACGGTTCGACCGCGTCACCGTGCGCTGACCGCGCCCGCGTCGCCGCCCGTCGCCGCCGCGCCCGCCCCTCGCCCGAGAAACCACAAACGGGATGAGACATCGCGCATTGCGTGGTGTCTCATCCCGAAAGTGGTTTCTCGAGGGATGCCGCGGATGCGACAGCCCGAGCGATCAGCGCTGGCGCTTCTCGCGCACCCGCATGTTGATGACGATCGGGGTGCCCTCGAAGCCGAACAGCTCGCGCAGGCGCCGCTGGATGAACCGGCGGTAGCCGGGGTCGAGGAACCCGGTCGTGAACAGCACGAATGTCGGCGGGCGGGTCGAGGCCTGCGTGCCGAACAGGATGCGGGGCTGCTTTCCGCCGCGCAGCGGGTGCGGGTGCTCGGCGACGAGTTCGGAGAGGAACGCGTTGAACTTGCCGGTGGGGATGCGCTGATCCCACGACTCCAGCGCCGTTTCGAGCGCGGGCACGAGCTTGTCGAGGTGGCGACCGGTGAGGGCGGAGATGTTCACCCGCGGCGCCCACGCCACGTGGGCGAGGTCCTGCTCGATCTCGCGCTCGAGGTAGCGGCGACGGTCGATGTTCTCCATGTCGTCGTCGTTCAGGCGATCCCACTTGTTGAACGCCAGCACGAGGGCGCGTCCCGATTCGAGCACGAGGTCGATGATGCGCACGTCCTGCTCGCTCAGCGGCTGGCTGACGTCGAGCACGACGACGGCGACCTCGGCCTTCTCGAGCGCGGCCGAGGTGCGCAGCGACGCGTAGAAGTCCGCGCCCTGCTGCAGGTGCACCCGGCGACGGATGCCGGCGGTGTCGACGAGCCGCCAGAGCTTGCCGCCCAGCTCCACGACCTCGTCGACGGGGTCGCGGGTGGTGCCCGCCAGTTCGTTGACGACGACGCGCTCCTCGCCGGCGGCCTTGTTCAGCAGCGACGACTTTCCGACGTTGGGGCGACCGAGGATCGCCACACGGCGGGGACCGCCGATCTCCTGCTTGGCGACCGCCGAGACCTCCGGCAGCACCTTCATGACGTCGTCGAGAAGGTCCGCGACGCCGCGGCCGTGGATGGCCGAGACGGGGTACGGCTGGCCGAGTCCGAGGGCCCACAGGGCTGCGGCCTCGGGCTCGTGACGCTGGTCGTCGATCTTGTTGGCGACGAGGAAGACCGGCTTGCCGCTCTTTCGCAGCAGCTTCACCACATGCTCGTCGGTCGAGGTGGCGCCCACCATCGCGTCGACGACGAACAGCACCACGTCGGCGAGGTCGATCGCGACCTCGGCCTGTGCTGCCACCGAGCGGTCGATGCCACGCGCGTCGGGCTCCCAGCCACCGGTGTCCACCAGCGAGAACCGGCGGTCCATCCACTCGGCCTTGTAGGTGACGCGGTCGCGGGTCACACCGGGGGTGTCCTCAACGACGGCCTCGCGGCGTCCGAGGATGCGGTTGACCAGCGCGGACTTGCCGACGTTGGGGCGGCCGACGATCGCGACCACCGGCAGCGCCGGGGTGTACTCGATGCCGTCATCGCCCTGCGCCGCACCGGCGAGCAGGCCGGCGTCTTCGTCGTCGAGCTCATAGTCCGACAGCGAGGCGCGCAGGGTCGCTGCACGCTGCTCGGCGAGGTGCTCGTCCATGTCGGCGAGCTTCTCGGCCAGGTTGTCCGGGCCGCCTTCGTATTCTTCTTCAGCGCTCATGGTGCGCTCCCGTCTCTGCGTGGACGACGTCGAGTACGGCATCCACAGTCTGTTCGAAATTCAATGCGGTCGAATCGACCACCGTCACGCCGGGGGCGGCGGTGAGGAAGTCCACGACCTTGGAGTCGGCGGCGTCGCGACGGTGCAGGGCGTCGGCGACGGCCGTGGCATCCTGCGTCGTGATCTCGGCGCTGCGGCGCGCAGCGCGCACCTCGGGCGCGGCGGTGAGGAGAATCCGCACCGGCGCATCGGGGGTCACCACCGTGGTGATGTCCCTGCCCTCGACGATGACGCCGGCAAGGCCCGACGTCGCCACCAGCGCACGGAACATGGCGTTGACGGCCTCGCGCACCGCCGGGACCCGCG
The DNA here is from genome assembly GCF_030246905.1 of Microbacterium sp. zg-Y818. Taxonomy (NCBI): domain Bacteria; kingdom Bacillati; phylum Actinomycetota; class Actinomycetes; order Micrococcales; family Microbacteriaceae; genus Microbacterium; species Microbacterium sp. zg-Y818. The sequence goes on along the minus strand of NZ_CP126741.1, from coordinate 986,362 downwards.
CAACGCCGCTCACAGCGTCCGACACGCGGGACTCACGGATGGCGTCGGTCACGTCCGTGGCGCCGACCCTCACCCAGTAGTCGTCGGGGTCGAGCGAGATCGCGAAGTCGAAGTCGCCCGCGACCTCGAGCACCGCGACGGCGTCGGAGGTGTCGACACCGTGCGACAGCGCGTGCCAGGCCAGCGCCCGGTAGGCGGCGCCGGTGTCGAGGTAGCCGTACGACAGCCGCCGGGCGGCCTGCTTCGAGACGCTGGACTTGCCGCTGCCGGCCGGGCCGTCGATCGCGACGACGATGGGGCCGCCGGTCGGGTCGGAGCCGAGGGAGGTGTCAGTCATTGGTGCTCGCAATCTTCCAGCCCCGCGCCGTCAGACCATCGACGGTCCGTCGCACCGCGGCGGGGACGACGCTGACTTCCGCCAGGCCGAACTGTGCGCCGGGAGAGTGCTCCAGACGCAGGTCCTCGACGTTCACGTCGAGGACGCCGAGGTCGCCGAAGAGGCGCCCCAGCTGGCCGGGGCGGTCATCGACCATCACCACGACGGGTTCGAAGCGGCGATTCTGGCCGTGTTTGCCGGGGAGTCGCTCGACGCCGTCGTTTCCGCGGCGGATGGTCTCAGCCACGTCGCGGCGGGCCCCGGGGACCTCGGGTTCGCGCAGCGCCGCCGACACGGCCGTGAGGTCAGCGGCCAGCGCGTCGAGAACGTCGACCACCGGGGCTGCGTTGGCGCCGAGGATCTGCACCCAGAGTTCGGGGGCGGATGCCGCGATGCGCGTGGTGTCCCGCACTCCCTGTCCGGCAAGGCGCAGCGAGCCCTCTGGCGCGTCGACGAAGCGGCCGGCCAAGAGGCTCGCCACCAGCTGCGGCACATGGGAGGTGAGCGCCACGGCCTGATCGTGCTCCTCGGGGCTCATCTCGATCGGCATGGCGCCGAGGTCCAGCGCGAGACCCTCGACCAGCGCCAAGTCGCCCGGCCGGGTCTCGCCGTCGCGGCAGACGACCCACGGGCGGCCGACGAAGATGTCGGCGCGGGCGGCGATGGCGCCGCCCCGCTCGCGGCCGGCCAGCGGGTGCGAGCCGATGTAGCGGGTGAGGTCAACGCCGCGCTCCCGCAGCCGCCGGAGCGGCTCGAGCTTGACGCTGGCGACATCGGTGACGACGGCCTGCGGATAGGCGGCCAGCTCACGCTCGATGACGTCGGCGGTGACGTCGGGCGGCACCGCCACGACGACGAGCACGGGCGCATCATCGGCGCGCGCGGCGCGGCCGGCGCCGTAGTCGATGGCCAGGCGCAGCTGTGCCGGGGATGTGTCGTCGAGCACGACGTCCACCCCGCGGGCGCGCAGCGCGTGGCCGATGCTCGAACCCAGCAGCCCGGCACCCACGATGCGGACGGGGCCCTGCACGCGCGCAGCGAGCGGCCCCGTCGTCGAATCGGTCACTGGCTCTCCTGGTCACCCGGCGACGGCTCTTCCGTCGCGGCGCGCGCCAAAGTGAGCAGCGCGCCGCGTTCCACTGTAGTCAACTCACGTGCCCGCCCAGCCGGGAGACTTCCCAGGTGCAGCGGCCCGAACTGGCGTCGGACGAGTTCGACGACGGGGTGGCCGACCTCGCTCATCATGCGCCGCACGATGCGGTTGCGGCCGGAGTGCAGGGTGAGCTCGACCAGACTCGTCTCGCCCGATGTGTCCAGCAGTCGGGCCTTGTCGGCGGCGATGGGGCCGTCCTCCAGCTCGATGCCTTTGGTCAACCGGCTGATCGTCTGTGCGGTGACCCGGCCGGACACCTTGGCGATGTACACCTTGTTCACCCCGAACGACGGGTGGGCGAGCACGTGCGCGAGGTCGCCGTCGTTGGTGAGCACCAGCAGCCCGGAGGTCTCGGCATCCAGGCGTCCGACGTTGTAGAGCCGCTCCGGCCAGTCCTTCGTGTACTGGCGCAGGTCGGGGCGGCCGTTCTCGTCCTTCATGGTGCTGACGACGCCGGTGGGCTTGTTGAGCATGACATAGCGCTTGGACTGGTCGAGCTGGATGACCGTGCCGTCCACGTCGATGAGATCGCGCTCGGGGTCGACACGGGACCCGAGCTCGGTGACGACCTGGCCGTTCACCCGCACGCGCCCCTCGACGATGAGATTCTCGGAGACCCGCCTCGAAGCGACACCCGCGTTCGCGAGCGCCTTCTGCAGCCGTACACCCTCGGTGTCCATCGTCTTTTCTCCTTCTGATCGTCGGGGATTGTCGTGCTCGGTCATCGCAGGCCTTCCACATCGAACCCGTCGGCGCCGTCGTCCAGCAGGGGCGAGATGTGGGGCAGCTCGTCGAGGGAGTTGATGCCCAGGTTGACCAGCAGCGCGTCGGTCGTGCCGTAGTTGATCGCCCCGGTCTCGGGGTCGGTGAACAGTTCGGTGATGAGCCCGCGCGCCACGAGCGTGCGCACCACCGAATCGACGTTGACCGCGCGGATCGACGCCACCTGGCTGCGGGTCACGGGCTGCTTGTAGGCGATGACGGCCAGGGTCTCAAGCGCCGCCTGAGACAGCCGCGACGGAGCCTGTGCGTTCACGAACTCCGAGACGAGCGCGTCGTGCTCGGCGCGCACGTAGAAGCGCCAGCCGCCGCCGACCTCGCGCAGCTCGAATCCGCGGCGGGGGCCTGCGGCCTTGCCGTCGTAGTCGGCCACGAGCGTCTCGATCGCCTGGCGCACGGCCGGCACGGGCGCGCCGACCGCGGCCGCGAGACCGACGAGCGACTGCGGCTCGTCGACGACGAGCAGGATCGCCTCGAGGCGCTCTGCAACGGATGCCACGTCCTGCGGCCGCTGCACGGGCTCTTCGCTGTCGTCGGTCGCGGGCACGGCCACAGGTTCGGTGTGCAGCGAGGGGTCATCGGTCATAGTCGGCTCCCAGAGAGGCGAGGCTGTCGTCCGACCACCGTTCGGCGGTCCAGCGGAGGGTCAGTTCGCCCAGTGGCTCGAGCTGCTCGAACGACAGGGCGGCGTGGCGGTAGAGCTCGAGCACGGCGAGGAACCGCGCGACGACGACGCCGGTCTGGTCCACACCGGCGACGAGGTCGCGGAAGTTGAGGGTGCCGGCAGCGCGCAGCAGAGTCACGACGATCGCCGCCTGCTCACGGATCGACACCAGGGGCGCGTGCAGGTGGTCGAGCCCGACATGCGGGATCTCCTTCGGCGCCATGGCGACCACCGCGAGCGCGGCGAAGTCATCGGGCGAGAGTGTCCACACGAGCTCCGGCACGGCGCGACGGTACTTCTCCTCCAGCGGCACCGAGCGGGTGTGCCGGCGGTCCTCGGCCTGCAGGTGGGCGGCGAACCAGGCCGAGACCTCTTTGAACGCGCGGTACTGCAGCAGACGCGCGAAGAGCAGATCCCGTGCCTCGAGGAGGGCGACCGATTCGGCATCCACCAGCTCGCCCTGCGGCAGCAGGCCCGCCACCTTCATGTCCAGGAGCGTCACGGCGACGACCAGGAACTCGGATGCCTCGTCGAGCTGCTCGGCGGTCTGCATCGACCGCAGGTAGGCGATGAACTCGTCGGTCACCCGGCTGAGCGCGACCTCGGTGATGTCCAGCTCGTGCTGCGAGATGAGTGAGAGCAGCAGGTCGAACGGACCGTCGAACACGTCGAGCGAGACGCGGAATCCGGGTTCGGCCGTCTCGGCCTGGGCTTTCGTCGACGGCTCGACGACGGCGGACGGGTCGTCGTCAGGCGACGGCGCCACGGGCGACCAGCTCCCGCGCCAGCCGCAGGTAGGCCTGGGCAGCCGGGTGCTCGGGTGCGAAGTCGATGATGGGAACGCCCGATACGGAGGCATCCGGGAACTTCACCGTGCGGCCGATGACGGTTTCGAGCACATCGTCACCGAACGCGTCGACCACCCGCTCCAGCACCTCGCGCGAGTGCAGCGTGCGCGGGTCGTACATGGTCGCCAGCACGCCGTCGAGCTCGATGCTCGGGTTGAGGCGGTCGCGCACCTTGTCGATGGTCTCGATGAGCAGGGCGACGCCGCGCAGGGCGAAGAACTCGCATTCGAGCGGAATGAGCACGCCGTGGCTCGCCGTGAGCGCGTTGACGGTCAGCAGACCGAGCGACGGCTGACAGTCGATGAGGATGACGTCGTACTCCCCCGCGACCTTGCGCAGCACGCGGGCGAGGATCGTCTCGCGGGCGACCTCGTTGACCAGGTGCACCTCGGCCGCAGAGAGGTCGATGTTGGCGGGGAGGATGTCCAGGCCCTCGACGGCGGTGGACACGATGACCTCGTGCGGGTCGCGCTTGCTGTCCAGCAGCAGGTCGTAGATGGTGGGGATCTCGTGCGTCGCGATGCCGAGACCCGCCGACAGCGCGCCCTGCGGGTCGAAGTCCACCGCGAGCACCCGGCGACCGTACTCGGCCAGCGACGCGGCGAGGTTGATGGTGGTCGTCGTCTTTCCGACGCCGCCCTTCTGGTTGCACAGCGAGATGATTCGCGCGGGACCGTGACCGTCGAGCTTCGGCGGGGTCGGGAAGCCCTGATAGGGGCGACCGGTGGGACCGATCGGTGTGTCCCCCGCCGCGGTCTTCGCCGCCTGTGCCTTACCCGCCACCGATGCTCCTGCTCTCTGGGATGCCTGCACCGATTCTAGCCATCACCGCGGCGATCGCCGGAGGGCGCGCGGTGGCGACCCTCCGGCGATGGCGACTAGCGCGCGGCGCCGGCGAGCGTGCCGGTGACCAGTTGCGAGGGGTCGTACGCGATGCAGAGGATCTCGCGGTCCCCACCTGCCCACGACTGCTCGCTGGGGTACATCGGCCAGTACTCCAGCGCCGACTCCTCCCAGGGTGTGCCGACGAAGGTGCCGAACTCGGCGATGCACGTCTCGTCGGCCTCGGCCGCGAGCGCGTCGGTGCCGGGGTACTCAGATCCCTCGACGTCGAAGGCGTGGTAGACCTCGTCCTCGTGCGGTTCCTCGCAGGGGACGACCGGGACGCTCTCCAGCTCGGTCTCGCCGGTCAGCTCCGAGGTGTTGAGGCAGTCCCCGACGCGGATCGCGAAGACGTCGACGGCTTCGGAGCTCTCGGTGACCTGGCCGCTCTCGGCGTCGCGAACGGGCTCCGACGAGGTGTCCGGCAGCGACGCGGCGGAACACGCGGTCAGCGTGGTCATACCGAGCACGACGAGGCCGGCGAGGGCGAGCTGGGGGCGGGCGAACTTCATGGTTGATCTCTCTTTTTCATAGGGAACTCATTGAGTGTTCAGAGGTATGACCATCCAGCTTGCCAGCACTCGGCGCGTCGGCGCCAATCGGGCGGGGTCAGAGGCTGCCCAGCACATCGAGCCGCACCTGGGCCACAATCGCGATGAGGGCGTAGTTCGTCACCGTGAGCAGCGGCGCCCACGTCAGCAAGGCGGCGCCGAGGCGCGGCATCCGCCCCCACACCCCATCGCGGAGCGCCCAGCCGAGCGTGAACCAGAACAGCGGAATGGTCACGAGCCACACCACCATGCACCAGGGGCAGAGCGAGCCGTACTCGAAGACGCTGCGGTAGGCGAAGAGGTGCACCAGCAGGAAGCCGCCGAGGACGAACAGTGTGAAGACGCGCCAGAACCACACCCGCAGCCCGTCGGGCGCGGCCAGCGCACTCACGCCGGCGTAGATCGGGCCGAGGAAGAGCGTCATGCCGATGAGCGAGTTGCTGAACCCCAGAAGGTTGCCGCCGGGTGACAGCAGGTTGGGTCCGCACGTGACCAGCACACTGATCTGGCACGAGAACAGCGGGTCCGCTCCCGTCAGCTGCCCGATGTACTCCTGGTAGAGCAGGAACGACACCACCCACCCGGCCGCTGCCGCGACGATCCAGAAGACGGCGAGCGCGCGCGATGGGCGAAGGGTGGTCGCGGCAGTGGTCGACATGCCCCTCAGTCTGGCGTCCCGCTCGCGCCGCCCGCTGATCGGCCGGCCGTGCAAACCCCACCCACCACCGCCCCGCCCGGCCCCACCAGACGCTGAGACGAATACGGGCGGCCGAGACTGTGGGGATTACCCACTGTCTCGGCCATCCGGTTTCGTCTCACCGATCGAGGTGACGAGGCGCGATGCGGCGCGGGCCCATCCGGGCCGCAGCGCCCCGCGGGTCAGCGAGCCCGCGGGTGGGACGTGACGTACACGTCGCGCAGCGCGTCGGGCGAGACGTAGGTGTAGATCTGGGTCGTGGCCACCGAGGCGTGGCCGAGCAGCTCCTGCACGACGCGCACGTCGGCGCCGCCCTGCAGCAGGTGCGTCGCGAACGAATGCCGCAGGGTGTGCGGCGACACGTGCGCGGTCAGCCCCGCGCGCTCAGCTGCCTGCCCGATGACCAGCCACGCGCTCTGCCGCGACAGCGGTGCGCCGCGGACTCCCAGGAACAGCCGCGGGGTCGCACTCCCCCGCCGCGACAGCTCTGGCCGCACCCGCGTGAGGTACGCGTCGACCGCCGTGCGCGCATAGGAGCCGATCGGCACGATGCGCTCCTTGTCGCCCTTTCCGCGCACGCGCAGCACGTCACCGTGCGCGAGATCGTCGACGTCGAGCTGGACGATCTCCGAAATCCGCGCGCCGGTGGCGTAAAGCAGCTCCAGCAGTGCGCGGTCGCGAAGGCCGACGAGGTCGCCCGGCAGGGCATCGGATGCCGCAGGCCCCGAGGCCTCGATGAGCGCCTCCACCTGCGCGATGGTGAGCGCCTTCGGCAGACGCCGCGCTGCCTTGGGCGGTCGCAGCCTTCCCGTCGGGTCGTCGTCGGAGAGCCCCTCCCGCACCAGGTGACGGTGAAACGACCGCACCGCGGATTGCAGCCGCGCCAGGCTCGACGCCGCCGGCGGCGGGTCGGCCGAGGCTCGGTCCGCGATGAACGCCGACACCACGTCGGCCGTCACAGCATCGGTGTCAGCGATTCCCTGCACCTCAAGCCAGCGCGAGTACCCGTCGAGGTCGCGACGGTAGGCGGCACTGGTGTGCTCCGAGAGACCGCGCTCGACCGCGACGTGACGGAGGTACCCGTCGACCGCGCGCTCGATGCGCATGTCAGTGCCCGGCGGCCCCGGATCGGCGCAGGCGCTCCGCGGCGGCGAACGCTCCGATCGCGAGGATGCCGTTGCGCATCCGCCCCTCGAGGATGCCGGTGATCACGTCGTCCAGCGGCACCCACGCCAGGCGGATGTCGCTCTCCTCGTCACCCCGGGCGTGCTTCTCGGCGGCGGCGGTGAGGCCGCGCGCGAAGAAGACGTGCAGCACCTCGTCGTTGCCGCCCGGTGAGCTGTGAAAGGTCACCAGTGGCTCCCACTGCGCGGCCACGAGGTCGGCTTCCTCCGCCAGCTCCCGCCGTGCGGCGTCGACGGGCGGCTCCCCTTCGACATCGAGCAGGCCCGCCGGGATCTCCCAGTCGCGGCTGCGGATCGGGTGCCGATACTGCTGGATCAGCAGCATCCGCCCCTCGTCGTCGAGCGCGACGACGGCCGCGGCACCGGTGTGCGCGACGTAGTCACGCACGATCTCGCCGTCGCCGTATCGCACGGTGTCGCTGCGGACATCCCACACGCGCCCCCGGTACACGAGCTCGCTGCGCACGACCTCGTACTCGACGGGCTCGTCGCGCAGCCCGGCGGGGTCGGGGTACTCCGCGGCGCCTGAGTCAGGCATTCTCGACGTCGAACAGTTCGCTGGCGCGGTGACGCTCGACGGCCGCGGCGATCAGCCCGTGGAAGAGCGGGTGCGGCTCGGTGGGCCGCGAGCGCAGCTCGGGGTGCGCCTGGGTGGCGATGTAGTACGGGTGCACGTCGCGCGGCAGCTCGACGTACTCCACGAGTCCCAGGTCCGGGTTCACGCCCGAGAAGACCAGGCCGGCGTCGGCGATCTGGTCGCGGTAGCGGTTGTTGACCTCGTAGCGGTGGCGGTGACGCTCATAGGCGACGTCCGAGCCGTAGACCTCCGCGGCGAGAGACCCCTCCGCGAGCTTGGCCGGGTACAGGCCCAGGCGCATGGTGCCGCCCAGGTCGCCGCCTGCGAGGATGTCGACCTGCTCGGCCATCGTCGCGATGACGGGGAACTCGGTGTCGGGGTCGAACTCGCTCGACGACGCGCCCTCGAGTCCGGCGACGTTGCGCGCGTACTCGATGACCATGCACTGCAGGCCGAGGCAGATGCCGAGGGTGGGGAGGCCCTGCTCACGCGCGAACCGCAGCGCGCCGAGCTTGCCCTCGATGCCGCGGATGCCGAAGCCGCCGGGGATCACGATGCCATCGACGCCCGCCAGCGCCTTCTCGGCGCCCTCGGGCGTCTCGCACAGGTCGGAGGGAATCCAGGTGATGTTGACCTTCGTCTCCTGGCCGAAGCCGCCTGCCTTGAGCGCCTCGGTCACCGACAGGTAGGCGTCGGGCAGGTCGATGTACTTGCCGACCAGGCCGATGGTGACCTCGTGCTTGGGGTTGTGCACCGCCTGCAGCACGGTGTTCCAGCGCGTCCAGTCCACGTCCGCGGCCTTCGAGAGCCCCAGCGCCCGCACGATGTAGTCGTCCAGGCCCTGCTCGTTGAGCATTGTGGGGATGTCGTAGATGCTCGGGACGTCCACGGCGTTGACGACGGCATCCTCATCGACGTCGCACATGAGCGCGATCTTGCGCTTGTTCGACTCGGTGACGGGCCGGTCGCTGCGCAGCACCAGCGCATCGGGCTGGATGCCGATGGAGCGCAGGGCCGCGACGGAGTGCTGCGTGGGCTTGGTCTTCTGCTCACCCGAGGCGCCCATGAACGGCACCAGCGACACGTGCACGAAGAAGACGTTGTCGCGACCCAGCTCGTGGCGGATCTGGCGCGCGGCCTCGATGAACGGCTGCGACTCGATGTCGCCGACCGTTCCGCCGATCTCGGTGATGATCACGTCGGGCTGGGGATCCTCGGTCGCCTGCAGTCGCATGCGACGCTTGATCTCATCGGTGATGTGCGGGATGACCTGAACAGTGTCGCCCAGGTATTCGCCGCGGCGTTCCTTGGCGATGACCTGCGAGTAGATCTGCCCCGTCGTGACGTTGGCCGACTGGTTCAGCTCGATGTCGAGGAAGCGCTCGTAGTGGCCGATGTCGAGATCGGTCTCGGCCCCGTCGTCGGTGACGAACACCTCGCCGTGCTGGAACGGGTTCATCGTTCCCGGGTCGACGTTCAGGTAAGGGTCGAGCTTCTGCATGACCACGCGCACGCCGCGCGCGGTGAGCAGGTTGCCCAGGCTCGCTGCGGTCAGTCCCTTCCCCAACGAGGAAACGACACCGCCTGTCACGAAGATGTGTCTGGTGGTGTCGTTCGAAAGGGGGGCCGCGCTAGAAGTTTCCGTCACGGGCTTTCATGCTACCAGTCATGCGCCGCCGAGGCTGAGCAGTTCGCGTGCGTGGCTGAGTGCCGCCTCGGAATCGGCCATCCCCGACAGCAGTCGGGCCATTTCGGCCTCTCGGTCGGCGCCGGCCAACCGCCGCACGCTCGAGGCGGTCACCGACCCGTCGCTGGCCTTCACGACGGTGAGGTGGTTGCCGGCGAAGGCGGCCACCTGCGCGAGGTGGGTGACCACGACGACCTGCGACGATTCGGCGAGTCGTGCCAGGCGGCGGCCCACCTCGATCGCGGCGGCCCCGCCGATGCCGGCATCCACCTCGTCGAACACGAACGTGGGCACCGGGTCGGTGCCGGCGATGACCACCTCGAGCGCCAGCATCACGCGGCTGAGCTCGCCGCCGGAGGCACCCTTGGCGACGGGCCGCGGCTCGGCTCCCGGATGCGGGGCCAGCAGGATGGTCACGTCGTCGCGGCCGGCGGCCGACGGCGACCCCGGCGCGACCTGCACCGCCAGGCGCGCGTCGGGCAGGGCCAGGGCACGCAGCTCGTCGGTGACGGCCGCGCCGAGCCGCTCTGCGGCAGCCGTGCGCGCGGCGGTCAGGGCGTCGGCGGCGACGTCGAGCACGGATGCCGCGGCGTCGCGCTCCTCCGTGAGACGCTCGACCCGGTCGCCGTCGTCGTCGAGTTCGGCCAAGCGGGCCGATCCGGTGCGCAGCAGGTCGATCGCGGCATCCACCGAGCCGTGCACGCGAGACAGCGTCGCGAGCTCGGCGCGACGCTCCTCGACGAGGGCGAGCTCCTGCGGTCCGGTCTCGTCGAGGTCGGCGAGGTATCCCGACAGCGACTGCGCGAGATCCACGGCGCGGTACCCGATCTCGGCCGCCTGCTCGGCAAGGGCGGCAAGAGAGCCATCGCGGTCGGCGGCACGCTCCAGAGCCCGCCGGGCCTCGGCGGCCAGCGCCGCGACGTCGGGCGCGTCGTCGTCGGTCGACAATGCCGCGTGGGCGGTCGCCGCGGCCACGCGCAGGTCCTCGGCGTGCGCGAGACGCTCGGCCCGACGCGTCAGATCGTCGTCCTCCCCCGGCTGCGGGTCGACCCGTTCGATGTCGGCCAGCAGCAGGCGCAGCTCCTCGGCCTCGCGCGCTCGGGCGTCGCGGTCACCGGTGAGCGTGGTCAGCTCGGCGTCCAGCGCCCGCCAGGTGTCGTATGCCGAGCGGTAATCCGCGAGTGCTGCGGCGACCGGCGCACCGCCGAACCTGTCGAGGGCCTCGCGCTGCGCGACGGCTGAGCGCAGCCGCAGCTGATCCGACTGCCCGTGCACGACGACGAGCTGGTCGGCGAGATCGGCGAGCACACCCGCGGGCGCGGTGCGGCCGCCTACCGTCGCACGGCTGCGACCCTCGCTCGAAAGCGTGCGCGCCAGGTACAGCTCCGCGTCGCCCCCGCCGATGGGTTCGAGGTCTCCGCCCGCCTCGCGCACCCGCTCGGCGACGGGTCCGTCGTCCGGGACGATCCACGTGCCCTCCACCGATGCCTGCGGCGCCCCCGAGCGCACGGCACCCGAGTCCGCGCGCTGACCGAGCAGCAGCCCCAGGCCTGTGACGACCATCGTCTTGCCCGCGCCAGTCTCTCCGGTGATCGCGGTGAACCCCGGGCCCATCGGCAGGGTCGCCTGGGCGATGACACCGAGGTCGCGCAGGCGGATCTCCTCGATCATCGCGAAACCTCGCAGAACACAGCGATGCTCACGGGGCCTCCGCCTCGACCGGTCCGACGGGTCCCCGCCAGCCGGTCACGGGCAGCTGGAACTTGCGCACGAGCCGGTCGGTGAAGGCAGCGGGATGCAGCCGCGCCAAGCGCACCGGGTCGGCGGAGCGGCGCACGACCACGCGGGCGCCCGGCGGCAGATCGTGCGAGCGCCGCCCGTCGCACCACAGCACGCCGAGGCCGTTGTTGCGCTCGAGCACCTCGATCGCCACCGCCGCCTCGGGGCTCACCACCAGCGGGCGCGCGAAGAGAGCGTGAGCCGACAGCGGGACGACCGTGATCGCCTCGACGGTGGGCCACACCACTGGTCCGCCGCCCGAGAAGTTGTACGCCGTCGACCCGGTGGGTGTCGACACGACGACGCCGTCGCACCCGAATGACGACAGCGGGCGGCCGTCGATCTCCATGACGACCTCGAGCATCCGCTCCCGGCTGGCCTTCTCGACGGTGGCCTCGTTCAGCGCCCACGTCTCGTAGATCACCGTGTTGGTGGCATCCTTGATACGCACCGACAGGGCCATGCGTTCCTCGACGACGTAATCGCGCGCAATGACGCGGCGCACCGCGTCATCCATGTCGTCCCGTTCGATCTCGGCCAGAAAGCCGACATGCCCCATGTTGACGCCGAGCACCGGGGCGGTGCCGTCACGGACGAGTTCGGCGGCCCGCAGGATCGTCCCGTCGCCGCCGAGCACGATGGCCAGCTCGATGTCGTCGACGGCGACATCGGTGCCGAGGGTGGCGACGCCCGAGAGATCGATACCCGTGAGATCGGCGCGATCCTCGGCGGTGACGACGGGGTGGGCGCCGGCGGACTGGAGGGCCTGGAAGACGCGCTGGGCAGCGTCGGCGTTGTCGCCCCGGTGGGCGTTGACGACGACGAGGATGTGTCGCTGAGGCTGCGTCATTCGATCTCCGCCAGTCGGTTCACGGTGCGCAACCATTCTGTCGGATTGCCGTCCACGCCCGGACGCAGATGCACCAGATACTCCGCGTTGCCGTGCGTGCCGGCGATCGGCGACGAGATGAGCCCGCAGGTGCCCAGGCCCGCGTCCCATGCCGACCACAGCACGCCGGCGACGGCGTCGGCGCGCAGGCCGGCGTTCTTGACGAGCCCCTCACGCACGCCCGTTCGCCCCACCTCGAACTGCGGCTTGATCAGCAGGACGACGTCGGCGTCCGGGGCGCAGACGGCCACCACGGCCGGCAGCACGTGCGCAAGCGAGATGAACGACAGGTCGCCGGTGACCACCGACGGCGCCACGTCGACGCCCGAGGCCGCGGCGAGGCTCTCCGGAGTCATGTGCCGCACGTTGAACCCTTCGACGGCCCGCACCTCGGGGTCGGCGGCGACGGATGCCGCCAGCTGACCGTGGCCCACGTCGACGGCGAGCACGGGATGGGCGCCTCGTTCACGCAGCACCTGCGTGAATCCTCCGGTGGACGCCCCCATGTCCAGCGCCGTCCGGTCCTGCACGTCCACGGCGAAGGCGTCGAGTGCGGCGATCAGCTTGTGCGCCGCTCGGCTGACGTAGTGATCGGATGCCGCGACGGTGATCGCGGCATCCTCCCCCACACGTGCGGACGCTTTCACGAGCGGTTGCCCGTCGACGCTCACGAGGCCGGCGGCGATCAGCTGCGCGGCGTGCGTGCGCGAGCGCGCAAGCCCGCGCGCAGCGACGGCCGCATCGAGACGCTCCGTCATGCTGAGGGGTCTGCCGGGCCGGACTGCAGCCGACGGGCCAGTTCGTCGTGCAGCGCCGCGTACCCCTGGGCCCGCTCGCCGAGGGGCTGGCCCTCGATCACCTCGAGCGCCGACAGCAGATCTTCGCGCGGCTGCGCGGGTTCGGCTGCGGACGGCTCGGGCGCGGCATCCATCGACATGCCCCCAGGATAGGCGCTGGTCCGCCGGATCAGGGCCGGTGGAACGGGTCGGCGTACAGCCGCTCCGGCACGCGGAACCCGAAGATACCACGTCCTGTCGCCCAGATCGCCGCCGCGCCCGCGCGCACGAGATCGATGGGGCGCGAGCCCTCGGAAAGGATGTGGACGTCGGGTCCGTCGATGCGGACCGCCGCATCGCGCACGGTCGTGACGTCGCCCTTGATCTTCACCTCGGGGTACGGCTCATGCAGCTCGCGCAGGTCGCCCAGGATGTACGTCGGCCGCGAATGCGGCGGCGCAGCCAGCACGTGCTTGGGCCGGTCCACCCCGGTGAGGACGAGCACCGACGGGATGCCGGCGGCCTGAGCCCCCGCGATGTCGGTGTCGAGGCGGTCACCGAGGAACAGTGGGTTCGATGCGCCGAAGCGGGCCACGGCTTCGTCGAAGATCGGGCGTTCCGGCTTGCCCGCCACGACGGCGAGCCGGCCGACCGCGGTATGCACGGCTGACACCAGGGTGCCGTTGCCCGGAGCGAGGCCCCGCGCCTGAGGGATCGTCCAGTCGGTGTTGGTGGCAATCCACGGGATGCCGCCCTCGTCCTCAGGCAGTGCGAGCGCGTACGCCGCTTCGGCCAGGTGCTGCCAGCCGACGTCGGGCGCGAAGCCCTGCACGACCGCGGCCGGCGAGTCGTCGGCGCTGCGCGTGACTGCGTAGCCCGCCTTCTCCACCTCGACCGTCAGTCCGTCACCACCGACGACGAGGATGCGCGCGCCGGGCGCCACGCGCTCCCGCAGCAGCCGCATGGCCGCCTGCGGACTGGTTACGACGTCCTCGGGTCTGGTCGAAGACAGGCCGAGTTCACGCAGGTGGCTTGCCACCGTGGCGTCGGTGCGCGAGGCGTTGTTGGTGATGTAGCCGAGCCGGCGGGTCTGACCCGCGCGCACCAGGCTCTCCACCGCGTGCGGAAGCGGGCCGGGTCCGGCATAGACGACCCCGTCGAGGTCGGCCAGAACGACGTCGACTCCGTCAAGCGGCGTCGGCGTGGCGTTGCGCGAGAACAGCGCCATCACTTCTCCGGGGCGTCGTCCGACAGCCCGGCGTCGTCGAACAGCGTCTCGCTCTTCGGGTCGATGGCCTCATCGGCCACCGCAACCGTCTCTGGCTCCGCGGCCGTTTCGGGCTCCGCGGCCGTTTCGGGCTCCGCGGCCGACGTGGCCCCCGACTCGGCTTCAGAGGCGTCGGCGCCATGAGCTTCGGCGTTCTCAGCGCCAGCCTCAGCGACAACCGCCTCCGCCTCTTCGGCGTCGGCCTCGTCACCCTCAGCATCGTCGGGCTCGAGCGCGAGCTCCTCGACCTCGTCGACGATCTGGAACTCCTCGTCCGCCGACGAACCGAGAGCAGCGTCGATCACCTCGGCGGCGACGATCGCGCGGCGCTGCCACTCGGCGGACTCGGCATCGCGTCCGAGCTCTGCCAAAACGGTCGCGCGGGCGGCGAAGAGCGCCGGGCTCCACTCGAAGGCACGGTCCGGATCCAGCTCGGGAATGTCCAGCTCCGCCAGTGCACGCTGCGGCTGCCCGAGGTCCAACTGTGCGCCGGACATCGCGATCGCGAGCTCGACCCGCGCCGGGGTGGCAAGCGCCGCGCGGTCAACCGAGCGACCGAGCTCGAGAGCGCGGTCGGGCCGTCCCACGCCGCGCTCGCTGTCGACCATGAGCGCGATCTGATCGTCGCGTCCCGAGATGCGGCGGTATGTCCGCAGTTCGCGCAGCGCCAGGGCGAAGTCCCCGATCGCATATGCCGTGATGGCGGCGGTCTCCCGCGCGACGGCGATGCGGCCGGCCCGGCGAATCGCGGCGAGGGCGTGCTCGTGTGCCAGCTGCGGGTCCTCCTCGATGAGCATCGCTGCCATCGCGAGGTGGCGACCGACCTGCTCGGCGTTCTCCTTGCTCAGGGTCTTCAGCTCATTGCGTGCCGAAGGGTGCAGATCTGCTGCAGTGACGTCGTCGGGGATGTGCGGTCCCGACTCACGCTCTTCCTGCGGGGGACGCGAGACTCGGCGATCGTCACGGGCATCGAACGGGCGCCCGCCTCCATCACGCTTCGCATAGGGCTTGCGGTCGCCGTCACGCGGCGGGTACGACTTACGCTCACCGTCACGAGGCGGGTACGACTTTCGCTCACCATCACGCGGCGGGTACGACTTCCGCTCACCATCACGAGGGGCGTACGGACGACGCTCACCGTCACGGGGCGGGTACGACTTCCGCTCACCATCACGAGGGGCGTACGGACGACGCTCACCGTCACGGGGCGGGTACGACTTCCGCTCACCATCACGAGGGGCGTACGGACGACGCTCACCATCACGCGGCGGGTACGACTTCCGCTCACCATCACGAGGGGCGTACGGACGACGCTCACCATCACGCGGCGGATAAGACTTACGCTCACCGTCACGGGGCGGATAAGACTTACGCTCACCGTCACGAGGCGCGTACGGACGACGCTCACCATCACGAGGCGGATAAGACTTCCGCTCACCATCGCGCGGCGGGTACGACTTCCGCTCACCATCACGAGGCGGATAAGACTTACGCTCACCATCGCGCGGCGGGTATGACTTCCGCTCACCATCGCGCGGCGGGTATGACTTCCGCTCACCATCGCGCGGCGGGTACGACTTCCGCTCACCATCGCGGGCAGCCGGCCGGTGATCACCGTCGCGCTTCTGGTACGGCTTGCGGTCGCCGTCACGCTTCACGAAGGGCTTGCGCTCCCCCGAGTTTCGCCGGTCGTCGGACACGTGCTTGGGGCGCCGGCGTTCTTCGCCATCCGGTCGCTTGTCGTCCGTCATCTCGGC